>NZ_JADGIN010000020.1:0-1423 GCF_016106655.1 Psychrobacter sp. NG27
TGAACTGACCCCCAAATGTTGGACGGTTTAAGTTTATTTCAAGGACTGAGTTCTGTATTGCACAGGACTCAGTCCTTTTAGTTTAAGCTGAATTCTTTCATGATTGTAGTAGTGGATATACTCATGAATCTGTTTCTCTAACACCTCAATCGAGCCTGGCTTCTCAATATAAATAGTCTCACACTTTAGTGTACCGAAGAAGCCTTCCATCAGCGCATTATCGAGGCAATTTCCTTTCCTGCTCATACTTTGTTTAATCTGATGCTTTTTGAGCGTCTTTTTAAACGGCTTCATCTGATAATGCCATCCCTGATCTGAATGTAGCATTAGCTTCTTATGACGGCTGGCTTTAGTTTTTTCCAGTGCCTGACTTAGCATTCGACTTACTAAATCATAGGTCGGCCTTTTTGAGAGCGTATAACTAATAATCTCATTATTATAACAATCGAGTATCGGTGATAAGTATAATTTGTTATCACCGACCTTAAACTCGGTAATGTCAGTGAGCCAACGCTTAAAGGGTCTACTTGCCTTGAATCGACGCTTTAGATGATTGTTTGCTATTTTGCCTTGTTGTCCCTTATATGAGCGCCATTTTTGCCGTCGAATCCGTGCACTGAGCTTCAGCTGCTTCATAAGCTTGGCGATAAGTTTATGATTGTGATGAATCCCTAGCTGTTTTAGGGCGACCGTGATTCTACGATAGCCATATCTGCCTTTATGCTGGTGATAAAGGGTGGCGATATGCTGCTTTAAGTCGGCATACTTATCTTTATTCCACAGCTGCGCTCTATGGTAGTAGAAATTACTCCTTGCAAGGGTTGCTATGGTTAATAAGTCAGATAATAGATGCTGCTCTCTTAACTCTTCGATGAGCCTTGCTTTGTCGCAGCTTGTTCCCTTTCCCGAAGCCGTGCATCCAGCTTTTTTAGGTAGGCAATCTCCGCACGTAGATACTCATTCTCACGCTTTAATTCTGCTAGGGTCTTGTCATCATGTGGCTTGTCTGTGATAACTGGCTTGGTCATGGCGGTATTACCTTTACGTTTAGATGTGAGTCCAGACATACCGTAGAGTCGATAAGCTTTGTGCCAATGGCTGATGAGAGCAGGTGAGCTGATGTTAAACTTGAGCGCCGTTTCAGACTGACTTAAACCTTGTTCTAACATGATCATGATCACTTGGTATTTAAAATCGCTACTGTATTTAGCTTTACTCACCTTAGGCTTGATTGCGTCTATGCCACCATTTTGATATTGCTGGATCCACTTAGATAGTATCTTTTTATCAAGTCTGAATTTCTTCGCTGTCGCGACGCCAGTATGTCCTTGCTTGTAGTATGCAATCACTTTGAGCTTAAAGTCTAGATCGTAACGCATAAAAATACCCCAGAAGTTGTGTCCAACTTATGGGGTTCAGTTCA
>NZ_JADGIN010000021.1:0-1297 GCF_016106655.1 Psychrobacter sp. NG27
GTACTGATACTGCCTAAAGAAGGCAACCATTAGGTCTTTTCACGAATGGACTCGGAAAGGTTCCAAATTAGTGTACTAGGTAATAGCTACCCCAGTAAGACTTTCTTGGAAGAAATGGATCAGCAGTTTCTCATCTTTTGCGTATGCCCCCATCTTCCGACAGTACATCTTTAGATGGTTCTTGGAGCGAGTAGTCCCCTTGTACTTGCCAAAGTCCGGCACCTTGAACTTGGGAATGACCATGTTTGGGTATTAGGAACAACTCTTCTAGGTTAGCAAAGGCATAATCTTCACCTCCTTCAATGGCCCTGAGCCTTTCCTCTAGATGATCCAACTTTCCCATTCCTGCCATAGTCATGAGGGTTTTTAACCGCTGTGGAATGCAAGAGGTGTAGTTGTGGGTGATACTGAGGGCCCTCCAAAGGGTTTTGTAGGGGTATACCACCAACTGCTTGCCCTTCAGTGGCATATCCGAGCCAAGGCTCGAAGTCGGCTAGATTGTGATGGGGAATTTCATGTGTCTCCCCCACGGTTTAAGAGACATGTGCATGATCAGTTTGGGGTTGTTGGCTCTTAATGAGTATAGGAGTGGAGTTATTGACATTCTCATTGAGAGTGTATGCCACATTGGGTGGTGTATAGTTGGGAGGCAAGCCATATGGTGGGAAGGCGTGCTCGTTTTGAATTTGCACATCATGGGGCCGCCCGTACTTCCCAAATCTTTGCCTACCATATCTGAGGTTGGATGATTCATTTGCTTGAGGCCAGATGGGAGCATCGGGTTCACCTCAGCGACAGCGCTAGTAGCGGCAACTATAACCGCATTGGCTTCCATTATCTTCTTCATGCTCATCATGGCCTCCATCATTGTGGCCATTTGCTCTTTCATGGCCTCCCTGTCGGCCTTCATCTTCTCTTGCACCTCCTCTACTTCACCCATTACTCTAGCTCTAGCACGAGTTCGGTAAGGGCGCCGTAAAGCGTGTTCTTTTCTTTTTGATAACAATGATTAAGATCATTTTTATTTTATTTTATTTATTTATTTATTTTTATTTTCTTTTTCAAGGAAAGAATGCAATGAGCAATGCAACCAATGAAAAGCATGGATGTATGCGAATGATGCACAGTTGAAGTATTGCGAATTTTTACGCAGGATATGGGGTTGAATCAATTTAGATTTTCAACATGGTCCATGACATCTTTGTCAAGGTGAAACTAGAAGTAACAAGGACATCAACAATCCTAAATGTGTTTGGCAGTAGACGAAGCCGTGATGTAACTCGATCCATCTTTTGCC
>NZ_JADGIN010000022.1:0-1222 GCF_016106655.1 Psychrobacter sp. NG27
CCAAAAAAAGAGGAAATACTCATGGCAAAGGCCAAGTTTGAACGTCTAAAACCACATGTCAACGTTGGTACCATCGGACACGTTGACCACGGTAAAACAACCCTAACAGCTGCTATCGCGACTGTTGCTGCAATCACTTCAGGTGGCGAAGCCAAAGACTACGCGTCTATTGACTCAGCACCAGAAGAAAAAGCACGTGGTATCACCATCAACACCTCACACGTAGAATATGACACAGAAGCACGTCACTATGCTCACGTAGATTGCCCAGGTCACGCCGATTATGTTAAAAACATGATCACTGGTGCGGCTCAAATGGACGGCGCAATCCTAGTCGTATCTGCAACTGACGGCCCTATGCCACAAACACGTGAGCACATCTTGCTTTCACGTCAGGTTGGCGTACCGTACATCATCGTATTCATGAACAAATGTGATGTTGTTGATGACGAAGAATTGCTAGAACTCGTAGAAATGGAAGTACGTGAATTACTTTCTGACTATGACTTCCCAGGTGATGACACGCCAATCATCCATGGTTCAGCTACTGAAGCCCTAAAAGGCTCACAAGAGAAATATGGTCAACCAGCGGTTGTAGAACTATTGAAAGTTCTAGACACCTACATCCCAGAGCCAGAGCGTGACGTTGACAAAGCATTCCTAATGCCAATCGAAGACGTATTCTCAATCTCAGGTCGTGGTACTGTTGTAACTGGCCGTGTTGAGTCTGGTATCGTACGCGTTGGCGACGAAATCGAAATCGTTGGTATCCGTGACACTCAAAAAACCACTTGTACTGGTGTAGAGATGTTCCGTAAACTGCTTGACGAAGGTCGTGCAGGCGAAAACTGTGGCGTACTACTACGTGGTACTAAGCGTGAAGACGTACAACGTGGCCAAGTACTAGCTAAGCCAGGTTCAATCACTCCTCACACCAAGTTTGACGCTGAAGTATATGTGTTGAGCAAAGAAGAGGGTGGTCGTCACACACCATTCCTAAACGGCTATCGTCCACAGTTCTACTTCCGTACTACTGACGTAACTGGCGCAATCCAATTACAAGACGGTACTGAAATGGTAATGCCTGGTGATAACGTTGAGATGGGCGTAGAGCTTATCCACCCAATCGCTATGGACAAAGGTCTTCGCTTCGCTATTCGTGAAGGCGGCCGTACTGTAGGCGCTGGTGTTGTTGCTAACGTACTAAACTAATCTATCAGTC
>NZ_JADGIN010000023.1:0-1093 GCF_016106655.1 Psychrobacter sp. NG27
TCCTCTATCTTAATTGGTACAGCATATAACCATTGCATACCGCCATCACTATGAAAATAGCCATTTTCAAATGCTACGATATAAGCGGTAAAGTCATTACCGTCATTATCCATCATCGCTCGTTCATCGCTCTCGTCATCGACAGCACACCATATGTTTTTATAACCACTTTTTAACATTGCACGCGCTAAATCACTACCTCTTAGCTCTTTATCCATAACACCTCCAAACCGATAGACAATAAGGCTATCTCTTTTAACTTAGCAGAAAGAGGTCAGGTTTTATATTAATTTCGGATAAACGGAAGCCCAGCTTGTGCCTACCTGTGGTTAAAACGTTGAATGTTCAACAGGCCTTGCTCACCGATACATCGCAGACCAAAATAATAGCTTACATACAAAACCGCCCCGATTGTTATAAATCGAGGCGGTTTTAATTTATCTAACACTAGCTGAGCAGTAGCGTTAAATGCCTAATTTATAGACTATAAGTCAGCTCATAGCTATGACTATATATCTCAACGATATTGCCAAATGGATCTTCCATATAGATCATACGATAAGGTTTTTCACCTGGGTAGTAATAACGGGGTTTTTCCATACGCTTTTTACCGCCAGCTGCGATGATGCTCTCTACAAGCTCTTCAAGATTTGGATCTTGGACACAAAAGTGAAAAATACCTGTTTTCCAGTATTCAAAATTATCTTCAGGATCTTCCTGATTCTTAAATTGGAAAAGCTCTACACCCACTCGGTCCGCAGTGGATAGGTGCGCTATGTGTAAATGGCTCCATCCTTTACCAAATATTTCTGTACACATTTGACCTACAGGGCTATCGTCTTCGACGATTTTGGTAGGCGCTACGATAGTGTACCAACCCATTACCTCAGTATAAAATTTGACGGCCTTGTCTATATCAGGCACTGACAGACCAACATGCGAAAAGCTTCTGGGATAAACATTACTCATTGCTTGTGCTCCTGTTTAGATATGACTCATTGGGCAAACTTCCTTTTGCTATTTAAAAATAGCACTATGAGAAATGAAGCTGTGTTGTGAAAGCACATGGATAATGAAGTGAATTGTAAAATAG
>NZ_JADGIN010000024.1:0-941 GCF_016106655.1 Psychrobacter sp. NG27
CTCTCATCACCCGTGAGGCTGATGGTGGTAACGTCTTCGTTACCCGCTGCTTCGTCTGTGATCTCGCCGGTGACGCTTTGGTTGTCGCTATCAATCTCTAGATTCTCAAGGCGCACTAACCCTGTGTCACTCACGCTAGCAATGCTTAGGGTGTAAGTCTCTTGACCTTCGCCTAGGATGTCGTCTGCCACTGCTTGGCTGATGTCAATTGTGCTGACGCCTGCTGATGTGCCGGTGATGGTAATAGTCTCAGCAATGCGCTCGCCTTCATAGTCAGCATTCACCGTGTCATCGTTGGTATAGCGCAACGTGACCTCAATAGATTGACCTTCATAGAGCGCAACGGGGTTGCCAGCATTGTCAACGAGTGTGATGGTGTGGGTAAGACTGCCGTCATCGCCTTCAACCGAACTGTCGTTGCCTGTGATCTGGACGAAGACGGTGTCGTTGCTATTGTAACCACCCTCAGTCTCGTTATTGGTATCGGTGTTACTGGTGATGGTGCCAGTGACACTTTGATCTTCAACGTCACTGGTAATAGCAACAGCTTCATAGCTGCCATTGCTTTGGCTGACGTCGGTAATGCTAAGGGTGTAAGACTCAGGCACTTCACTAAAGCGGTCATCAAGCGTTGGGTTGTTGATAAGAACGCTTGATTGTCCCGCGGGTATGGTGACACTGGTGGTTGGAGTGTAGTCGGCACTGCCATCGGGATTGGTAGTGATACCTTCATTATTGTAGGCTAAGGTGATGGTAATGGCTTCACCTGCTACGACTTCAATCAGGTTACCGTCAACGTCGACCAGTTCCACTCGGTGCGTCAGCGTACCGCCTTCAGCCGTGCTGTCGTCTTCAACAATACGAGCATAAACGGTGTCTTCAGCAGTAGGCATACCATCAGTAATGCCAGTGATCACACTGTCTTTGGTAGCATCAATGAC
>NZ_JADGIN010000025.1:0-860 GCF_016106655.1 Psychrobacter sp. NG27
TAGAAAAACAGAAACAAGTGATTTGGATAAAAGTAAAAAATAATAAAAATCACACAAGTTGGTAGGAAAATCAGTATCCAGAAAAAAAAGTGAAAGGGAAGTGTGCTTGTTGTTTTGGCTCGAAATTTGTTCTATAATTGGGGCTTATTTTATACCAATCTTAGTTCTGAAATTTCAATTGAAAATTAGTGTGAAAACAAGTGCCAAAACTAGAGGTTTCTTGAGTCTTATTGTTTTAGTTTTTTTTACTCTACTCTAGAGCCATTCTAGGTTTCTCTTTGAGTCCTAGCTTGCTTTTTGTGCTTTTCATTGCTTTAATTGTTGAATAATCCTTGAAAATTTGTCTTGTTAAAACTCTATTGGTTTAGCTTTCATTTCATTTTTTTTGGTCTTTGGTTATTGCTTGTCTCTTTGTTTCCTTGTTTGTGAGTTGCCATATAGGGAATTGCAAAGGAGGATTGGTGCCATCCCTTGAAGAATTTGAGTCAAGAAGCAAGGGGCCAACCACCTTAAGAGCTATTGGACTAAGAAACACTCCAAATTGAGTGAAACACCACAGAGAGAATAGCCACCAAAATTGAAGACTTTTTTTTGTAATTTTGTAATTGGCAATTTGCTTTGCTTTCAAATTTTGTAACAAAAAGGCCTTTCATTGGAAGTGTGTTGGGAGCCTCCAATAGGTTACCAAACTTCCATTTGTGTGTAATAATTTTAGGCAATTTTTCCTTAGGATAGTGAGTGTTTTGTTGGGAACCTTGAATGTGGTCATCCAAACACTCTTAGGATTCACCATGTTTACATTTCTTGCTTACTTTCATAGCTTATTTCCTTTACCTTCTGTCATACCCTAATTTCATCCG
>NZ_JADGIN010000003.1:0-416860 GCF_016106655.1 Psychrobacter sp. NG27
GCAGGTCACTAATCTCTGACCCATACTTTTAAATATACGCTTTTCAATAAAAAAGTCACTGAGGTGGCTTTTTTTGCATTCTATAGCATGAATGATGCCGATGAATAATGTGATGCTCGTTCTTATCGACTTTTATATTCTATATGAAAGAGTAGCATGACTGCCAAACATTCGTAAATTTAAGCATTAAATATCTCACATTAAAGCCCTTTGATAGAGGTATAAAAATTAATGAATTCGAATTCAATAAAATGTTGTATTATTGGTCGTATCGCGCTAATATATATTCATAATCAGTAGGTTTCTAGATTAACAATTTTTATTTTATACGCTTTATTTAAAGGTTCTTATTGGTATTTTCAACGTATTTAGATAAGTATCGACATAAGGATTTTAACGATAAATTCGTATGCAGTATAAGTGTGATGCGTGAATGGTTTCATACCATTAATAACATAATGTAAGAAAGCCAATCTGTTTTATCTATCAAAAAACATGCTAAATAAGCATAAACGAGGACATGGATGTGATTACCTATTTAAAAAAAGGCAAACCTGAAGCACAACGTAGCCAAGATGATGCAAAGGTGCGTCAAGTTGTTGAAAACACACTAGCAGATATCGAAAAGCGTGGTGACACTGCCATACGTGAGCTGTCAGAGAAATTTGACAATTATTCTCCACAAGCATTTCGTTTAAACCAACAAGAGATTGACGAGCTGATTGCGCAAGTTTCGCCTCGTGATTTAGAAGACATTAAATTTGCTCAAACTCAGGTACGTAATTTTGCCCAAGCTCAGCGTGACTCAATGCAGGACATTGAGATTGAAACCATGCCTGGAGTTATCTTGGGTCACAAAAATATTCCTGTTCAGTCGGCAGGTTGCTATATCCCAGGTGGTAAGTTTCCGATGGTCGCATCAGCACATATGTCTGTTGCCACAGCTTCGGTCGCTGGTGTACCTCGTATTGTTGCTTGCACACCACCATTTAAAGGCAAGCCGAACCCTGCTGTGATTGCTGCGATGCACCTAGGCGGCGCGCATGAAATTTATGTGTTGGGTGGTATTCAAGCCGTTGGAGCAATGGCATTAGGTACAGAAACCATCGAACCTGTGCATATGCTGGTTGGTCCTGGTAATGCTTTTGTCGCTGAGGCAAAGCGTCAGCTATTTGGTCGTGTGGGAATTGATTTATTTGCAGGACCTACTGAAACAATGGTCATTGCAGATGACACGGTTGATGGTGAGATTTGTGCCACAGATTTGCTAGGTCAAGCAGAGCACGGCTATAACTCACCTGCTGTACTGCTAACGACATCACAGCAACTGGCTGAAGACACCATGAGCGAAATAGAGCGCCTACTCAAAGTATTGCCAACGGCCGACACAGCATCGGTAAGTTGGGAAGATTATGGTGAAATCATTGTTTGTGACACCTATGAAGAAATGCTAGAAGTTGCCAATGATTACGCTTCAGAGCATGTGCAAGTGATGACGGATCGAGATGATTGGTTCTTAGAACATATGACTTGTTATGGGGCATTATTTTTAGGTCCTCGTACCAATGTTTCTAATGGTGATAAAGTCATTGGTACCAATCACACGTTACCCACCAAAAAAGCAGGTCGTTATACCGGTGGATTGTGGGTAGGAAAATACTTAAAAACACACTCATACCAAAAAATCATTACGGATGAGGCCGCTGCCAAGATTGGAAGTTATGGGTCGCGTTTATGCATGCTAGAGGGTTTTGTCGGTCATGCTGAACAGTGTAATGTGCGTGTACGCCGTTACGGTCATCAAGAAGTACCTTATGGTACAGCGGCTGACTAAGCCAGTATTATCATTCAATCATATCTATTTGATATCAAATATTTAAATTAGAGAAGATAAAGACCTATGCAATTACCAACAACACCCTCATTTAATCTGACAGGAAAGCGTGCATTAGTGACTGGAGCCTCATCTGGTATTGGGTTAGGGTGTGCTGTTGCATTGGCTGAAGCAGGTGCAGACGTCACATTAGCGGCGCGCTCCTCCGATAAGTTGCAAGCTGTGGTGACACTAATGGCAGATAAAGGTTTAAAGTCCAACGCCTTAAAACTAGATGTGACCGATGTCGCCTCTGTTCGTCATTTATTTGAAAACCTCTCTAATGCAGATGTTTTTGATATTGTGGTCAACAGTGCAGGTATGGCCAAACACACGCCTGCACTGGAGACTGAACCTAATGATTTTGATGACGTGACTGATATCAATCTGCGCGCCTCTTATTTTTTGATGCAAGCGGCAGCAAAGAAACTCATTCATGCCAATAAAGTCGGCAGCCTTATCAATGTCTCCTCACAAATGGGCCATGTCGGCGGGCCAGATCGTGCCGTGTACTGTGCAACTAAACATGCTGTTGAGGGTTATACCAAGGCCATGGCAATAGAGTGGGGTAAACATGGCATCCGCATTAATACCATCTGTCCCACATTTGTAAGAACAGCCTTGAGTGCGGCAACGTTTGCTGACGCTGACAAAAGCCAATGGATTATGAGTAAAATTCATTTAGGCAGAGTGGCTGAAGTAGAGGATATTATGGGAGCAACGGTGTTTTTGGCATCAGATGCCGCCGCCATGATAACAGGCACTTCATTGTTAATAGATGGTGGATGGACCGCAGAATAGCCAATGCTAGATATTGAGTTCTCAGCGGTTTTGACACTAAGTGTTTTTGATTTATTAGCTTAGGTATAATAATTAACATAACACCCTATCAACACCAATGGCTAAGAGCTGGGCTAAAAAAGGTTATGAGATGACAAATAAAAATTCTGATATCACAAATGTTATAAAAACCCAACGTGTCACAGCAGATCAAGTTGCTGAAGCAGCAGGGGTCAGTCAATCTGCGGTATCTCGGGTCTATACCCCAGGTGCAAGTGTGTCGCAAAAAATTAAAGACAAGGTAAAAAAAGCCGCTAAAGAACTAGGCTACCGCCCAAATATGCTAGCACGCTCATTAATCACTGGGCAAAGTCGTTTAATTGGTTTGGTTGTTGCGCACTTAGAAAACCTCTTTTATGCAGATGTGATCGAAAAGCTTTCTCATGCGTTGCAGTCACAAGGTTATCATTTACTAATTTTTATGGCGATGAATGACAAAGATTCTACGCTTAAGGTGGTCGATGAGCTTTTGGATTATCAAGTGGATGGTATTATCACAGCGTCTCTGAGTTTATCTAGCGATTTGACAGACCGTTGTCATACAGAGAATATTCCTGTGGTGATGCTCAATCGTTTGCAAGATGATGATCGACTCTCTGGTGTGAGCTCTGACAACTTTGTCGGTGGTCGTAAAGTAGCAGAGTTTTTTGTCAAAGGTAACCATAAAAGGATAGCTCATATTTCAGGTTGGACAGGGTCTTCTACACAGCGAGACCGTGAAGCGGGCTTTATTTTAGGGTTGCAACAGTCTGGTCAAAAGCTATTTGCACAAGCGGTCGGTAACTATGATCGTGAAACGGCGAAGCAAGCCACGATAGAGTTGTTTGCTAATAAATCTGAAACAAGCCGCCCAGATGCTGTATTTGTCGCTAATGACTTTATGGCTTTTGCTGTCATGGATACCTTACGTTATGAGTTGGGGCTTAAAGTGCCAGAAGATGTATCCGTCGTTGGGTACGATGATGTTGCAGTAGCATCTTGGGAATCTTATAGCTTAACGACCGTCAGTCAACCGGCTCAGCGTATGGCAGATGAGGTGGTGTCTACTTTATTAGAGAAAATAGCCAACCCTGATTCTCCACCGAGGCGTATTTCTATAGATGGCCCATTGATTGTTCGTAACTCGGCAAAAAAACCATAAATGCTTCTGATTAAAAAAGCTGTTTAGAAGATAAATTAAAATAGGAATAAAGTAATGGAAGGTATCAGCAGACTTGAGATGGAAAAACGTATCGTGCGCTATGGAGATTTGCAGCCTTGCCGCACTGCCTTTATTGATGCACATACGCCAGGGTCAAATCATAAAGAAAACTTCACTATTATTGGTGGTGGTGTGTCGGAAAGCCCAGACCAGCACGTACATATTCAAGACACCCCTGGCTTTAACATTGGTGCTGCAGGCCAACCTCCACATTGTAAAAACAGCTTACATCTACACACCACGGCCGAAGTCTTTTTTGTATTGAGTGGCCGCTGGCGCTTTTTTTGGGGCCTTCATGGTACAGCGGGAGAGGTTATTTGCGAAGCAGGGGATATTTTTAATATTCCAACGGGTGTATTTCGTGGCTTTGAAAATATCGGCAACGACTACGGCATGATTATGTCAATATTGGGTGGTGACGATGCGGGTGGCGGTGTGACTTGGGCACCGCAAGTTATTGAAGAGGCTAAGGCTCATGGTCTGATTTTGGGCAATGATGGTCGACTGTATGACAGCAAAAAAGGGGAGAGCCTACCTGAAGGTATTGAGCCAATGGCGCAACTCACAAAAGAAGGGCTTAAACAGTATCCAGAAGTGCCAACCTCAGCAATCGTCCCTCATTATGTTGCCCGTTATTGGGACATGATGGCACTGGCCAAAGAAGCACCTTGCCAAGTGATTGGTGAACATGCCTTGATCAAAGACAAGCCGGGTTTTTCGGTGGAGTTTTTGACACGCGGCTCAATCAGTGAAGCGCCTTATCAGACGGATTGTCACGAAATCCTAATGGTTAAAACAGGGCATTGGACATTTAAATGGCTAGATGATACTGGTGAAGAATCTCAGACGAGCATAGCACCAGGGGATGTAGTGGCTGTACCGCCTAATCTGACACATCGTCTTTACCCTTCTATGTCTGGTGAAACTGCCTTATTTAGAGTAAAAAATACTGCCGAAGCGGCAGGGGCGACTTGGATACAGAGTTAACCACCCAAAGTGAACGGTAGTGTGATTAAGGTTATTACCTTGGATTTTGAGGCAGACTGTTTAGGAATATAAAAATGATACCTTTGGTTCTTATCCCCGGCATGATGTGTGATGCAAGACTGTACCAACCTCAAATATCAGCTTTTTCGCATAGAGTGCCGATTCATACTGTACCGGTTTCAACTCACAGTAATATGCAGGATTTGGCAAAAGACATTCTAGATAATGCACCACCAGTCTTTGCGCTGGCAGGATTGTCCATGGGCGGTATTATTGCCATGGAGGTGTTACGTCAAGCGCCCAATCGCATTGCCAAGCTTGCGCTACTTGACACAAATCCAAGAGCAGAAGTAGAAGAAATTAAGAAAAATCGCCAGTTATTAATGGCCAATGTGCAACAGAATGGATTGGCTGAGGTGATAGCGAATACTATTCCTAAGTATTTTTCACCGACAGAAAGTCTAGCAACTCAGAAAAATTTAGAAATAATTGAGCTTTGCAACGCCATGTCTCAGTCATCTGGTGTAGCCGCTTATATTAACCAAAGCCTGGCTTTGCGTGATAGACAGGACCAGCAAGAAACGTTAAAAAAACTTGCTGCTAATGTCCCCACTTTGATCTTGTGCGGTGAAGACGATCAACTTTGTCCTGTTGAGCGCCATACATTGATGAAGTCTCTGATGCCACATGCAGATTTACACATCATTAAAGGTGCAGGACATCTACCGACATTGCAAGCGCCAGAGCAAACCAACCGTGCCTTAGAAAGCTGGTTGTTTACGTAAATAATGATACACCCTAGTTAAGCAGAATTCGCTTGTCGCTCAAATCATATGGAAATGAAAGGAGATATCTATGAATAATACGTTACTTAAACTGCTGCAATCTGTGGATACGCCAACGGTATGTAATGCCATTGAAGTGGCTCAAGGCAAACGAGGCTTCAATAGTTTTACACGTGGAAATATGTTGTCATCTGACCCTGATTCAAGACCGATTGTCGGTTATGCCGTGACCGCAAAGATTAGCGCATTGGCAGAACCCACAGAACCAAAAGAGGTGATCCGCGCCAGACGTATGGATTATTATCGTGCCATGTCAGAGGGTGCTAAAGGTGACATGCCCTCAGTCGCAGTGGTTGAAGATGTCGATTATCCAAACTGCATTGGCGCATACTGGGGCGAAATCAACACGACGATACATAAGGCATTTGGGATGAATGGGGCACTAACAAATGGCGTGATGCGCGATTTGAGTGACATGGCAGAAGACTTTCCAGTGATTGCCCATTCTGTCGGTCCTAGTCATGGATTTGTCCATGTTAAAGAGGTGAATACCACGGTCGATATCATGGGCATGACGGTTGAAGTTGGTGATTTAATACATGCTGACCGTCATGGCGCCGTCGTCATACCTAAAAATATAATCGATAAATTGGAAGCCGCTATTCATAAGTTATTAAATAGCGAAAAAATCATCCTAACACCAGCAAAACAGGAAGGCTTTGACTTTGCAGCTTTTGAGAAAGCGTGGCAAGCGTTCGAAGAATCAAGAGTTTGATTTTTGTCTTCACCAATGCTTAAGAAATAAACTTTACCTTTTAACCTAATAGAGAGAAATATTATGACAACCTCAAAACGTCCAGAGCAAGGTATCTTAACCAAAGACAATGATCTCAGTAAAACAGATGAAACCATAGGGGTGATTGACGCCATGGTTGACGGCTTAAATGATCATGATATTGACAATATGGGTCGATTTTTTGCCGAAACTTTTCGCTGGATGGGCAATGCAGGATGTGGTTATAAAGAAGGCTTAACAGAGTTTCAAAATGGTTGGCAGCGTCCGTTTCAGCAAGCATTCTCTGAAAAAGTTTGTATTGATGAAGCAAGACTAACCCAAGGTGAATGGTGTGCAGCATTTGGTCGTCAAGAAGCCATCCACAGTGGCGAGTTCATGGGTATAAAGCCCACCGGTAAGAAAGTTATCATTCGCTATATGGATTTTTGGAAAGTTGCAGATGGCAAAATCGAAGATAACTATGTCATGGTCGATTTCCCTTCTATTATGATGCAGCTAGGTGTTGACCCTTTTAATGGTCATGGTTGGGAAAAGTTTGACACCAAGTCAGGTGATTTGGCCCATACACCTACTATCATGGAATAGAGTCTTAACCTAAGACCTAAGATATAAGTCACTACCAATCAAAGCCATAACCACATCTACTATTGTCGGTGTGGTTGTGATGAGTTAACTGAAAGCTTGTGAGATTTTTAATCGATTCAAATCTAAAAAATACAGCAAGGGACAGCACATGAATAACCAAACAGTAGAACAGCAAAATAAGCATCAAATTGAGCGGTTTAATCAAGCGCTATACAATTATGATAGTGAAAAAGTGAAGTCTCTAATCGATGAGCTCTTTACGGAATCTGCTGTCATTCAATTGGCTTACCCATTAGAAACTCTGCAGAACCGTGATGCTTTATTTACTGAAGCGTTTAAGCCATTACAACAAGCCATTCCAGATCTAGAGCGCCGAACCTTTATTGTCATGGCTGGCAATAGTGGTAGCAGTATGACCAGCAATAAAAATAGCAATACTGACTGGGTAGGGTGTGCTGGCTACTATACAGGTACGTTCATGGAAAGCTGGCTTGATATTCCTCCCACAGGACATCAGGTTACCATGCGTTTTCATGAGTTTTACCGCTTTGAAAACGGCAAGATTGTTGAGATGCAAGCGCTCTGGGACATACCGGAAGTGATGCATCAAGCAGATGCATGGCCAATGGTAAAAAGCCTTGGGCGTGAGGGTATCACCTCAGCACCAGCTACCCTCGATGGCAACCTAGTGGGACAAGATTACTCTGTTGAACACAATCAGCGTAGCGCGCAATTAGTGCTCGATATGCTAAACGGTTTGGGCGAGTTTTCGACCGGCGGTGTCTCAGCCATGAATCTAGAAAAGTATTGGCATCCTCGTTGCACTTGGTACGGACCTTCTGGTATTGGTGCTTGCCGAGGTATTGCAGGGTTTCGCAACTGGCATCAAATCCCATTTTTAAATGCTCTGCCAAACCGTCAAACCATTGAAGAAAACGGGTATTTTTTTGCTGAAGGAGATTATGTCGCTTTCACCGCTTGGCCTGGCATGTCGATGACCGTCTCTCACGATGGCTGGCTTGGTATTGCACCTGCCGGGCAACAGATTATGCTTCGTAGCCTAGACTTTTGGCGTTGTGAGGATGGCTTAATTCGTGAGAACTGGGTGCTTGTAGATATTTTACATGCCTATAAACAAGTTGGCATAGATGTCCTCGCTCGCATGCGCGAATTTAATAAAGCACGTTACCGTCAGTTTGATAAATAAAACCAAGCTAATAATACTTACTTTAAAAAAGAGACATTTATGAAAGGATTCGATGAGAAATTTAACGATTTTCCCGACTATATATTAAAAATTACTAATGAAATTTGGGAAAACCGTGGATTACACACGCTACATGACTACTATGCGCCAGATATTGTGGTTAGGACGCCACTAGGTATAGACTTCGGAAATCAAGGCGTGATAAATGCGACCATGAATGTGTTAGCAGAGTTCCCTAATCGTACCTTGCTGGGTGAAGATGTCATTTGGAGCGGTACGCCAGAGACTGGCATGCTGTCTTCACACCGTATTATCACCACGGCCACACATATTAAAACGGGTCAAAATCTTCGTTTTCGAGTCATTGCTGATTGTCATGCAAAAAACAATCAGATTGATGATGAATGGTTGATAAGGGATCAAGGAGCCATTGCTCGACAAATGGGTCAAACGCCTAAAGATCGCGCGCAAGAAGTGATTGAAATGCAAGAGCAAAGTGGTATTGTCAAACCACCATTTACCCCAAATATTGATCAAGACGGCCCTTATTTAGGCCATGGTAACGACAATGAATGGGGTGAGAAGTATGCTGATATTTTAACTCGCTTAATGAATGCAGAGTTTGCTTTGATTCCGCATGAGTACGACCGTTGTTGTTTAGGCGAGTACCCAGGTGGCGTTTCAGGTATATCACATGGTGATGTTGATGCTTTTTGGCTAGGGTTGCGTTCATCATTTCCGAATGCTGAGTTTAAGATTCACCATCAGATTGGTCGGGAAGACAAGTTAATGTCACCTCGTGCAGCGATTAGATGGTCATTAACTGGCAAGCATGAAGGCTATGGACACTTTGGACAACCAACTGGTGCAGAGGTACATGTCATGGGCGCCTGCCATGCTGAGTTTGGACCTTGGGGATTACGCCGCGAATATGTGATGTATGATGAAGTAGCGATTTGGCAACAGATATTATTGGCTGCAAAATAATTTAGATGTGTAAAAGTTATGGCGTTATATATAGACGCTAATCATCACGAGTTTGTGCAAAAATATTTTAAGAAAAAGGATGCTAATACCTAAGGGTACTAGCATCCTTTTTTATTTTTATTACATCATCAATCTTCTACAGTGCGCTCTAATTCTTGTTTGACGGCAACTTACCAATGTTTATCACCATTTTTAGAATGAAGACACACCCTAGTAATATTCAATAGAACCGTAACTTCACAAGGGCTCTAATATCAATATTCAATCAAGATAAATATCGCTATGATCAAGAAATCGCTGTTGCTTTTGACCGCACTAGCCTAGCTTGTAAATAAAAACCTGCATAGTACAAAAAGTACGGAATGTCTGCCAATTATCCATGTTTATGCTGTTGAATTAGATATTTGCTTTTCATAGGGAGGGTGATAATGAGATCTAAATTTAAAACTTCTGTTTTTTATAGCGTGTTAGTTTTGAGCTTATCGTTTGGATTAATGTTACCAGCTACTAGTGCAGATTTTTCAACCACTCAAGCGCTGGCGGAGCAAAGAGATGCTTATTCTCAATACCGCCTTGGCTTTAAATATCATATCGGAAAAGGCGTTGAGCAAGATTATGCCAAGGCATTCGAATGGTATTTAAAATCTGCCTCTAAAGGTAACGCTGAGGCTCAAAATAATCTTGGCGCACTATACGATAAAGGCAAAGGTGTTGAGCAGGATTCGTCTAAAGCTTTTGAGTGGTATCTGAAAGCAGCAGAGCAAAGCGATACTAAGGGGCAGTTCAATGTTGGTGCTCTTTATCACAAAGGTGAAGGGGTCGAGCAGAGTGATAGCAAAGCCAGAGAATGGTACTTAAAATCTGCTGCTCAAGGGGATGATGGCGCTAAAAATAACTTGCAGCTCCTAAATCTTAATAAAGACAATAGACCTCAAAACCCAGCTAAAACGATTGAATGGCTAACTAAAGCCGCTAACGAAGGTGATGCAGATGCTCAATTTGAGCTTGGTATTCTCTATCACGAAAGCAATGATGTGGAGCAGGACGCTAGTAAAGTACTCGAATGGCTCACCAAAGCGGCCAATCAGGGACAAGTAAAGGCTCAATATGTCTTCGGCGCTATGCACTACTTTGGCAGAGGGGTTGAGCAAGATTATACCAAGGCTAGGGAATGGTGGCAGAAGTCAGCTGAGCAAGGCTATGATGAAGCGCAGTACAACCTTGGCGTTATGTACAGTCAGGGCGAAGGGGTTGCTAAAAGCGATAACCAAGCATTTAATTGGTATCAAAAAGCAGCTAAGCAAGGACATGCTGACGCTCAAAATAATCTTGGGGTCATATATGAGAACGGCAATGGCATTGCGACAGACTATGCTAAAGCAGTCATGTGGTATCAGAAGTCAGCCAATCAAGGCTTAACTGAAGCCGAATATAATTTGGCATGGATGTTTGAAAATGGCCATGGTGTCGATCAAGATTATAAGCAAGCATTTAACTGGTATCTGAGAGCGGCTGAGCAAGGTGACGCCATGGCAGCATATGTCATCGGCACGATGTACAACTATGGCAGAGGGGTAGCGCAAGATAAATCTCAAGCTGATATATGGCTCAATAAAGCTTGTGGAAATGGGGTGCAAATACGCTGCAACCGGTAACAGCCGTTTTGTTAAACAGGTTTAAATCATTGAGGATATACCCTAGCAACATGGCACTCTTTTCCATTGACCCTCTACACGTTGTAGGGTGTCATCGTCAAAGCGTGCCAGTTGTTTATGCGGATAACGTGTTGCGTAGCCTAACTGTAGTAGCATAATAAAATTGGATAGTGTTTACGAGGTTATACTAACTCAAAGAGAGAACCTGCTCTATTGGTTCCTTCTCTTTTAATATGAGAAAAATCACCACTTGTGTTTAGAACTGAATAAGCTTCGAGACCTTCCCGGATTCTGTGTAACTATCATGTATATGAAATGCTTTCTGAAAATACTGAACTACCCTAGGCTTGTCCATATTAGTCTCCGACAATCCTGGAGCTGTTCGGAACAGCTGCCTAAATAAAAAAAACTTTTTTTCAAAGCACTTGTAAGGATATTTCTCAAAATATCCTTAACTCTATTTACAAACTCATCTTCCGTATCTTCTTTTTGGAAAACCTAACTCGTTACTAAGTTTTGATATTACTTTTTCACTATTCACCAATTCTTCTGATTTTTTTACAAATTTTTTCCCTTCGGATTCTGAATCGAACAGCTTTTTGCTAGAATTAACCTGTACCTGAAGTGGCTTATTACTAAGTTGAGTAGTTATAGTCACTATAGTCAGTCCAAAATAGAAAAGGTACAATACTTTTAAACCAAGCAAAGTGAAATATAAAAGATGACCTACTCAGCAGATTTTCGAGCACAAGTTATCAAAAACATTAAACAAAAAGACATGAGCATCCGTCAGGCCTATACTTTTTACAATATCAGCAAAAGTACCTTACAGCGCTGGCTTATAGACCCAAACATCCAAACGACTAGAGTCAAAACACCAAGCAGTATACCTAATGAAGCCCTTCTAAAAGACGTTAATCAATACCCAGATGACTATTTGTATGAGCGAGCTCGTCGTTTAAACTGTAGTAAATCAGGTATTGGCTATGCTTTAAAAAGATTAAATATCAGCCAAAAAAAAGACCTTAGCACATCTAAAAGCCTGTCCGACAAAAAGAGCGATATATCAGAATAAGCTTGATAGCTTTACACAGCAAGGCTATCCCGTTATTTATATGGATGAAAGGGGATTCGAAGCTGAGCTCATTCGTGCTTACGGTTATGCGCTGATAGGTAAGCCTTGTATCGACAGTTACAACTGGCAAGATAAAAAACGAACCAACGTCATTGGTGCTCTTTATAAAAAGATGTTGTTTACGCTTGGTTGCTTTGAGCACAATATTAACAGCATCATATTTTATCATTAGCGCAAACATACGTTGATACCAAGCATTAAGACTAAATGTGTGATTGTCATGGATAGTGTACAGTTTCATAAAAATAAACATACTCAAAAACTACTGAACAGGCATGGTAATCGTATGCTTTGGTTGCCATCTTACAGTTTTACTCTAAATCCCATCGAGAAAAAATTGGCACAGGCAAAATTCATACGCCAAGGGTGGATGAATAGTAATTTACATAAACTATTTCATGATATAAGTTGTGTCTATTTTATTCTGGACTGACTATACTATGATACTTTTCTTTGTTAGGCATTGCTGCCTACATTAAGTAAATCTGCTACCGATATATTTGGGGCGGCTGAGTTTTCAATTTGCTATACATTTATATTTTTATAAATATAAGAAATAATATGTAATAAGTGCTTATAAATTTTAACTATTTGAGGATCGAACTAAATATGTACGAATTGGATATTAATTTATTACGGGATGAAGCACAACGTTTATTAAAACAAGAGATTAAAGTATTAGAGGAAATTCAAAGCACGCCCAACTTACTAGTTAAAACAAAGCAGAAAAACACTCAAACCCTTGATTCGGAATCTATTATAGAAGCTATTAAACGTTTAGAGGATGAAAGTTATAAGCTTAACAACCTTGAGTTAGTCATAGCTGTAGTGGGGACCATGAAGGCGGGCAAGTCAACCACTATCAATGCTATTGTTGGTATGGAGGTCTTACCGAATCGTAATAGACCAATGACTGCTTTACCCACATTGATTCGCCATACTCGGGGAGTTACTGAGCCGCGTTTAATTTTTCAGAATACGGCACCTGTTAACACCTTAATCAATGAGTTAAGTGAAAAGTTAAAAAATGCGCCTAACAATCTATTAAAGGAGCTTAACGAAAATGATGATATGCAAGAACTGCTAGAACAGGTTAGAAGAAAACAGACTTTTTCGGAAAGCCACGAAGGTAGCGATGCAATTTTTAACTTTCTTAAAAGCTTGAATGACTTAGTTCGTTTATGCACAGAGCTTGAAGTCGATTTTCCATTTTCTGATTATAGTCGTATTGAGAGTTTGCCTGTTATTGAGGTTGAGTTTATTCATTTAAGCCAGATGGCTCATATGCAAGGCCGTTTAACTTTATTGGATACTCCAGGTCCAAATGAAGCTGGTCAGAGTCATCTACGACCTATGCTTCGTGATCAACTCAAAAAAGCGTCTGCAATTTTGGCTGTGCTGGATTATACTCAACTAAAATCGGATGCTGACAATGAAATGCGTGAAAACTTAGAAGAAGTTGCAAGTGTAAGTGGTGAACGCTTATACGCACTAGTTAATAGGTTTGATCAAAAAGATAGAAACAGTGATAGTTCGGATGAAGTGCGTAAATACGTGTCGAGTAATTTAATGAAAGGGCTGATTCCTACTAATCGTGTATACCCCGTATCAGCAAGGTATGGTTATTTGGCAAGTCAAGCTAAGAATGAGCTTGCTATAAATAAACGTCTACCTAGTCATGACACTCATGAGTGGGTTACTGACTTTGCCAAAATAGCAATAGGTGGCTTCCGCTGGAAAGACCAACTTAATGATATTTATACAGTTACTGCTGCAGCTAATTATTTATGGGAAGAGTCGCAGTTCAACGAACCGCTAGAACATGTGATTCGCCAAGCTTACAGCAAGGCAGCTATTCTTACTATTGATTCCACAGCATCAAAAATGGTTGAGATTTTAGAGAATGCAAAAAATTTCTTAGGTACTCGTAAACAAGCTTTTAAGAAGAGTGTTGATGAGCTTCAACTTAAAATTATCTCGCTGCAAGATAATATAGATTTTATTCAGTATCAGGAAAAGGCTGTTAGTAAAGATATTAATTCTGCTCTAAATGACGTAAGAAAAGGTATTCAAATTGCAGGTCAAGTAGCTCAAAAAGACACCCTATCTATTCTTGATAAGTACTTTAAAGAAGGTAAGCGTATTGAGCGGACGAAGCAAGAAGAAAAAAAGAAAGAGCTTAGCACAAAACCTAAAAAAAAAGGTATTGAAAGTTCGACGCAAGAACGTCTGAAGCGACTTGGCTTTGGTGGCCTTTCTAATACTTCAGATAGAGAAGAAGACGCTCAAGACTTCGAGTTTAAGGACAAGCCACTTAAGTTTGAAAATAAAAATGAAGCTGAAGAGCTACTCAGTCGTATTGAAGCATCCATTGATGCAGCAAGTAAAGATGCTGAAGAGACTTTACGTAAGGATATTCAGCAGCAAGTACAATCTTTCAGTAAAAGGTTTCAAGGTTATGTTGATGAAACTAAAAAAATAATTGACAATATCAAAAAAGATATGGGTGACTTTGACTTGATTATCCGTTTGCCAGATGTAAAAGATTTACAGCTTGGTTTCGTAATCGCCGAAGTGCTTGATGATGCAGCAGAGATTAAAAGAGAATCGCAATCTCGCTCACGTAGAAAAAGTAGCGCGTGGGGTAAAGTTTGCAGCTGGTTCAACACAGATGATTGGGGCTGGGAGAGTTATTCAGTCGATGTATATGTGTGCTATGTTGATATAAAGTCCATCAAGAGCCAAGTTAAAAAAGGAATTGGAGTAGCTTTTAGTGAGTTAGAGATAACTCTTGGTTTAACAGTTGAAGCGCAGTTAAATAAACAAGCTGATAGCTTTTTTACTGCTTTAACAGTAAAGGTTGAGAATATTCATGGCGACTTAATAGCTAGTATGGACGATAGGAAAAAGAGTCAAGAAGATCAGAGGCTACTACTAGATAGTTTAGAAGAATTAGAGAAGCCTATTCCTCATTTATTGGGCGATAGCGAGGCTATCTTAAAAGATGTACGTGGTCTATTGCTAAGCGTAGGGACAGTAAAATGAGCCAGAACTTACAACCGATAACTCCTGATTGTGTTTTACTAAAAACGCTAACTTCAATACCAGAAAAATTTATAGTAGATTTTGCAAATAGTATTGATGTTACTCGCGATCACTCAGAGGTACAGCGTGAGAGAAATAAATTTTTTGCTCGCTGTTTTGATGGTTTTACAGGTAAAGATGTAAGACGCCAAACTGAAATTAATACTAACTTAACTAATGCTGTTGAATGTTCATTGACATGGCTAACCGAGCTTACCCAAGACTTAGTTCATACTAACCATGCTATAACACGCGTCAATGAACGAGTTACTAAGTTAACCAGTCAGGTAACATACCTTGCACAGTATTCAGAAAATACTCGTCATAGATTAGATGAGTTGTCGCAAAATCTTAACGATCGCATGCTATGTTTAGATAAAGAGGTTATGCGAATTGGTTTTAATCAAAAAGTAATACTGCATCTTGACCAAGTTTTTAATAAATGGAGGGCTGGGCGTTTGGTAAGTTATTCGCCTGCTGGTCGTTGCTACGCAGCTATAGAAGAGTTACGGTGGGGTGCATTTGGTGATTTCTGCCTCAGTCATACAGGCTCAGAGAGAGATAGCTTTATGCAGCAAGCAGTAGATCGTGCAACTGCACAGCTAGCAACAGATGCAGAAATTAGCACTAGTACTAGATTGAGTTTTTATAGTGGTTGGTTACAATTGTCTCATAATACTAATCAAAATGACGACTGGCATCAGGCACTAAAGTATTTGGCGAATGGCTTTACTACGGATAAAGCGCCTTTAATTACAACTATTACGCAAAAACTACCAGAAAGGCTAGGAGAGGTTCCTTTATTAGCAAATGCATCACGAATAGCTGAGACAATTGTGGATGAAGTATTTGCGGAGGAAAGTTATGTCTGAACAAATGAAGGTAGGTTTAGTACTCTCTGGTGGCGGTGCTAAAGGAGCTTATCAAGTTGGTGTCCTGCGAGCTTTACAAGAATTAGGTATCCAGATTGATATGGTGTCAGGCGCTAGTATTGGGGCACTTAATGGTGGGATACTAGCCAGCGCACCAACCCTTATTGAAGGCATTGAGCGAATTGAAAAACTTTGGAGTATTTTGGCTGAGACCTCTCCTATTCAGTTAAATTCAATGAGTTATATTAGGCTAGCAGTATCTGCAGGATCTTTATTAGTACCTAGCGCCCGATTTTTGATGTTAGCTCTTGGATTAAATGAGGAAGCGATTCTATCAGATAAGCCTTTAGCAGAGTTAATGGATGAGTATCTTGATACGAATGAGCTCGCTAAAGGTATGCCTCTTTATGTATCGGTTTATAGAAGTTTAGGTGCGACAAGAGATATTGGCCGCTGTTTTTTGGCAGCGACTGAATTAAAAAATACCCCAGACTCTGAGTTTTTACATGTTCAGTCGTTGCCTAAAGAAGATCAACGTAATGCTTTATTAGCATCAGCAGCGCTGCCTAAGCTTTTCAAAGCACGAAAGGTGTTAGGTCATAAGTATACTGATGGGGGTCAAGGTGGTTGGTCAAAAGCACAAGGTAATACGCCAATACAACCTCTGATAGATGCAGGTTGTAATCTTATAATAGTAACTCACCTTAGTAACGGTTCTTTTTGGAGCCGTAACGACTTTCCTGGGGTAACAATTCTTGAAATTCGTCCTCAGGCAACTATGGCTAGAGCTACGGGGCTAATGGGAGGTGCTAAAGATTTGCTAGGCTTTGATACAAGCAAAATCCCATCGTGGATAGAGCAAGGATACAATGATACTTTACATTGCATAGGCCGAGTAAAGAAAGTAACACAGGCTAGGGAAGCACTCAAAGCATCTAAATCTACTTTCGAGGAAAGTGAAAAATATGGCGCAGAAGTTGATATAGCTTTAGATGATATCTTATCAAGAATGAGAGAATAAAAGAGATACAAGGTAACCGAGTGCAGATGTATATGTGATATTTCAAACGAGGGTAACGCTGTAGCTCTCTAATAGAGGATTGACTATATCTTAAATCAAAGTGTTTGGATATTGATAACATAATCTATATATAGTGAGTTTAATATAATTTAAATATAAGCAAGACAAGTGAAAGTACTAAGATTAGCAGACTAAGTGAGCCTGACACCATATCTTATATATAATTGAATATATCTATAATTGATTTTTTAGGATCATGAATGTTTGGATATAGCTTACGCTGTAACCTTCATAGGTTTTATGAGTATAACTGGATAAGAATTATGAAACCATCAAGAGCTATAGAGTATATTTTATCAGAGTATGACCATAAAATTTTTAATGAATATCGTAAAGTTGAAGCATTATTTATGGATTTGTGCATAGAACCTAAATATACACAAGAGGTTAATGCCTTATTAGTTGCAGCAAAAATGAGGGTTCCTAATGAACTGCTTAAAAAAAGTGAGGTTGATGAGCTTCGTGAACTTGCCTTAATTAAGAAGATGATTGAAGACTATGGTATTAAAAGCGAGTTAGCTTTTGAAGCAATTTTTACGTGGTCAGATGCTATCTATGGTGATACAACTCACAAAAAACTAGGAAGTACTCTGCAAGATTTAAAAAAACATGCCGCAAAAGGAGATATGAATAAGCAGTTTGAGTTAGGTAAAGCTTATCTTAAAGGTTCTATATTATTCGAGGGTACTGAGGAAAGTATAGAAAAAGATGAAGCTAAAGCATTTGAGCTTTTCATGTTGGCTGCGAAAACCGATCATGTAGAAGCAAAAAATTATTTAGGTTACTGTTATGATCAAGGCATAGGGGTGACTAAAGACAGTAAAAAAGCTAAAGACTTTTATCAGCAGTCAGCAAAACAAGGTAGCTTGAATGCTTTATATAATATTGCTAATTGTTATGAATATGGTATTGGTGTCGCTCAGAATGAATCTAAAGCTTTTGAACACTATAAGAAATTGTATAAAAAAGGTTATGTAGAGGCAGCATATAAACTAGCATGGTTCTATGAAAATGGTATATCTATAGATGAAGACAAAAAGCATGCACTAGATTTATACCGAGAAGCAGGAGAAAAAGGATCGAGTCAAGCTCAGTATTATTTGGGTCAGTGTTATCAACATCCATCTCATGGTGAACCAAATATAGAAGAAGCAAAGAGATGGTATTACTTAGCAGCTAAAAATCATCATCCAAAAGCAAAGCTCCACTTGTCACAGTTGTAATATAGTCAATCCTTTATAAAAGAGCTACAGTGTTAACCTCGCTTGAAGTATTACATATAAATCTGCACTCGGTTGCCTTGTATCTCTTTTAAACTGAATCAACTATAGACTAAGGTCATGAAAGTCCTACTAATCTATATTAACAAATCTAATTTCAACTCTTCGATTTTTTGCTGATTCAGGATTCTCTACATCTATTAATCTGTCAGAGCCATAGCCTACAACTGATACCCTTTTCATCCATTCAGCTGTAGTTCTATCTACATCAGAAAATAGAGCGTTTCGGGCTTCTCGAGCTCTGCCAGCAGAGAGGGTGTAGTTATCATCGAATGGTGCGCAAGTGCGTGTGCTGCTTCTTTTAGAGCTACTAACAGGTACAATATCTGTATGCCCCTCTATTTGAACTCCTAGATGAATATTTTTTGATAGCTCTTTGATAATCATTTCTGATATCTGCTGCTGTAATAGTTTTTTTTTGCTTTCATTGATACAAGCACTGCCTTGAGTAAAGCTACTATCAGCTAATTGTATAAGCCTATTTTCAGGAAAAAACTCAATTCCTTCATATGCTTTATTATTTTTACTTTGTTCACTAAGTTTTTGAACGACTTCCCGTGCGCCTCTTTGCTTTTCTTCTTGAGCAGCTATTTGTGACCCAACTATAGTCAATATGGATATCACGAAAAATAAAACTAAAACACCTACTACACCAGACATTAAGTCACTAATTGATACCCAATAATCACCTTGCTTCATTATTATAATACCTATTACTGGTCATCTAGTTTGATTTGGCGGTCTACAGTCAACCTTAATAAATTTCTATTTACTTTCTCTGTTAGCGTAAAGTTTTTATCAAGAGATTGTATTATTCTATCACTGGTGATTAGGTTTTCATTCAAATTCCGTGAAGTATCTAGGTTATCCTGTAAGAAGTTACTAATTTTAGACATATTTTCAGAAATAGGAGTGGATGATGATGAAATTAATAATTTTGTTTCTAATAAAGAGCTAGATAATGAGTCTAGGTTATTATTGGTATGACGTAAATCTTTTGTTAAGGATACAAAGTTATTCGCATTAAGTAGTGACTCTATATTTTCTACCAGTTTTATAGCCTGCTGATTTGTTGTTTCCAGATTTTTCATACTGTCTGTAACAATAGATTTAGTTAAGCTGTTTAGTTCTGTGAAGCTCTCATTATTTTTTAAATCAATATTCTTAACTGACTCGTCAATATTATAAAGAAGTTGTGATATATCTAATTTCAAATCATTTATTATTGCTACTAAATTACTAATTGATTCAGTAGATTCGATATTATTTTTATTAATAGAATCAGTAAAAGATAATATACTACTTTCGATTGCATAAGGAGTATTGGCTATTTGTTTCATCTCTATTAACATATCTTCATTTGCTACTTGGTTTTTCTGGAAAAATCCTATCATTTCACTGTAAAAGTTGGCTTTTTGCTTTTCTGTATATGAATGTATCTGGTTTAATTCATGAGCTATAAAGTTCTGCTTTAATACATCAGTTTTGAAAAAAGGAATAATTAAGCGAATTAATATATGAACACTAATTCCCCAAGCACTAATTTTAAATTTAGTACCAATATCTGATAATACGGGACTAAGTTTACCGATAGTATCCATTGCATTAGATGTGGTAGTAACAGTAGAAAAGTTACTGAGACTTAAAATAACTTTACTGGCATCCTGTATAGCAAGACCTATACCTAAAAAGGTGCCTAATAATCCGAGGATTAAAACGAATCCTGCCCCATTCTCGACGATGCTATCCCATGTCGGATTAGAAAGATAGTTACGTATGTTTGTCTCATCCGTGAATGGCAGTGAGGATAGAGGTCTAACTAATAACTTGTTTATTGATTTTCTTACCATAAAAGCAGACAGAATAGTAATCATAAAACATGAGGCTATAGCGAAGAAAAATATCCAATCCAGATCAGTTTTCGGTTGTAAAAAAATAAATATTTCCACTATAACCCTTAAATAAAAGTATATGAGTATTAATCAATACCTATAAAAATTTCAATTGATAATAAAGTAGAGTTTAGACTATAGTCGCTTCTGTTTTACCAAAGTGAATTCTAGTATTAGGCTTAATAACCACACTTCTCTCCTTATCTATAGGTTGCATTTCACCATTCAATGGAAATGCTTGCCAAGTGTTATTACTTAAGTTTTTTAAACCCAATATAGTAGGGTCTTGTGGATGTTGAACAATCTGTGCTGTAATTTGACTAAAGTCATAAGTCTGACTGGGGTCGATATGATGCCCATATAGCTTAGTCTGTGAATGTATGGTGACAAATTTGCGTAGAAATTCTAGTCTTATATCTGGAACAATATTTTTACAGTTCCAGCAACTAATGGGTTTTTTACTTTGTTGAGCAAAATTTTCTACTCCACAAGAGCAAGGAATGATACTGTCTTTCAGCTGGGTAAGTGCTTCTTTCCATTCACTTCCTCTAACTCTCTTAGCAGGATCAATACCTGTAGTAAAAGCTCTAATAAAAATAGCTTTTAAAAAATCAGGATAAACTTTCCAAAATTCCAGAGCATTTTTATGATAACCAGGTACAGGACGGTTGGTTTCGTTTTCTGGATCAAAGATGAAAACTGGATTCACTCCATAGATTTGGTTCATAGCCGGTTGGTCAAAACACCTAATCTCAGCTTCATTTTTTCCTTCTAATGGATGACTAATAAACAACATGTAGAATAAAAGTGTCGCAAGGGAAAAAAGATCTGAATCAGAATTAGGGAAAGCTTCAGCTCTAACGATTTCAGGAGCCATGAATCGAGGTGTACCCACGACGCCCTGACTTGGGCTATTGTTTAACCCCACATTATCATTATCACATATTAGTACATCGCCGCTTTCTTCATGGAAGAATATATTACCGTGTGAAATGTCACGATAACATAGCCCAAGTCCATGTAACTTTTGAAAGCTATCTACTAAGTTAAAGGTAGCTGTAGCGAGAGTTGCAAATCCCGGATTAGATCTTCCTTTCATCAAATCGAATAGGCTTTTATATTCTGGACCACGCAGTCCCATGATATAACCAAAGCTTTTTGATCCTGAATCGTGAGCTATGTCAATAGGCCATAGAAAGCTACTACTAGGCTTACCACTAGAAATTAGTCTTTTAATATTATCGAGCTGCTCTGAAGTTGCTTGGCTGTCAAAATACCATTTTAAAGCAAAGTACTCGTTGCCAACCTTAACTTCATATACTTCACCTTGTCCGCCACTACCTATAAAACGTTGAACCAGTAATTTCTTGCCACTTTCTAATTCTAATTCTTGTCCTGTCTCTAATAAGAAACTCATATTGCACCTTTGAGCGATAAAATTAATAGTTTTTTTAAGAAAATTTTTTTTGTCTAAGAATACTATTCAGCAATTACTGAAATTTTCCTTTAGGTATTCCATCTTGAACATCCTCTTGAACATCCTCTTGAACATCCTCTTGAACATCCTCTTGAACATCCTCTTGAACATCCTCTTGAACATCTTCTTGAACATCCTCTTGAACATTTTCTTTTAAGATTCTGTCACTAACTAACCGTTCTCTATAATAAAAAACGATAGTAATATCGTCGCCTGAGCCTTGATAAGTGTATTCTTCTAGCCATTTTGGTATTTCTATTGAGATAGTTTCAAGCCCATGTTCACAAATGGATTCATATATTTCCTCAGCAGCAGAAAAAAATGCTTTATCTGTGGGAAAACTGTTTGGAAGTCCATCTGTAGTTAAAAAGACTAGATGAGGAGTTTCATGATGTAGCGTTATATTAAATTGAATATATTTATCGGCATCTTTTTCACAAAGAGAATGGGTGTCGTTACCTAGTAATATTTTGTCAGGGATAATAGGGGAGTTTGACTTATTTTCTGAATCAACGACAAATATATTGCCATCTCCAAGTTGTACATACAGTGTATAGTCTGATGTAATGACTGCGAGTAAAAGTGTAGCACCATAAGCTAGCTCAAAATCCTCTTTATTCTTTAGAAGGTTACGCTCATCTTCACTAAAAGGATCGTTATCTAAATGGCTTCTTACAGCTTGCTTCCATTCATAAACAATTCGGCGACAAAGAATATCAATTTTGCCTTTTAACTCGTTCGCTGAAGGAATATTACGAAAAAAATCTGATGATACTTTAACCGCAGTTTCAACTGCTATTCTAGAGCCATCTTGACTCCTAAAACTACGGCTACTTCCATGACCATCAGATACAGATAAAATGCTAACGTTCTCGTTATGCAAGCTAACATGTTTAGTAGAATCTTGATTTACTTTTTCTTGGCGTACATGAGAAGCTCCTATTTGAGTGAAGCTCATGACAATACCGTCTAAGTTGGTAGTTCCCACCGTATGTTCCATATTAAAAGACATCCAGTGATGAGTCTATAGGTTTAACTGGTGGCATTTGTACTGGGACGTTAGTCACTGAAGCCTGCTGACCGGGTGTTCTACTATCAGGAGAAGACGCAGCTTTTAGTACGACAGTTGAAGCCCATCTTATATAGTCGACCAATTGTGCTGAATTATTAGCTACTAAAGGCTGAATCTCACTATGGCCAATAAATTGTTGTAAAACATCTAAATCTGCACCTGCACCAATAGCGATAGATAGCTTTACAGCTTTTTTACCCCATGGTAATTTCATAATCTCATTCAGACCGCTTCTAAAGTCATCGGTTGGACAGCCATCAGATAATAAGACTAAAACAGGTGGTAAGGCACGATCTCCCATTTTATCTGTTTCAAGCTCTTTAGCAACTAACTTTAGGGCAGCCCCCATCGAAGTGACACCACCAATAGATAAGTCGATCCAGTTAAAAGTTTCTACTGGTGTTGGTGTTTCAATATGCCATTTAGCGCTACTATCAAAGCTGACTGCTCTACATAATATTTCAGCATTAGGGTTTTCGTCTGCTACGCTTCTCATAGCAGGCAAAGCTTCTTTAATTGCAAAATTGAGAGAATTTATTTTATCGCCATGCATTGAGCCAGAACAATCTGCAATCCAAATAAAGTGTAATGGGCGAGTCGCTAGTGCTTCTCCCGGTCGTTTAATTACATTAACCATATTATTTCCAGACTATAGTGTAAAAATGATATAAAAAGTCTACATAAGTTAATACTTTAAATACATTCTGTCAATAAAGAAATACATACATGTGTTGAGAGAGGTTCTCGCCTCATCTCTTTAGAATTAATGGATGAACTGTGTTTTTGGTCCCATAATTTGAGCTATTATATTAAATGCGAAAGTATGGGATTATTAGAAAAAACTATTGGAGTTTTATGATGTGGTGCAGAAATAAATAAACCAACATATGAACCGCCCCGACTATATCGGAGGGAGTTTCCTAAAAAGTGTGTAACTGCTTATAATCCAATAACCGGAGAATAAGCAATGACTACTCAATCTGACATTAAAAAACTGGCTGAGCAAATGGCCAGCAGCATGAACAGCTTCGATGATATCAAAGACTTTCAAAAGCAGCTCATGCAGTCGTTTATCGACACTGCCCTTGAAGCTGAGATGGAAGACCATCTCGGCTATCCCAAGCATGAAAAGGCAGACAAGCCAAATAAGCGTAATGGGCACACTAAAAAGACCGTCCGCAGTGACACAGGCGATCTTGAGATATCTACCCCAAGAGACCGCAATAGCAGCTTTGAGCCTGTGCTGGTCAGTAAGCATCAAAGTCGTATTAGTGGCCTTGATGATAAAATAATCATGTTTTATGCCAAGGGTCAAACCACCACGGAAATTGTAGAAACCATCAAAGACATCTACGACGTTGATATATCAAGCTCTCTTGTCTCAAGAGTCACTGACAACATCTTAGAGGACATCACCGCCTGGCAGAACCGGCCACTGAGTAGTGTTTATCCTATCGTCTACTTAGACTGCATCGTCGTGAAGATACGTCAAGACAAGCAGATCATCAACAAGGCTATCTATCTGGCGCTAGGTGTTGCTCTTAACGGTAAAAAAGAGCTGCTTGGTATGTGGCTATCAGAGAATGAGGGCGCTAAGTTCTGGCTGGGCGTACTCACTGAACTACAAAACCGTGGAGTACAAGATATCCTCATTGCCTGTGTCGATGGTTTGAAGGGCTTCCCTGATGCCATTAACACCGTCTACCCCAACGCTCAGGTCCAGCTGTGTATCGTACACATGGTGCGCTATTCGATGAAGTTTGTACCTTGGACGGATAAAAAGGCAGTAGCCGCTGATTTAAAGGCCATCTATGGTGCTGATACGCTTGAGATAGCAGAGGCTAACCTTGAGCATTTCGATGAGGTGTGGGGTGATAAGTATCCGCATGTGGTCAAGTCTTGGCGTAATAACTGGGAGGGCTTAACGGTGTTCTTCGAGTATCCTAAAGACATCAGAAAAGCCATATATACCACCAATGCGATAGAATCACTGAACAGTGTGATTCGGACGGCGGTGAATAAGCGTAAGGTGTTCCCATCTGATCAGGCAGCACTCAAGGTGGTGTACTTAGCCACCCAGCAAGCATCCAAAAAATGGTCGATGCCCATTCGTAACTGGACGTCTGCTCTTAATCGTTTTATGATTATGTTTGATGACCGTATCAGCAGGCATTTAATCTAAATGGCAGTTACACAGAATCTGGGATGGGCTCATATCGGAGGTTGATTTACTTGAGTCAGGCAGCCTCATCTAACAGATTAAGATTATTATATAGTCAGTCTAGAATAAAAGAGATACAACCCATATCATGAAACAGTTTTGGTAAATTATTTTCCATCCATCCTTGGCGTAGAAATTTTGCCTGTGCCCACTTTTTCTCGATGGGATTTAGATCAGGACTGTACGGCGGTAACCAAAGAATACGATGATCATGTCTATTAAGTAATTTTCGAATGCATTTGTTCTTGTGAAATCTAGCATTATCCATAACTATCAAGCATTTAGTCTTTAGTCTTTAGTCTTTAGTCTTTAGTCTTTAGTCTTTAGTCTTTAGTCTTTAGTCTTTAGTCTTTAGTCTTTAGTCTTTAGTCTTTAGTCTTTAGTCTTTAGTCTTTAGTCTTTAGTCTTTAGTCTTTAGGCTTAGGAGCAACGTGTGTTTGCACCAGCGATAAAATATACTGCTGTTAATATTTTGCTCAAAGTAATCAAGCGCAAACAATATTTTTTCATAGAGCGCACCAATAACGTTAGTTCGCTTTTTTGCTTGCCAGTTATAGCGATCAATACAAGGTTTACCGGTGGGTGCATAGCCGTAAGGACGAATGGTTTCTGCCTCAAAGCCACTTCCGTCCATATACACAATGGGATAGTCTCGCTGCTTAAAGCTATCAAGCTTGCTTTGATATATCGCTCTTTTTATTGGACACACTTTTGGATGCCCCAAGGTCTTTTTTTTTCACTAATTCCAAGGCGCTTCAAGGCAATCTCAATACCCGATTTACTGCAGCCTAGACGCTGCGCTTGCTCGTACATATAATCATCTAGATGTTGAGCGACGTCTTTGAGAAGAGCCTCATTCGGTATTTCACTTGGTGGCTTATCCCAAGTTTTCTTAATACTTGGGTTTTTTAACCAACGCTGTAGTGCGGTTTTGCTAACATTATAGAAAGTACAAGCTTGACGAATGCTCATGTCTTTGTTTTGGACACTTTTGATCACTTGCGCTCGAAAGTCTGCTGAATAGGTCATGTATTCTTCTGCCGTGTCGCTTATTTTAAAAGCATTGTATCTTATCTATAAAAGATGGATTATACGTTGAAGAAGGACCCGATGTATCACTAAGGATCTGAAACTATTAGTGATATCATTTAATACATCAAGCCTAAGTATAATGAGAAGCGATTAGTAAAGCACTGCTTTGCAGCGACATAAGACAAGAGCGATGCTCGCAGTGGGAGTAGGATTCAAAAGGATTTAGGCTATAAGATGTCAAGACGGATGTAGTTTGATTGTTATAGTCAAGTTGGTTGAGTAAAATCTCCTAAGTCAGTTCCTAAGGATTTGACAGTAGGGGGAGGATTGACAATATAGTAAAGCTATCAAACAATAATAAAAAATGGCATATAGCATCCACTTCTTATTATTGTTCTGTACCTGTAAATTCGCTGAATCAAAACCTTAAAAGCAGTATCTATTAAGCATTGTTAATAGTGTTATGAATGTGCTGAAATAAAATCTGCAATATATCTATTAACGATTTCTGGCTGCTCAAGTGCTACCGAATGGCCAGCCTTTGGAATCACGAACATTTGGCCTTCTGCTACTGTTTTAGTAATATTTTCTGACAGAGGTACTTCATACGCATGATCCTGTTCGCCTGCCAATACTAGCGTAGGTACTTTGCACCCTTTAAGATCATCTAATATGCCAGTGCGATGAATAACGCCATTAGCACTGCGCGCGATGTCCAGTCCTAGTTTTAGCATATGATCACGCCAGTACTCACGCTCGCTTGCTCGAGAGGTATCTGCCAAATAGTCATCGCCAAACATGATATACATAAGCGTATCGATAAATGGTTCAGTACCTTGTGCACCTAAGCCTTCAACCAAAGGCGAAAAATCGGCCAGTTTGTATTCAAGCTCACCGCTAGATCCAAGTACAATACAACCTTTTAGCAAGTCTGGGCGGCGAGCGGCTAAACGTAGCGCAATAAACCCGCCCATAGAATTGCCAGCAAAAAAGCAAGGTCCTAGATCGAGTTCTTCAATTAATGCTATAGCATCGTTGGTGTGCGTATCCATATCAACGCTTTTCAATTCTGATCGGGCACTTTGCCCTTGATCCCGATCATCATAGCTCACCACTCGAATGGTTTTAGATAGATGCTCTATTTGATGCGCGAACATTTTATGATCAAAAAATAGCGAGTGACTTAGTACCAAAACCGGGGCGTTTTTAGGGCCATTGTCACTATAAAATAGGGTAGTTCCATTAACGTTAATATTTGGCATGATCTTCTTCCTTGTGTAAACACTATTGATCTTTATGACTCTTATAATAAACAGAATGTGATATTTACCTTAATCTTTTAACTTTAATGCTTTTATCAGAATTTCTGAGTCATTGAAAGCGTTGAATTGTGAGCGTAACGGTTGCTAGATAGTTTACTAATACGATGGTTTTTAGCTCTTAGATATGCGTACAGATACTTAACATTATAGCGCTGTTTGATTTTAATATAAGTTGATTTGACAGTATGAAACGCCCCAGGCTTTTCATATTCTCTCAGAATACTCGAAGTGGGAATAGAATGCAGAAGAGTTTTAGCTATAAAATGCCAAGACAAGTGTGGTTTGATTATTATCGTTAGCCTGTGTAAGTAAAATATCCCAAGTTAATAACTACGAGATTGACAGCATAGGTCAAACCTCCTCGGGGCGGTTCAGCTCCGCTTATCGTTAGTTAAAGTAATTTGATAAATAGAGTATTAATCTATTCAATAAATATACTTCTGGAAATTTACTATGATAGCTAGCAAGAATTTTGTTTAAATTGGGAATTAAATATGAAGAAGTTTGAAGAAATATGTTTATCTGTCATTGATGATATTAAGTCTGGTAGAAAGAAAGTGGGGGATAAAATACCTTCAATCCGAGCTATGTCAAAAAAATATAATGTGTCCAAGAACACAGTAGTGAATGCATATAGTGTTTTACTAGAACAACATTGGATCAAGGCGCTTTCTAAGTCAGGGTTTTACGTTGGCGAAGATTTATCCAATAAGCAAGTGAATAGTACGATGTTAAATTTGACTACTTTTCATAATGGAGTCGATTTATTAGAACAACAGCTTATCAACGAGTACAACCATAAACCTGGTGAAGGAAGGTATCCCAGAGAGTATATGGATAGGCTAAATCTCGAAAGCTACTTAGGGTACTCAAATGATGGAGATAAACCGCTATATCTTGATCATGGCTATGGTGATCCAGCTGGAAATGGCATGCTCCGGGGGTTTATTACTGACATACTCAAAAATCGTGCCCTTAGCATTGAACCTCAGAATCTATTAATGACATATGGGACCAACCACAGTTTAGATTTGATCATCAGACACTTTTTAATCAAAGGCGATCATGTCATCGTAGAGTCTCCTGGATATTACCCATTATTTAGTAAGCTTGAATTAAATAAAATTAATATGAAGGCTATCAAAAGAACTAAATTTGGTTTGGATGTTAATAATTTAGAGTCAATAATTCAGAAACATCATCCTAAAATATTATTTTTGCAGCCCTTCGCTCATAATCCGACCGGAACAGATTTGACGTTAGAAAACATGCAATCTATTAAGTCATTATGTATAAAGCATAATGTACTTATTGTTGAAGATGATCCTTTTTTATTAATCAGAGATAAAGATGCCAGCTACTTCTTCAGTGAGGACTATCCTGTTATTTATTTAAGTAGCTTTTCAAAGACTGTATCAGCTTCGCTAAGATGTGGTTTTATAGCAGCTTCTAAGCCCGTAATTGAATCACTTACACGGTTAAAAATGATTACGATTATTAACACGTCTTCGATCACTGAAAATATTCTCAATCATTTGATAAGCAGTAACACTTTACATAGTCATCTACAAGCCCTTAAAAGTCTCTCATATGAGAAATCGGCAAATGCCACAACAGTCTTGAGTAAGATCGATGGACTAAGGCTTTATCCTCACAATCCTAGTGGCCATTTTCTATGGTTTCGTATCCCAATGGATGACAAAAAAGTGGTTAACTACGCAAAAACTAACAATATTTTTATTGCACCAGGCAATCTTTTCTTTCCTTGTGATAGTACGTACTTTGCATTAAGAATAAATAAATTCTATATAGATGAGATAACTATCAAATTTATTGAAACAGAAATATTCAACAGACTCTAGAGTTTTTATATCTAATTTTTTCATTTCTCCATATATTTCTTTTTTAAATCAACCACACTTCCTAATGCAGCAAAGCGCTGTGAAAATAGGTACAGTTTTACCTGGAAAAGTATTTCTGTACCCTTGGAAGAAGTCCCTACCCATGGTATTTCTATAATAGCTAACTTCAGCAGTTCTGCTGGGGGGAGTCTGAGGGCTTGGGTAATTAAATGTGCTATGACAGTTTCTGCTTTTATCTTCTGTAGAGTACAAATTAAACACTTTTTGGCTCTCCTTCAAGGAATCACTTTACAGGACGTATACCAATGGGAAAATCAACCGCTTCTTCAAGAATCACTAGTTTTTATAAACTTGAACACCAGCAGCGTTTAGACAAAATCGCTGAATTTTTGGGCGAAAACATTTTTAATCAAGATCACTTTCTAGACACAGGCAATACCGATTTTCAGATTGTTGACAATATGATTGAGAATGCCATTGGGACCATGAATATACCCATTGGCTTGGCGACTAACATGATCGTCGATGGTAAGGATAAACTGATTCCTATGGCAACAGAGGAGTCATCAGTGGTGGCGGCTGTTTGTAATGCGGCAAGACAGTGCCGAGACACTGGTGGCTTTTATACCTATACCTCTGAGCATATCATGATTGGCCAGGTTCAATTGATCAATGTCATTAACCCCATGATTACTAAACAAATCATTCTTGAAAATGAAGATGAGATTAAAAATATTTGTAATGAAGTGGATCCGCTTTTGGTTCAGTTGAAAGGTGGATTCAAAGGAATGGAAATAAGAATTTTAGATGATGGTCATGAATATAATGTCATTGTTCATATCTTTGTAGATACCTGTGATGCTATGGGCGCAAATGCCGTCAATTCTATGGTTGAAGCCTTATCACCTGTGTTGGAGCGTTGGACGAATGCCAAAGCCAACATGAGAATTTTATCAAATCTTGCAGACAAACGATTGTCTATGGCAAGAGCAACGTGGCGTACTGAGGATATAGGAGGCGAAGCTGTAAGAGATGCTATGTTATCCGCTTTTAGATTCGCAGATTCAGACCCTTATCGGGCAGCCACTCACAATAAAGGTATTATGAACGGCATATCAGCTGTGATTCTTGCGACAGGAAATGATACACGGGCGATAGAAGCAGGTGCACACGCTTATGCTTGCCAGACAGGGCGCTACCGCAGTTTATCTAGCTGGGGCGTTGATAAGGATGGTAACTTATGCGGCACTTTAGAGCTGCCCATGGCTGTCGGGTTGATTGGTGGCGCGACTAAAGTGCATCCCACTGCCCAGCAAAATTTAAAGATTCTCGATATTGATTCTGCTGATGATTTGGCTCGTATTACCTGTGCAGTTGGACTGGCACAAAACTTTGCAGCAATGAAAGCATTAGTGACCACAGGTATTCAAAAAGGTCATATGTCATTGCATGCAAAAAATATCGCTGTGATGGCAGGTGCTAAAGCAAATGAAGTCAATAAAGTCACCGAATTATTGGTTAAAGGCGGCAAAATACGTATAGATGTGGCTGAAGAAATTTTAGCCAATTTACGTCATTAAATTGCGTAGAAAAATAAAGCTAAAAAGTCTAAGTTAAAAAGCTTAAATCAGTACAAGTACAAGTACAAGTATAAGTATAAGTATAAGTATTTAGTATGGCGTCAAGGATGATGCTGAATCCTAGACAGTGATTCTATAAGAGAAATAATGACAAGGATGAATATAAATATGGAACATTCAAATAGTAATTTGGTAGAAGTATGGGGAGACACGGTTGACTTTAGGTCAATGCTATTCTCTATTGTAATAGGAAGTGTTGTGAGTACAGGGACTTTTTTATTGGCCAAATTTTTTATGTCCTCTGTATCTGGAGATGCAACCCTTCTCAACGGTTATGCGATGCTGATTGGTCTGGGAGGTTGTTTACTCTCAGGCTTTATTTGTTCAGTCATATTTAAACCTGCAAGGACCGTCATCTCAAGTCAGGAAGACAATAGTGAAAGTGTTAAAGCATTCATTGTTGAATTGATAAAGGACGATTCAAATTATACCAGTGTCAATGAGCTGCCATCTGAAGTTAAAAAAGAGCTTGAATTATTGCAATTGATGTCAGTATTTCAGGAAGCTGAAGTAATAGCGAAGAAAAATAATAATTAATATATGTTATCTAGTTAGATAAGCACTTACGTCAGAACAATGTCTGACACAGACTTCAAGGAAGAAGGTAATGTTACATGAAATTTTGATTCAGTTTTGGCCAGCGCTTATGTATGGTATAGCGGGTGCTATTATTTTTTCGTTGATTGGTATGGTATCAGGAACGGACGAGACAGCGACAATGGTGCCTCTTACCTTAATGGTGATAATCATTGGGGCACCTCCTGCAGCGGTTTTCACATTTTGGATGGCGGGGGCAGTTTCTAAACACATGACTCATGCCATACCAACGGCGCTTCTAGGTATACCGGGTGATACGATGGCGACTCCTATGCTAGAGGAGGCAGATCTCTTAAGGAAATTGGGCATACCACACATCGCCCTCAAAAAGATGATCTCTAGCTCAATCATATCGGCTTTTATTGCGGTCGTTGCTGCAGTTGGTTTTGCCCTGATTTTAGCGCCTTTTGGCGATATTATTACCAAGTTTGCACCATGGATATTTCTAATAGCCGCTATATCCATTGCATATTTCTCAAAAGGTAAGTGGGCCTCTGTACTTTTACTCATTCCCTTTGTGACGTTCATCTTAGCTTTAAAAGCATTTACAGCACAACACGATACTAGTCTAGGTGTGACATATTTTTTAGCTATTGCCATTGGTCCTCTAATAGCAGACTTGTTTACAGTTATGGGTCCTGCAGGTAGAAAAGCTCAATTTAGAGAAAAAAAGAATGAGGTTCAAGTCGCACCAGATTTAAAGTTGTGGCAGGGTTATTTTCCCAATCCATTTAAAATTCTGAATAAGACACAGATTAAGTTTACGGTTATAACTTCCTTAATATCTAGTGCTACTTTCGTATTTAGTCCTGTGGCTATGACTGTGATATTGGGAGAGTTTGTGGGTTCACGTATCAAAAATACGTATCATAGATTGACGACGGTATTATCTTCTAAAAATGGTGTTACTGAGTCGACTTATATTGCTGAAGCACTGATTCCACTAATCGCTTTTGGTCTACCACTCAGTCCAGTTGCTGCTGGCCCTGCTGCTCCTTTATTTAATGCACCGCCTGTTTTTAATGTGGAGACAGCTGAAGTAGCGGGTAATAACCTGCATCATCTACTGAGCCCGATGGATTTCCTTTTTTACGGGCTCTTGTCTGTGATACTTGCCGCTATTATTGCTTATCCTTTTTCAATGAACTACGCTAGAAATGCAGCTTTATTCGTAGTGAAAAAAATAAGTCATGAAGCTATTATTGCAACCTTTATTGGATTAATTTTAGTCATTAGTATATGGGAAGGCGGATTAGTAGGAGTGTTTACCGTACTAGGATTGGGTCTATTGGGTGGTCTCTTATCAAAGCACTTCTCGTTTAACACAGGCTGTCAGTTCATGGGTTATTACGTTGCTGTGTTATCAATACCTGCGATCATTTAACACTTAAAGATTTATAAGCACAAAAAAGGACATAACGATGATGTTGTGTCCTTTTTTATGCTTATAGATTCTTCAAGACTATTTAAAATTACTGCATCGGATAACATATATATTGATTATTAAAATAAAGTTGACTACTATTGTTTATTAAATTTAGCGATATCTATTGGCTATTTTTTAGAGATGTATTTGTGGATTATAAATAGCGTTTATACCTTACGACGAGATTGAAATGAAAAAAAACAATAGAAAAGTGGCAATGATATTGGGTCTATGTGCAGCATTTGGCGCAGGTAGTGCAACCGCTGGCTTACAAGCCTTTGAGTTGGAGAATACGGAGCAACCTCAGTGTGGCTACAAAGATGCCGGAGAAAAAGTCATCGTACCTGCAAAATATTATAGCTGCGGTGGCTTCTCTGAAGGCATGGCTCGTGTCGCAATCATGAAAATGGGTATGGTCAAAGGCTATGACGGCGGTGAGGACTACGAAGACTATCTGTACTGGCAAGGCTATATTAACGAAACGGGCAAATTAGTCATACCTGTTGAGCATCAAGCACCGATGACTGGTGGATATTACATTGATTTTCGAGATTTCCAAGAAGGTATGGTAGCCGCATATAAAGACGGTAAATATGGCTATATGAATAAGTCAGGGAAAATGACCATACCTTACTTATATCAGAGTGCTGGTGATTTCAATGATGGGCTGGCAGTGGTCAGTAAGGACGATAAATTTGGAGCAATTGATAAAACAGGTAAAACAGTCGTGCCATTTAAATTTAATTGGCTAGATGACTATTCAGAAGGGTTGGCCAGATATAACACGTCTACATTGGGTGATGAAGATAGCAAAACAGGCTTTGTGGATACCACTGGCAAAACCGTGATAGCAGCCAAATGGGATGAGGCAATGGAGTTTTCAGAAGGATTGTCTGCTGTCAAGATTGGAGATTATAGAAGTGGTAAATGGGGCGTCATCGATAAAACAGGTAAGGTCATTGTTTCACCAAAATATGACATGGCTTATATAGAGCCAATGGGGGATGCGGTAGATGTCGATGGCGGCCGCTATGAAAATGGAAAGCTCGATGTTTATAACCTAAATACCAAAGGTGCTAATGCTTATGATGAGGGCTATGACAGTATCACGCGCTATACGCTAGACCACCAAGGTAAAGTGCTCTCCAAAAAAACCTATACAGATTGGAGTGAGATAGATCAAGAACGCTATCCGCAAAACGATCAGTAACTTCTAAAATATATCATCAAAGATGCATATTTACTGAGATCTAAAAGTGAGCCACATAGAAAAATAACAGTACTCAATCTATTTAAATTTATAGGAAAAATCTCATGTTCAAAAAGACAAGCCTACTATTAGCAGCATCGATAATTATCTTAGGTCTATCCTCTACGGCTAATGCAGCACCTAAAACGAAATATGGTGTCACAGTGGTTGAGTGTGATTTTGATTATGAGGACGAGAAATTTTGCACAGACAGTCGTTTGAAAAGCTATGCAACCGTTATGAAAGAACGTAAGCCTAACTTCAATGGTAATCAGATTATCTATATCTTTGACACCAATATCACAGGGTACGTCAACAAAAAGCCCTATCGTTTGGTTGTGATAGATCCTGCTAAGAAGACAGTAGTGCCTTTTGGTTATTCATTATCAGCGGCAACTGGATCAAATGGTAAGCCAATAATTGTTAACAAGAAAGGTGATACGATTGATTTTGATTTTAGTATCAAATCTAACCGCTTTTGTTTTTCTGGTGATATCTATGCTTATAGAATGTCTGACAGCTATGTAGATCAACCTTTTTGCTTTAAATACGATAAAGCTCAAAAAGATATGATGAGAGAGTATTAAAACTTATTGTCCTCAAATAATGTATAGAAGGTGATGAGCGAAACGTTCATCGCCTTTTTATTTATAGAAAGCAACTCTGTATTACTCTCATGCTATTTAAGTGATTTTATAATCGAACCTAGAAAATAAAATTATATGTAGTCAGATATACTAACCTTTATGATAAATATATAGGTTTGATCTATCACGTGCGGTTTGGTATTTATCGATAACATGATGTATCTGACAGGCTTTTATCCAGTAAACGATCATATCGATGATAAGGAGTTGTTAAAAGCGCATCGCAATTTTGCAGTTAACCGTATTACCCAAGCTAGCGTCATAAATAAGTTAATACCTGAATGGGTAGGTCGCGACGTCTTTATATTAGATAACTTACAGAAGCTGAGCAAGCTAGAGTTTGGTAAAAATATTGAAACCAACTTGGTTTTAAAAGTACAGAAATATGCCTGTCAGCATCTTTATGAGCGTCCATTATCGATAGATCAGCAAATTACTATTATTGATGACAATTGGAATAAAGTCAGCGCTACGGTTGCTCATACTACTCGTCTGCAAGATTGGCTGGTAAGTATGTCGCAATTATCCGTCGTCATTGAACCATTAGAGCTAAAGACAGTTATTCTTGAGCGCCTAGAAAGTGGGATGCAGCTTTATAACCGTAATTAATGATTTCACTTTAAAGAGGAGCCGAGTATGACAGTAGATAGTATTTTTAAAAATAAACAGACTATAAAAAACGATATCAACGAAGAACGTAATAATGAGCTTCAAATAGAGCCCATACCTTTATCTACTTTATATAGGCCACAATCAGATAGCTACCTCTTGTCTGAGGTTGGGTTTATTGTTATCGAAGATGGCTGGAATGAGCAGTCACTGCTAGCGTTAAAACAACAAGTCGGTTGCACATTGTTTGCGCTACAAACCACAGATAAGCAAATTGATAGGTTCGAGATTATAGACGGGATCATTATTTGCAAAGCTGATGAAGTCGGGCAGGTAAAGACCGTGTTTGAATCAGTATTATCTGATCGTAATAAGGTTGGTATAGATGTTAATGATATCAAAAAATCTTGCGGGGCTGAAAAGCCTGCCAATTTTATACAGGTTAGGGCAACGGACATAGCAGGTTCAGAACAAATAAAGAGTACCGTTAATCATCTGCTCAATCAAATTCCTGAAGGGCTTAGCACCCAGTATATGATGCTTGGTATTGAAAGCGATCATAAGCTATCTCTTGATGAGTTTTTTAGTGTCACAACTGCTGTTGAAAGTCGGATTTCTGATAATTCAGAAGTGTTTTACGGCAATAGGGTGATTGATAGACCTGACCATTGCTGGATGGGAGCGATATATGTAGCAGGCTAGCGTGGCAGATAGGCAAACGCTCATTAATTAAATCGCAAGGAGTGTGAAAAATGACAACAATGGATAAAGATTTGTTTGATGATTTTATCCAAGCTCAAGATACTATTTATTCAAAAGTGATTGAAGAGCTAACCCAAGGTCATAAGCGTACGCATTGGATGTGGTTTATCTTTCCACAGGTGAAAGGGTTAGGGCACAGTAGAATGGCTCGACGATTTGCAATAGATAGTTTGGAGCAAGCGAAAGCGTATTTACAGCATGAGGTGCTTGGAGCACGGTTAATAGAGTACGCTGAATTACTGCTGTTACATCCTGACAAAAATGCTTTAGATATCTTTGGTTCACCGGACAATCTGAAGCTGCAATCTTCGCTAACGTTATTTGCTTTTGCCGCTGGTAACAAGTGTTTATTTGAGAAGCTTTTATACCAGTTCTTCGCTGGCAGTCACGATATAAACACTATCAAGATGCTAAAGCAAATCAATGACCAGCAGTATAAGTGAATAAAACCGAATGAGATTTAACTAGTGCTAAAGTTTGATACTTCTAACTACATCAAAAGTCATTAATTCTCAGTGAGTATAGCGATGAAATACCATATGGACGAATCGTATATAGATAACACACCTAATGCATTCCTCTACCAACGAATTATGGATCGTTACCCTAAGTCTGCTATTGGTTGTTTTATTATCAGCGAGGATTGGGATGAGCAGGCGCTACTAGAGCTAAAAGAGAAGTCAGAGGCTCGGTTCTTAGTGGGATTGCAAATAGATGATATGGATTTTGATCGCTTAGATATTATAGAGGGCATTGTTAGGTGTCAGACTGAAGACGTAAATCAAGTAGTTAAGTTATTGAATATCAGTCCACGTGGCTTAATAGGTATAGATGTTATCGATATTAAAAGCTTATTCGAAAGAGAAAAATCATATAAATTTATTCAAACTCATATAACAGATGGATTTGAAACAGATATGGCAAAAAAAGCAGCTAATGAGATCGTTAGTCAGCTCCCTAAAAATCCTAATATAAAAGGGCTATTGTTAGGTATAGAGAGTAGCGAAAGTCCTTCATTAGATAATACTGCTTATATAATAGATTTTATTGAAAAGAGTATTATGGCCGATGACTTATATACGTACTACTGCACAAGTATGGGCGATGAGCCTAACTCTTTTCGATTAAGGGCAATGTATGCTGAGGAAGAATAAACTTGCATTGCATTTAGGAAGCTCTCAGAAGGATTAAAAAACTCAAGCTGTCTTATTTTTTCGATCAAGCCTAGTATGTATCAACTGTTGTTCTATAGCGGATGTACACTCCACTAAAATCCTGGTTTAGCCTAGACTTATAGTGGATTAGCTTTTCATCAAGTAGACAATTTGGTGATGCATCAGAAAGCATGTCGATTAGGTTTTGAAAAAATATTGAGGTCTTTTTAGAATTAGAGAGCTTAGCCTAGGTTTTTATTTACTTTTGTCGCTAGCATACCTGCAGAGCATTACCGATTATTTTAAATGTACTAACAATACTTTTATTGAAAGAATTAAGATAAAGTTAGTGTCAAAAAATGATTCATCCATTCTCCACTAATCAACTTATCAGACTCCACACAAAATGGAATCACCCAAAGTCGTAAATCACTATCTAGCTTAAAGTAAGGCATGGGTAAGGTAAACTTCTCATGCTTAGGATAAATAAGCACCAAATCACCATTACCAGATAGATACTTATGGCCGTAGGCAAACATTTGATAAATATCACTTTGGCTCAGATCAAAGTTTTTTTGACTATTAGAGCTATTAATTGATTTCCATTTTGTGTCCATCACGTAGCGGTGCTCACCACGATGATCAATCAGTAAGTCTGGTTTTAAATAGAAGCGGTTTTTATCTGTATCAGACAGCTTGTCTCTTGCTTCAATCATGTGCTTACTAGAGGCTTGAGTTTTAAGCTGCCATGGAGACGTAACCATTTTTTTCAGACAAGCAGCAACGTGTTCTTCGAATAAACGTTCCATTGGAAACAGTAGAGAGATACCTCTATGTAAGCCTTTTTGGAAGTGAGGGTTCATTTTTTCCAGAATTATTTCACACCAGGGTTTTATATCCCTATAGTTATCCAATGTTTTGCTATTGGACCATCTAGGCATTAGATTCAAGGGATTGGTAAGGCTTTGAACAGGGTCTAATATATGTGATAGCTCATTCGCTAGACGCCAATTCTCGGGGCTATGACAACTATCTTGGATGTAATCTAATGCAGATTTTATAAGGCGATTTTCTAAGCGGTTAGGATGATATATATCATGTCTTATATGAAAAAGGTGGGCACGCTCAGCAGGTTGACGCTGCTGAGCAGTAACGTTTAACTGACCACGTATGAATCGACTTTCTTCTTCTACTCTTAGATAGTCAAACCGCAAGCCTGAAGCAACCAACTTGTTTAATTGAGTTAAGAATTGATGATAAATCCACTCATGTATAGGTATGTTCATGCGGGTGAGCTGAGCTGCATGAGCTTCCTTGTAGGGAAGGTGTAGCGCTGAGCACAGCATCTTACACAACACAGCTCTGCCGTTTTGTGGGTCATACTCTGAATTACTTATCTTAGGTAAGACTTCTACACCTTCACCAGCAGGACTTTGTAGATACCCTACGTAAGAGTGCAGCCTCAGGCAGTCAGGTTTTTCAAAACTAATAAATCTACCAGAATTTGGCTGTTCGCTTAAGCTCACCAGCCAGTTAAAAGTATCGGGTTTTATGACCGCTACATCTAGGGTAGAACTAACCGAGGTGTCAGTAGTGAGCCTAGCGTATTCCCTGACCTGAATATGTTTTAGCATTACTCAGCCTGTAGATTAGAAGGGACAATTCCTGCATATGCTTTGGCAAGATTGAAAGCCTCATTATTGATACGATAACGTCTATCCATAATTTGGTCGGTCACACTATCATGAAACAGCGATTTAACATCGGGTGTTAAGTTATCAACTTGAATGAATTTATCATTACTGTCTTTTGCAGGGTCGTTAAGCACCCAGCCAATACGCTCCCAATCTGAGAAGAAATACTCCTGTAGTAAAGGAATAATACGGTTCTCAAATATATTGGCAAGCTCTTCTTCTCTTTCTTCATCTGATTGTAGGTCCATCAGTGACCAGAAGTAAGCATGACCTATAGTGTGCTCTCGATCTAATAATACTTCGATACGTTGATTTATCACTTCAAGTAGTTCAGATACTGAAACGTTATAAACTCTTACTTTCTCCAAGCGCTTAGGTTCTGGTAGCAACTCAATGAATTCAAACCTACGACGCAGCGCGAAGTCAATTTGCGCCAACGACTTATCTGCAGTGTTCATCGTACCAAGTACGTATAGGTTTGGGGGTACTGAGAACTTCTCTTTGGAGTAGGGCAACGTAACTTCGCGGGCATCGCTTCCATCTTTGCGTTTATCAGCTTCTAGCAATGTAATCAGCTCACCAAATATACGCGAAACATTACCTCTATTTATCTCATCGATAATCAGTAAGTGGGGCTTATTTGAAGGACTAACGGTTTGCTCAGATGCAAGTAGCTCTTTAAGCTTATCTCGGTTAATCGTACTATCTTTAAGGTTGTACAAAGTCATTTGTGACAGGGATTTCTCGAATAGCTTTTCTTTAGGAAGGCTTGTTTCATACACTCGTAGCCATTTAACCTTTCTCGACTGCTGGAAACCAATACGATCAGCTACTTTTAAAAATTCATAGTTTCCTGTTACTTCTGCTATTGCACGAAATTTATGGTTGCCATCAGAGATAATTACTAGGTCGCCAGTTTTAATGACGTTCTTAAAGCTATTAACGGCAGTTGCTAGATAATTGTAAGGGTCATCCGAAAGAGAGATGTTACGGGTAGACTCAAACTTTGAAACGACCTGCTTTCTATTCTCGCAACCCGTAAAGTTAATGTCTTCGCCCCAGCCTAGAAGGATATAGTTATTCTCAATACACTCATTGAAAATATCTTCACCCTCATCTTCTAGTGTATTACCAAGGGACAACTTCCAAATTTTCTTACCATCAATATTAACTGACTGCGTTGATCCAGTTCTTTCTTTCGCGTTGGTATCGGCTAGATTACATATGCTTTTAAAAATACCTGGTATAACGTCATAGCTGATTATAGATTGGTTGTCAGGCCCTTTATTAATGGTAGGTCTAATGCCCTCAATAAAGTCTTCATAGGCAAAGCTTTGATGAAAGGTTGTAAATGCAATGCGCCCTTTGCTAGTTAGCTCATCATACTTCTGCTTCAGCAGGATACGCTTTTCATCATCTGGGAGGTCATAAGAATGCCATGACGCATACCAAGCAGGATCAACACACTCTACAGCAAGCTCTGTTGTCTTATAGGTTTTACCTGTACCAGGAGGGCCGTATAAAATACGGTTTAATGGCTGCGATACAGGCTCATCCTTTATTGTGTACTCGCTAGCTTTAGACGACACTATTTTAAGACTATCATTACCTTTTTGATTTGATAACCATGCTTCATATGAAATTTGATAGAAGGGCTTACTACTATTCTTAGCTACTCTTTCTAACGTTTTTATATAATCTTCCCAACTCTCTTTTGGAGTATCAATATTATTTTCTGCTAGCCAATCTCGAGTTTGTTTATCTATTGGGAGGTAGCGCGATGGATTAAAGTAAAATATATTTTGGGTGAGTTTAGTAAAACCTGTATATTTAATTTTTAGCGCAGAGTTAAATGTCTCGGATGTTATTTCAGATTTTAGAACCTGTTCGAAAAGCTCCCATAATAAAGGTATAGTATCTGGATCACGTTCAAATCCATATGGGAACAACCAGGCACCCTGCGCCTGTGCTGTAGGGACGCCATCAAGATCTTTAATCGCTTGTACATTTAGCTCTATTTTTGCAATCAACCTATTAAAAATATTAATTCTATTCTGCAGGTTTTGATACTTCATTAGTAAGGAGATAAAAGTAAAAGGATCCATTACTTTTACCTTTTCTGGCACACCCTTTTTAATTTGATCGTTAAGGCCATTCTCAACTCCAATATCATCTAATATATCAACCAGGTCTTCCTGCTGATCTTTATATTCTAGTAACCATTTTGCAAGAGTTGCAAAGGCGGGTATCCATGTAAACTGTTTCTGCTGGTTTTGATTTGACACTATTTCCATACTTTTATAATTGGCACTCACAAAGTCTAAGTCTTCTATTGCCTCTATCAGCTCATCTCGCATTGTCCACTCAAATAGCTTGTTAGAATCATATCGACCTGTCATAGCAATACGCCAATAAATTCGACTACCGTCATTACTGACAATTTGAAATCTATCCAGTTCTTTTTGAACCCGTCTGCCGAACTGAGTGATAGCACTATTAAAAGCATTGTGGTGGAGATCGTACTTATCGCCAAGAGCTTTGCAGGTAGACTTATGACCAGGTTCTAAATAAAAGGCTATTAAGGCATCTAGATAGCTACGCTTCATTATATTTTTATTAGAAAGTATTTGTTTCCATTCATCTTTGGTAACAAAGGCTGGAGATACATAGTCACCTTCTTTGACAGTTATTATTTCCATTGATAGTTCCGTTAGCATTTAATGATGTATGGTGAAAATTGATATTATTTATTAAAGATGTATCCTGTTGGATTAGGTTGTTTAACTATCGCAGCTATCTTCCTGATAGCTGCTATTTTTTCAAATAAAACTTAGCCATGCTATCAAGTTGAGTCTTAATTTTTTTCTAATGTGGCATGATCTGAGTGAGCAAGCGCCAGGATCATTCACTATAGTTGTATTCAGCAATATGACACGGCTCATGCCATATCACGTAGTCGATGCTTAAAGTAGATACAACTAATATATTTATTTAACCAATATTGGACGATGATTTAACTCTAGGTTGTTTAGGTGATCCATTAATTCAACCATTTTGGCTGACAGATTATCTAAATCAAAAGTTTTAAATGACCAAGATATACCCCAATAAGTATTGTTCACTTCATACCAGGTTTCATTAGGCAAGCTCAACCATGAATCACCAATGATAGTTTTGAACTCTTCTACCAGCTCATCAGACTGCTTGGCAATATGCAAATTAATCTTATGCGATATATCATTATCGCTAGCCTTCATCCATAGAACGATATCAGAGCCTGTTGTCCAATTAAGATTAGAGAATTTAATGACAGGCTCATAGTAATACCACTTAGCGTGTTTTACTTTACATTCAAAGTTTTGTAGGCCACTAGTATTGAAGTCTGATGAAATTCTTGCTCCAATCTTAGGCATTAGATTGTTGTAGATATAATCATTTAATTGAGCAAATTCATTTAAGTTTTCAGTTAAAAAAGAAATCTCATTTGTATTGATATCAGTCATTGTGTTTAAGCCTTTTAAATGTAATAGGAACTCTCTGGCAAACAAAGTCCATTTGTTATAAGGGTTGTCAAACATAGTTTTTGATAAACGTTTTTCAATATGTTCAACCAGTTCATTATATGAGATGCCATGCCAGCCATCTGCTGTCAGATCTACACTGATATTACCATTAAGGCAGAGCACCAGTTTAACGAGTGTCTTTGAAGTTGAGCCTTCAGCGCCATTATTGATACGTTTATTACCAAAGGCTGTGTATTCATCAAAAGGGTTATTTTGATGATGGTGAATTTTACATTCGATCACGATGACTACTGTGTCGGTCTCTATGAATAAGTCAATACGCTTGCCAGTTTGCGTAGATACTTCTGTTTCTACACTCTCAAGAGTACCTAAGTTGGATAGTACGTTCTTTGTAGCGATAGCAGATTCTAGACCTCTAAAGAAACTGTTACCCAAACCGTGGTGGTTGGCTGAATCTAAAAAGAAGCTAAGTAGCTCAGTTGTTGGGTTTTCAAAATGCCCTCGTGTGCCAACATCAAATATATTTAACTCCTCATCCGTGAAGTCTAGTGCTCTAAACTTATCTATAAGGGCCTTAAACCTATCAAGGTCACAGCGTGCTTGCACTGATGTCATTGTAATTCCTTTTATCGGCCGTTTTTATATTGTTGGCTTAGAGCTTCTTATAGATATCCTTAAATTGATGCACAGCGCACTGTACATCACTGCTAATGTTCACTACGACAATCCGAAACTACCATTGGCTACGTACTTTCGTTTCAAACTCATCAAGCAAACTTAGTTTTTCAATGAGAAACTCATGTGCAGTATCTTTGTCAAAAGACTCATAAGGTGATTTATAGCATTTAACTTTGCCTGAACCCTCACTCCAAGTCGAGCTACAGTTCTCCTGTTTTAAATAGGAGTCTGCTATTTCACGTTGCTCTGGTGTGTTGATATTAAATGCATAGTAATTTATACAAAATTTATTATTTTTACGCCCATCAAGGAATAGAACAGCATCTGTCTTGGTTTCCCAAGATTCGAATGAGAAACGAAGGGCAGGATAACCATGCCAATGATGAAGCTTGGTGCGCACCTTTTCATTTGGGAAAGCCCCTTGTAGTTTTTCTAATAGTTCTTTCTGATAAGCCTCAATGACCTTTTGTTTAATATCCTCTGCTTGTTTTATTTCAGCTAGATTTTCCAAGACGTATGATACAGTCTCATGAGGCATGGTTGAATCAGACATAATACCTTCCAAATGTAATATAAATTCACGAAGCAAGACCAACCATTTATTAAGTGGCTGAGTAATAAAGGCACGTGCTAACTTTTCTCTAATGCTATCAAGAAATATAGGGTAGCTTAAAGAAAGCCAATTATTAGGCGCTTTACCATTAGGCGATAGTACAACATAGATATGCTGTTTATATTTGAACTCATCATTGGACTCTATATGTTTTTGATAAGTTTTAAATGGATTTACTTGATGGTGATAGATTTTATTTTCAATCACCATCACCCAGTCATTACCCTCTAACAGTAAGTCAATCCTTTTATTACTTTTGGTGGTTACTTCACGCCCAGGCTCAGTGGTGACAAAGAAATCGCCAAAGTCAAAATTGGCTGACTTTGGATTGGCAACAGTTAGAGCATCAAATAGAGCCTCCATCATCAGGTTACCTAAGCCATGCGTACCTTCACTGTCACAGAAAAAGGCTAGCACATCAGAGGTTGGGTTTTCGTAGTAACCACGGCCACCAATGCTGAATATCGTCTGTTCAGGTATTTCTGGAGTGGGTAAGCTCTTGATATGTTCTATTAATTTTTTTAACTGAATAATATACATCAATTGACCTTAATTCGTTGCTTTTATATAAACATTTGCTGGGTAATAAACTGATAAATAAGCGTAGTCAGTAAAGTTGAGGTAGGTATTTCTGAGCTGAATTTTTCTTGAAAGTTGGGGCTTACATTAGAACTTGGATTACTCATATCTGCCTACTTTATACATAGCGTTTGTTTGGTTTTAGTAATTGTAACGCAGAGTGCTATAAAAAAGACAACAAAAAAACCGCCAAGGTTGCGCGTTACCCAAAGGGCGCTAAGCTTGGCGGTTATATTAGGTATGCTTTATGTGCGAGCTGATGAGCCTATCTTCAGAAGCACTTTTGCTATCTGTAAAAAATGCTTATCTAAAGAGATTTGCGATTATATTTAAGATTAATCCACCGATAGCAAATAGCACTACTATGCCCGATCCAGTGATAGCTAACATAATCAAGATACCCATAAAAAACCTTTTCTTTAGTCTGAACGTCAAATAAACGAGCTAATAGATAAAAAACATCCTATCAAGCACGATAATTTGGATTTGTCTGAGTCCAGCCTGTATCCCTGTTCACGCTAGTGTCACCATCGCCATCTACCCAAATAACATTCCCATTTGGCAAGACCCTTTCATGAGGTGAAACGTCGTGTACGTTATAGTTTTCAACTTGGGTACTGTCAGCAGTCATAGAGCTATCCGCTGCTACTAAGCTCTCTGTTCCAGAAGTGTCAATGCCATCTACCGCATCTACTATGCCAATGGCAATTGTTGACACAGCCACAACTTTTGCTAAGCTTCTGCCTGATGTTTTTACTTTGTCCCAGTCACGCTCAAGCAAACCATCTGCGGTATCAATGGTATCTCCTAAAATTTGGCCAGCCGCCATTAGTAGTTGATCACCCACGTTTTTCGTTGTTTTTCCTAATTCCGAAAAACCTTTATCACGTCGAGCACTATCGCTGTCGAAAGCGCCGATACCTACCTCAGCTATGCCATCAGCTACATTGCCAAGAATATTTCCTGTGTTTTTCATTGATCCATCAACGGCCTCTCCAATTTCTTGAATGAATTCATTTTTTACGAACTTTCCTGCGGCTTTGACACTACCGCCAAGCACAAAACCCGCGCCCTCTCCTAAACCCTTCCCTAGATTTTTTAAAAAAGACATGTCGTATTACTCAAATTATGTTTAAAAAAACATATTAACAATAACTAACATATTTTACTAGAGTATATTTTACATTAATAATTTAGCAACAAGATACCGAGTAGCTGGGCGACATTATTTGCAAAAGTTAACCCTCTCTATCAATCACCACCCGCTTCTTACCCGTCAACAATACCTGCATCAGCGCCTTTTTCTCTTGCTGAAAATCAGTCAATTGCTGCTCAAGCAAATCGATTTCTTTATCGACATTGGTTAATATGGTGCCGATTTTTTGTTGTTCTTCTAAAGTTGGTAACCCTACTGGAATACTTTCACATTTTTTCTTATTCATATACTGAATTGTCGTCTTTGAAGCCACATCCAATATAACCGTTAATTGTCTATAATTTACTCAATATCAGCTATCAACAACTTCCCAACCATTTGTTTGTCACCTTCAGTTTGATTAAATTTTATAAACAATAATTGATTTATGTTAATATTCTCTCTTTCAAGTTACAGCTTGTAATTAAGGGTATGTAATGCCGTCAGACATATTTATTGACGTACCTGTGCCTCATGAATTTAAGCTGACATTAATTTAGTAATATTTAGGATTGATAAGTTAAATAACAAAGCTTTCAATCTTTTATTTGATGGGATAGGTGGTATTGATGGATTGGTTCAAAACAGCTCAATTTGTGCAAGAGTTTTATATTTTTCCTATACTGGTTTCTATCTTTTTGATATTTATTGCGATTCGATTTATCTTAAATTATTGGGTGCCTGCTCATGTACTAAAGAATAAACTATCAAAATTAGCTAGCGATTTAGAAAAGCTGAACGAGCAACCTAATGTTGACAAAGACTCATTGGATGCAAGTTTTGAAGATACCCTATACTTAAAGCAGGCTTGGTTAAATTATAAAAAAACCTTTCATGATATTCATGGAGTAGTGGATGGAGAAGATATTGTCGTTCATTCGCGTGCAACCGTGCCAAGTGAAGTATTTTTTACTGAATCAATCATCATCGATACGCCCTTAAAAGTAGATTTTTATAAACATTTACCCGGTATGATTACCGGTGTCGGTATTATCGTGACATTTGCTGGTCTGTTGATTGGATTATTAGCGTTCGACCCTGCGGGTAATCCTGATAAGGTTCAAGACAGTTTAGCGTTATTGCTAACAGGTGTCGGCGAAGCCTTTATGGCTTCTGGCTTGGCTATTCTCGCAGCTATGATCATTACGTTTCTTGAAAAGTCTTGGTTAAGAAAATGTTATGAGCAATTACAACGCTTAAATACCGCTATTGATAATGCTTTTACTGCTGACGAAAGTGGTGAGGAGTATCTGGCTAAATTACTCAAATCATCGCAAGCCAATGAAGTCAATGCTAGGCAGCTCAAAGATAGTCTGGTTAATGACTTAAAAGCCATGATGACTAACCTAGTTGAAGAAAATAAAAGAAATCAGACGGCCTTCGCTGCTCAGTTAAGTGACTCTTATGCTCAAACAAGCCAGTCGATGGCAACACAGATTGGCGATTCGATTAAAGATAGCCTTCAAGATCCTTTAGAAAAAATTGCCTCGAGCGTGCAGCAAGTGAGCGGTGACCAAGGCTCAGCTGTACAAGACCTTATGACTGATGTGCTAGCCGCTTTCATGAGTAAGCTAGAAACGACGTTTGGTGGTCAAATGACAGGTATGAGCGAGATGATGGCTCAATCTGTCACGGCCATGCGTGAGATGCAGTCAGGGTTTTCTCAGTTAATTACAGATATGCAAACTAATAGTGAAGTGTCGACCAAAACGTTAGAGACCCAAATGGCAAAAATGATGGATGATATTCATCAAAAGCAAAATGAGATGTCTACCCAAATGACTGAAATGGTAGAAAATCTATCCGCAGGTTCGGCCAAGATTGGCGATCAAGGGCTGCATGCTGTTGAGCAGCTGAATAGTAAAGTGTCGGAAATGGTGTCGGGTTTAGGTACTTCAATGTCAGGCCTGCTATCAAATGTGGCAGAGCAACGTATCGATCAGGATCGCCAAATATTAGACAATCAACAAAAATTGCATGAGCAGTCATCTGTATTGATTGATAACTTAGGCAGTGAAATTAAAGAGTTGATCGTCCATAGTCAAAATGCCGTTCAGAGTCATAAAGAAAATATCCAAAAACTCTCTCAAGTGACTACCGACAGTATTGCGGGTATGAATACTGGCGCAGAAAAGATGCGCTTAGCCTCTGAGCAGTTTACGACGGCTGGTAGCTCACTAGTCACAGTGACTGGTAAAACCTCAGAGCTTATTGCAGAAGTGAATACCACTTCAACCAACATGACCAGTGCAAGTAGTAACCTCATTGAGTTGATAAGAGATTATAAGAACTCTCAAAACAGCGTTAATATTGCCATTGAAACACTAGAGAATCTTATTCAGCAGTCAAAATCTGAAGCTGGCATGAGTAGTAAAATGCTTAATGATATGCAGAATATGACCACAGCTTTAGACAAAGTGAAGATGGAAATGCAAGAGTATCTATCAGAAGTGAGTGATGTTCTGGTGAAGAGCTTTGATAGTTTTGGTACCTCCGTTGAAAGCAGTCTAAATCATTCATTAGTGTCTTTTGATAATACACTTGACCAAGCTGTCAAACGTCTGGCAACTGGTGTTGAAGGTCTAGGTGATGTAGTAGAAAACCTTGAAGATCTTACGCAAAAAACCAAACGCTAATTCGGGAGTGTATCGCTAATGATTGGTAATAGGTACGCGAAGAAGCATCGTTCAAAAGATGAGGGTGAAAAACCTTTTTGGATTTCATTTGCTGATTTGATGACAGCGCTAATGACGCTGTTTTTGGTAGTGATGGCAGTATCATTAATGGTCGTCACTAAAAAAATTAATGAAGCCACACAAGCAGAGAAAGAACGCAGTTCAGAGATTTTAGATATCTGTACTAATATTAAAGATGACCCTATTTTAAAAAATCAGTTGATCACCGTAGACTGTAAAGAGAACCGTATAAATTTTGGTGAAGCGGGTCGGTTTGGGTACAACGACTACCGATTGAATGCAGAGGGCATAAGAGTGCTAAGTGCTTTGGTGCCTGTTGTCTTAGAAGCTGCTAATAGTGAGAATGGTAAAAAATGGTTTAAGCAGATCGTGATTGAAGGTTTTACAGATACAGATGGATCGTATTTATATAACCTCAATTTAAGCTTGCGTCGTTCGGAGTGGGTGATGTGTAGCTTATTGGATCCCACATTTAATCAAGATTTAGATTTAACTGACACGCAAAAAAATCAAATCAAACAGCTGTTTCTAGCGGGCGGTGTGTCATTTAATGCTGCAAAAGACAGTAAAGAAGCCTCGCGCCGTGTAGAGCTGCGGATGCAGTTTTATGGTTTAAAAGAAAAAGACAGTGCTGAGGCGCAGCCGATTTTTGTTTCTGCTCCTATTGAAACCTGTCAGCTGGCAAGGTGAATGTGATGAGTATCGCTATATTAAAACAGAGGCTGAATCAGAGTGTCGATAATTTTTCTGAAGCCGACCAAGTACATAATAAATTTGCCAAACCGACCAAATTAATGAAGACATTAGCGCTCATTGAACGTAAATTTGATGATATGGAAAATGCGCAGCCTATCGAAGAAAAGATTGCCAACTCGATTTTAAAGTTAGAAGAGCATGGCAAAGACTATTTGACAAAACGTGACTGGAAGAACCTAGCTTGGTCACTCAGTAAAAAGCTTTTAAATTATGAGGATAAGATACTTTTCACCTTTATAGGTGGCCAGCTTATTGAGCAGTTTAGCAAAATGGATCCTGAGTCACTAAAGCCTGTCTATTTTCCGCTGCTGTATGGTTATTTTGCAGTAGAGCAAGATGAGATAAACAAACGGCCTAATAACTGGATCCAGCTTAGAAATATCTTAAATAGCAATCGCTCTACGTTGTTTCAGGCCACGCTTAAGCCTAAAAAATGGCTTACCACGTTAACGGATCATCCTGAAGTGCTCTCACTAGATCCTTCAAAACAGTTTATTCGTGATTTTTTACAGAATAGCGATGACAGCAGAGTTAATAATCAGTTAGAAAGCTTGAGCATTGCACCAAACAGCTGGTTTTGGGACAGTTTGGTCAACTCGTCTATCAAGTCTGTTAAGACCATGAAAGAAGAGGATTACTTTAAAGTGATTCCACGTTTTTTACTGCTATTGGAAAGAAATCCAATCTATACCACCGCTATTTTAACAGCTTTACTTGAGCGCTATGCTGCTACTTCAAAGCGCGCAGTCGTACACGAAGCTTTAAAGCACGTCTGTTTGACGCAATGGGATAATCCGCAATACGACTCATCAGCAGGCTGGCGGAATGTCAGTTCAGACACTAAAAAAATGGTGATTCAGTGGTTTGTCCGAGCTGACTTAGAAGCTTTCTTCAAATTATTCAGCCAAACAGCTGATGTCGACCGCTTTGATTATTGGATTAAATTTATTGATAAAATCTCGTTTTCTCAGATATTTTTAGGCCCAGCAGCCGTGCAATCTAGACATGCTGAGCATAGAAAGTTCAGAGAGCTTAATCATGGCAGATTAAAAAATATTACGGGTTCTACTGCTAGTAATAATGCTTTTCTATTAAAAATTGATAACGTCCATATTATTGATTTTTCAGATACTGGGAATGCTTGCTATGGGTATAGTGACTTACCTTTTAATCTTAGTAAGAAAAACATAACGGTTCATGAATTAAAGAGCAAACAACACTCAATATTTAAAAGTGATTCTGGTCGAGCAACGACTTTAAGTCATTCAGGAAACTGGGAAGCAAAATTTGATGAAAAACTCGCTGAGCTGGGCGTCTTTGCCAGCCAATCCAGTAGTCCAAAATACAAAAAACGTTATTAAAGAGCTGATATGAAACTAGCGTTCTGGAAAAGAAAAAAATCCGTTGAGCATGCTTCTGCAGAAGATGCAGTAGAAAGTATCGTGCCTTTACAGCTGCAATACGATGATATTGGCTTAAAGCACTGCTATACATCTGTGGCTGAAACGGATGCAGATTTCTACTGGGAGAGCTTGGCTGATGAGGAGGTTGCCTATCAGTCAGATGATAACTATATCTTACCATGGGAAGAGCTTTTTCAGATCCAACAAGACTCTGAGCATGATGGCGTTATTGATCTGCTCAACCTGCCGTTATCAAATGATTTATACCCGATCATTCGTAGTGAAAATGGTATCAGTGATTCAGATTTTCAAATTATTTTGGATGGCTGGTGTGATAATAACAAGGTTAAATTCAAAGGCTCAGTCAAGCGTATAGGGGCAATCATTAGTCTTGCCGGTAAAGAGCATCTGTTGAGTGAGGCGACTTGGAAGCTACTAGAGAAAATCAAAGAATTCTCTCGTGTCACGGATAAAAACAAATCATTAAACCAAAAGTATTGGGCGCAAATACGCAGTTTAGCGAATAAAAGTGAAGCGAACTTAGATGAGTTTCTGCGTAAAACCATCGTACTTGCCCCAGAGGAGCTGCAACTTAATCTCCGTAAAAACTTAGTGAGTACTGAGTCAGTGGTAGAGGTACAGCCTGACTTTAAAGACTCGCCATCAAATTGGCTACAAACTTTTGATAAATATAATGACGTTCAAAACGAATATACAATCAGCTTACCAGAAGGTGGCTTGGCACACGTTATCATCGATCCGCAAGTTAAAAATGTGCTTAATGAAATTAAGAAGATGCCAAATCGTCGGATAGCTGGTGAGCGTGCACAAACCTTTTTACATAATCCTTTTGCGCAGTTAGGTGAAGATGCCGTCGAGGTCATCTCCTCAGAGGGTTTTGAGAAGTCCAAAGAAGAGGCAGAAATCTATAGCTACCGTTTGCTAATAGATAAAACTTATGATGAATTATCACATTTTAGTTTGGCTCAATTAACATTGCATGAGAACTCGAGTCGAGAGCAAGATTCTATTCTGTTAGAGCTTTCAAATCTAGAGCAAGCTCAACATTTTATCGCAACTTATGAGCGATCATCACCTGTTTTCCTATGGGCAGGTTACAGCATAGATAGAACCAACTACTTAGATAACCAGATAGAAGCACTGAAAAGCGATCTAGAAAAAATTCAACAGTATGATGACGAATTACAAGCTAGGACTGTACTAGATTTAAGCAATTACAGCGATCGAGTGATTGGTATTGGTGAAGCTGAAAAACTGAGCTCTGAAGCCATTCAAAAAGATAGCGGCGAATCCGAGTGGTTACCACAGAACCTTATTGATGAATCAGCCAAATTATCCCAATTCACTTCCGAAAATACTGATGCCAGCACTGAACTGCTTGAGCAGCGTATCCAGCATGCAGAGGCAGAAGGGGAAAGTTTTGTTCTACACCCAGATAGTAATGTATCTATTGCATTAGAAGATGCAAAAAACTTACTTGATGAGCTTCGTGAGTTAAAAGATGAGAGTCCAGCTGAAAAAGATGTAGAGCAAGAACAGGCAGATATTGATGAAAAAAAGAAAAAATCCACCTTACTGATTGCCAATAATATCGATGAGGCTGACTTTACTAAGAAGCGAGCTGAAACGCTGACTTTTGATGATAGTAATCGACCTGCGGCCAGATTGCCATCAAGTTTTAGAAACCAAGAATTTAGTCTAAAAGAGCATCAAGAATACGGTATCGCCTGGCTACAAAATCTATATCAGTATGCACCAATCCAAGTCAGCGGTTGCTTGCTAGCAGATGATATGGGATTAGGGAAAACATTGCAGTTACTTTGTTTTATTGGTGAATATTTAGAAACTGCAGAATTTAAAAAACCTGCATTAGTCGTGGCGCCAGTTTCTTTACTCGAAAACTGGGAATCTGAGATAAATAGGTTTTTTAGCGCAAAATTTGGCAAAGTCTTAAGTTTATATGGCGATGACTTAAAGCAGCGAAAAATACCGAAGCACTTAATATCCTCTCAATTAAGAAATGATTACGGAATAACGAATTTGCTTGAAGAGGATTGGTTAGGTGATGCAGATATTGTACTGACGACTTATGAGACCATGCGAGACCTTGAGTTCTCTTTAGGAAGGGTAGATTGGAGTGTCATGATATGTGATGAAGCACAAAAAATAAAAGTGCCCACTGCAATGGTGACTAAAGCCGCTAAAGCCCAAAAAGCAGATTTTAAGATTGCTTGTACAGGTACGCCTGTAGAAAACTCACTGGTTGACCTATGGTGTTTATTTGATTTTATACAAGAAAATCTACTGGGTTCGCTTAGTGAGTTTAACAAAGAGTATCGTCGTCCTATTGAAAAGAAAGACGATGAAGATAGCGCGATAATAGATGAGCTTCGTCAATTGATTGAGCCACAAGTATTAAGACGTATGAAGCATGATGTCGCTGAGCTACCAGTAAAACACGAAGTTAATGATTGTAAAAATATTGAAATGTCAACGCTGCAACGCACACTCTATAAACAAGTATCAAATAATTGTAGAAGTTTGTCTGAACAAGGACATAAGGGTGTTATGTTAACCGCATTACATAGTATGCGAATGATTTGCGCTCACCCTCTAAAGTTGCAAGAGCAAGCAACTATCAAAGATTCACCTAAAGCTGAGTGGTTAATAGACACTTTAGAGACCATAAAGCAAAAAGATGAAAAGGTTATCATCTTTACTGAGTTCAGACCTATTCAAGTATTTTTAAAACGCCTTCTCCTTGAGCGATTTGGATTAAACGTTACTACAGTGAATGGAGATTCAAATACCAACAGTAGAGTAGGATTAACGCGGCAGGGTATTATTGACAAGTTCCAAGAAGTGAATGGCTTCAATGTGATTATCTTATCTACGGTGGCAGTTGGCTTTGGTGTGAATATCCAAAAAGCGAATCATGTGATCCACTACACACGTAGTTGGAACCCAGCTAAGGAAGATCAAGCAACTGATAGAGCCTACCGAATTGGGCAAGATAAAGAGGTTTACGTGTACTATCCATCTATTGCAGCAACTGATTTTGAGACGTTTGAGATTAAACTGGATAAGCTACTATCAAGTAAGCGTAGTCTTGCTGATGATATGTTGAAACCAAACGTAGAGCTCACTCAAGAACTGATTCAATCGATTTATTGAGTAGGGTTTTTGACGCAAAGCGCATAAACACTGTACTTCAGTAAGTATATTTACAATTAGGACAGACTGTGACTAGTAAATAGAAAAAAGACCATAATGATTTAAAGATTTATATCTAGGCTACAGATCAGTTTAGAACAAGAGATGCTAAATATGTTGGATGAAAATATTAACCTCTTTAGTAACGAAGCTGAGAAGCAGCGCTATGAATATAGTATGCTACCAACGCAGCTACTGATAAAAGGAATCCCTGAATGTAAGAGCTTAGTAAAGCAGCTGACAAAAGGGCTATCTAAGATACCTAAAAAACGGCAAGTTCAAGTTGCGGGCATTTTTGATAACTTAGCCACTACTCAGAAAAAAGGCAGTATTAACAAGGAAGATATAAACCTTGAAAAAGGTAAGCTAATCGATAATCCTTATGAGACTATATTGCGGATGTTTGGTGCTGAGACCGCTAAAGAATTATTAAAGCATACTAAAATCATGGATACATGTTTAAGCGAAAAGCTCAATACTCAGCTTATTATTGACTTCAAGGACTATTTGTCTGATACATTCAATTATAAGGATGACGCTCTTCATGCTGACATGCCAGCAGACGAGTTCTATCTATATTTAGTGTTGAGTTTTATCGCCCATCTTGATGCCTGTATCCACCATGCGGCTTATTCAAAGGCTATTGCACCTATCAGCTTAGGCTGGCTGTTCATGCACAAGTTAAATCCAGATAAGTGGTACTATGACTCAACCAATAAAAAGTATAATTTAATCAAGAAAAACGGTAGTCCGTTTACTTGTACCTCGCGCTCTTTTATTCATTTATTACTAACAGTATTTTATTTTCAGAAGCACAAGAAAATGCCTACAAGTTTGTATGGTATTCGAAAAGAAATTGACTGGCAAGTAGAAGATAAAGAAGGGATATTAGATGAGTTTATTTATAAGAAAAGCGAACGAGATAGCAAGAGAAACTGGATCAGTCTTGAAGAAGTGTATTGGTTAGTTGGTATGGAGAACTCTGTGAAAGACGACTCTAATAAAATATTGGTTAATTCTCAAAAGTCATTCATTAATTATATTAAAACAGATAACGTTAATGAGCTTGCAGGCTCACCTCCCAGTGTTGAAGGAATTATATGGTTTATCTATGCTTTTTTTCAGAACATCTACGAGCGAACGGACAAATTGAACAGAGCTACTAAAGAGCAAAATTTTTTTATCTACGACGAATATTATGATTTATGGAGGTCATTCACTAGTTTTTATGAACAACACATCGATGAGCTAGATAAAAATGAACGTACTGAGTGGCCTGATTATTTAAAAAAGCAAGCCACACCGATAGCTACCAGTTAGCAGAAAACTCTCAATATATAGTCATTTAACCTAACTCAAGCACATCAATATGATTGTTTTTATAGCGTCCATGAAATTTTTCAGGATCAAACTCTATTTCACTAAATGCCTGATGAATACCGATTTCTATAATTGGACGACTATAAACATACCCCTTCGTAGTATTTGAGTTTTGGAAAAATTTTCCTACAGGGTCAATCATGAGGTAGGAGTCAGTCATCTCGTCATTATCTTCAGAAGAGATAATACTGTCAAACTCACTGTGACGATCTAAAAACTGAGAAAAATCGCTTTGGGATATATTATTTTCTTTAGTGATTATTGGCAGAACTTTAAATATCTTCCATTTAACAGGTTCTATCTTATTAATGAAAGAAGATAAATCTTCATTTTTATTTAAATTACTCACAACAGTATTGATCTTGATGTCGATATTGGGATTTAGTTTTTTTATAGTTTTGATGTCTTCTGACAGTTTCCTGACATCCATAGGATTGTTTTTTTCCGATCTTCCAATTGTTAAGTTTGTTTGGTTGTCCAAGGAGTCAAGACTGAATCCAATACTGCAGAAGTTCATTGCAATCAAATCTATCAACTCATCGTTTAGTCGGCTGCCGTTTGTGATTGCAGATAGGTTAAGGTTTCTTTGCTTAGCATGATGAATAATCCTAGAAACCTTCCTAAAGCTTAGAAAGGTTTCACCGCCTACTAAATTTAAACGTATACTATTGAAGTTTGTTGGATAGCTATTGTTTAATATTGTTGGTAGTTTACTAATTTCATCTAATAAACGAATAGTAGCTGCTTCGTCATTCATAACTTCGTTCTTTTGCCTATTCCATTTGGCAAAGCAGTAACTACATTTATAATTGCAAGCCTCGGTAATGTGCCAGTTTACGACCAGCTCTCTTTTAGGTTGGTTTTTATTATTCATGGATATTCCCACTTGAAGTGATTAGAATTAAGATAATGACAGTACTTACTCTAAATTTTTATAGAAGCCGAATCTCCCCCGAAAAGACGAATTTTGATAATTATTTATATTGATATATGTTTAACCATCAAAAAAGCCAGACAGCTTAAATTGTCTGGCTTTTTTGATGGTTAACATTTATTTATTTTCTTTATCTGTCCGCCATAAAGCATGTTCACATATTGCGCATAACCAACTATCTTTTGCGCGCATATAACGAATATCAGCAGGTACTTCAATTGGACAAGCATAACCGCAGTACTCACACACAACATCGTCCAAGTAGGCAGAACATTGAGCAACTGTCTCAAAGAGTACTTGAGGATTTACCTCATATTTCTCACAAAGCGTCTTCACATGTTTAATAAAGCTGCTCTGATTATCATATGCCCAGTAACCCTCACATATTTTGATATCGTATGGACTCTGCGTCATATTGGGTTGAAGTTTGACACTCATAATACTCTCCTCAGTAGCTGCCATAGTCAGAGTGCGGTAGTAGCTCATGAAGCTCGCTTTGAAGCTGACTGGTCATATCTTCTACAAAGTACCCATCTTGAGCATCCAAGCGTTTCTGCACCCACACACGCATCGCCATATCGTTATTAAAGCAGTGCTTCACTCCCAAGAAGCGAGCGAGGTTATGACCCGATGAAACATACAACTCACGCATCAATGCATTAGCAATCTCATTCGCATTTTCACTGATTGCACCATCCCGTTTAAACTCACCAAACAGCTGCTCATAATTGATAATTTTCATTGTGACGTCTCCTTGTCAGTTTTTGCATTCGTGATTAGTGCTTCAGTGTCAGAGCTATTCGATGCGCTGGTTAATTTCTCCTTGCTCGCCAGTAGCAAGTTATCCATTGCTGAGCCATCTTGACGGGTGATATCAGGCACATAACGGCTATACACACGAAACAGCATCTCCGTACTACTGTGACCCATCTGCCGAGCAATCCACTCAGGGTTCTCACCAGCAGCGAGCCAAAGCGTTGCTGCGGTATGCCGAGTTTGATAAGCACGCCGGTGTTTAAGACCGAGTAGGGCAAGCGTGGGTTTCCATACCCGTCTATTCACATTACGATATTCCATCGGGTTGCCCTGTGAATTGCAAAATACAAACTCTGACTTACCAAAGGTACGTGCTTTCTGCTCCAATAAGCCGTCATAGACTAACTGTGACATCGCAATATCACGTTGTGAGCCTAATGTCTTCGTTGGACCCATCTCACCGTTTACTAATGCACCTCTGATACTGATTTCCCAGCGATCAAAGTTAATGCAGTCCCATTTCAGCCCATCTATTTCACTGGTACGCATCCCGGTAAAAAAGCGGATAGTATAGTAGGGTCTATAATCAGCACGGACATGCTTTAAAATCAGCCATACCTCAGAAAGTGTAAAAGGATTCACATCCGGACGAGCTTGTTTAAGATTCTTAATATTTTTATAAGGCATCTCAAACTCATGGCGATCTGATGCTTCTTCTAGTATCATACGAAGTAGTATCATAATCTGATTGATTCGTGCTACTGACAGACTTGACTGACCATCTTTACCGTAACGAACTTTGGCGAGGGAGCTACGGAAGGTCAGCAAGTCTGATTTTTTTATGGCATGTACCGCTTTACCACCAAATTCAGGTAACAAATACTTGTCCAAAATAATCTGTATCTTTTGCCGATAGCTCGGCCGCCATTCAATCTTTTTCTCCTCAAAAAACGTTTCCGAAAACTCCTTAAAGGTCGGATTGCGACTGATACAAGCTTCGGCTCTATCAGCCAGTGCCGTCATCTCCTGCGCTCGTTCACTCTTTGGGAAGTAAGCAGCATAGTCGAAGATGCCTAGGGTAATTTCTGCTTCCATTTTTTCGATAATTTTAGCCAGCTTCTTTCGATTAGCTGGAGTGTCTGTGAGATTAGTCGTCTCACGGCAACGCATATTCATATATCGAAAATCTACGAATAGCTTGCCACGTCTCGATCTTATTGACGCCATTATTTGACTCCTTGTTTAAATAAAACTTACTGTAAAGCCATACCGTTGATGGCACTCATAACCGGCTTGCACATATCCTCTTCGATACGCTCCCAAACGTACAAAATCTTGCGACCGCCAAAAGGACGAATGTAATGGATATTTTCAATCAAAACAGTGTCCTTAAGTTGGTTACGGATAGTACGTGCATCGTATTTGATACGATCGGCTAATTCTTGAGTAGTGAGATAAGTCTGTGACATAATAGTTCTCCATGTGAAATAAATTTACTATTAGTGAATGATTAGTTATCACTAATGAGTACATATTATCTATAAATATTATCACTTGCAAGCACTTTTTTATCACTTTAGGGATTTTATAAATGATTAAGCTCAATTTACCTGTTTTATTTGCACAAAGAGGCATCCGTGTAGCTGATGCTGACAGGATGTCTAAACTAGGAAGATCTACTTTGTATCGAATGTACAATAATGAAGTCACTAGAATAGACTTTGATTCATTAAATGAGCTTTGTAAGCTTTTAGATTGCACACCCGGCGATATTATCCTCTATGAAGAAGATGAAGTTTGTGAGGAAGGGGGTTCAGAAGAAAGTTAGAATGCTTAATAGAATGGTTCTTTGGAGTGTCTTGAAAATCATCAAGCTTAGCGCCGATAAATATTCTACTCGCCCTAATTGTTTTCAAATAGTAGGTTGTGGTCATTACTGTTTAAACGACAATTAATTTTGGATGTTATAGAACTAAAATGCATTTTAGAAACATTAGACCTCTGAGAAACACATTTTTTGCTGAATTGAGGTTGGGTTCAAAAATTAGCATAGTGACAAATTCACTAGGTTAGGTGTCATGATGATTTTTGAACCAAAAATAGCTAGGTTGTGGTCAGATACGTATACGCAGTTTTAGGGCAGGGCACAGTTTGGGCACCAAATGGGCACCGCACCGAAAATGGACTTTTTGACTGAGTAGTTAGACTTAACTATATTCAAAAGATATTTCGAGAATTTCCTTACAAGCTCATGAAAATTAGACAAAAAAAAGCCTCACTGTTAAGTGAGGCTTTTTAAGTATTTGGAGCGGGAAAAGAGATTCGAACTCTCGACCCCAACCTTGGCAAGGTTATGCTCTACCACTGAGCTATTCCCGCTAATTATCAATTAACTATCGTCAGTTGATGATGGCGTATTATACGCAGTTTTTTTGGTGTGTCAACACCCAAAACGAAAAAAACCAAAGTTAATAAAATAGGCGTTTTCTAAGGCCGTGTATGTATGTTATAACGGTTTATTATGATATGTATTCCAAAAGCTTTGTATTGCATAAATAAGCTGGGATACATTTCATAATTTAATCTTAAATCACATTCACAATTATTAATGCTTATAAAGATAAGTCATAGGGATATACAATGAGTCAACACTATACCATCGCCGATTATTTGTTTGATCGTGTCGCAGAAGCAGGTGCTTCTGAGATATTTGGCGTACCTGGTGATTTCAACTTAACTTTTCTAGATAATGTGCTAGCCTCTGATAAGCTACGCTGGGTGGGTAATACCAATGAGCTAAATGCAGGTTATGCAGCTGATGGCTATGCTCGTGAGCGTGGGTTTGCTGCGATGGTGACGACCTTCGGTGTTGGGGAGTTGTCTGCGATTAATGCGACGGCAGGCTCTTTTGCAGAGTACGCACCAGTACTTCATATCGTGGGCGCGCCAAGTACGGCAGTGCAAGACTCAAAACGCCGTATTCATCATTCGCTTGGTGATGGGGTGTTCAATCATTTTATTAAGATGGTTGAGCCAGTAACTGTGGCACGGGCACAGCTTACACCAGAAAACGCTGCCTCAGAGATTGACCGTGTCATTCGTCTGATTCTTAAAAAACACCGCCCTGGTTACTTATTGCTATCGCCTGATGTGGCAAAAATGCCAATTTATCCACCAACGACTAAACTGATTGATAGCCAAGAAGATATTACCAGTCAAGCAGCACTGGCGGATTTTAAAAAAGCGTTAATAGAGTTTTTGCCAAACAAGACCACGACGCTGATGGCAGATTTGATGGTGCATCGTTTAGGGCTACAAAATCAGCTCAAAGCACTCATTGCTGATACCGATATTCCTTATACCACGCTGTCTTGGGGTAAGACATTACTCGATGAAAACAGCGAGCGCTGGGCAGGGACTTATGCAGGGGTTGCTTCACGTCCTGTCGTCAAAGATGCGGTAGAGAACTGCGAATGTCTGATCAAAATAGGGGTGCAGTATACCGACACCACCACCGCAGGTTTTAGCCAAGATATCAACGAAGATGCCGTAGTAGACTTGCATTATGAACGGGCTTCTATCAGCGGTCAAAACTTTGCACCGATTGCCTTGAAGGACGCGCTGCAAGCGTTGCATGAAGTCATGACCTCTGGTATCAATATCGTGCCAAAGGTCTTTTGTGAGCCGGTCAACCCACATGAGCAAAATGGCAAAGATGATGAAGCCATTCGCCAAGATGATCTTTGGCACATCATCGCTGATCGCTTAGACCATAATAATTTGGTGTTTTCTGAACAAGGAACGGCCTATTTTGGTATCAGTGATGTGCGTCTACCAGAAGGGGTGACGTCATATGGGCAGCCGATGTGGGGATCAATTGGCTATACCTTGCCAGCCAGCCTAGGTGCTGCTATTGCCTCGCCAAACAAGCGCAGTGTTTTATTGATTGGTGATGGCTCAGCCTTATTGACCATTCAAGAGATAGCGGTCATGATTCAAGAGCGTATCAATCCAGTCATTGTCCTAATCAATAACGACGGCTATACGGTAGAGCGTGCGATTCATGGTGAAAACCAATACTACAACGATATTCCTAAATGTGACTGGCAGATTATGCCGCAAGCATTTGGTGCCACTAAAGAAAACAGTCTCATGCTGAAAGTCGAAACCGCAGGAGAACTCAAAGCGGCGTTTGATACGGCCGCCGCCACCACCGATAAGCTTATTATGATAGAGGTCATTGCCGATAAGCATGATATTCCGCCATTGCTTGCCGACATCAGCGCGGCACTAAAGCCAAAAGCCGATTAAATAACGCGCAGATAAAACAATGCGCAAATAACACAGACAACAGAATCAGATCACCCCATCTAGCACACAGCTAGGTGGGGTTTTTTTGGTATCTTTACTATATGAATGAATTAAACCAATATCGCTCTTACGTCTGTCTACAGACTTTAGTATCATGGCGGATTGGGCTACGTTCAGCCTTTATATTCAATAGGAGATGGACCCGACGTGATTTGGTTAAAAATGCTTATCGGCGCATTGATGGTACTGGCGATTCAACTATTCGCCCAAACCCGATTTTTTTATTTGGCTGCACTTGCGCCACTATTTCCTACATTTACGTTAATCAGTCACTTCATCGTCGGCACTGAGCGTAGCCCTGCTGATTTAAGAGTAGCACTGATCTTTAGTATGCTCGGTGTCATACCTCATTTGATTTATACCTTTGTGGTGTTTTTCAGTATTGGTTATATGAGTTTGTATAAGGCTTTACTATTAGGCGTCGTCGCTTGGATGATAGCCGCGGCTATCTTAGTACTGACATGGCAATACATTCAAGCTTAACTTAGCTGATACAGATGGCAATTATCGTCGAATAAAAATTGACGCTTACATGAGGTAGTACAGACAGCTTTCATCTATAAACTGATATGATTTGGCTAAAATATCTTTTATAAAATTTGATAGTAGATGTTACGCTTGGCAGTGGTCGATTGACCATCGCTGATAGGCGCTTATCTGGTGTGATATCTACTGACAGTGCGACAACGTAAGTTTTTTTTGAATCAAGTAATATCTCACTTATCATAAATATAACCACAAATACAATCACGACAACGACAAAATAGGGCTTAAAAAATGGATACCTTAAATATCCTCTACTTGGTAGGCGCGATATTAATTTTTGCCAGTATTATGGCAAGCACCTTATCAGCACGTTTGGGTGTACCTTTGCTATTACTGTTTTTGATAGTGGGCATGCTGGCAGGCGAGCAGGGTATCTTGGGTATTGAGTTCTCGCAATATGCGTTGGCCAATTTTGTCGGACAGGCGGCCCTTGCCTGTATCTTGTTAGATGGTGGGTTACGCACCTCGTTCAAGTCGTTTCGCGTTGGGTTAAAACCCGCGATTACCTTAGCCACATGGGGTGTGTTGGTCACGGTGATGGTGCTTGGGGTGTTCGTCACTTGGTTGCTCGATGTCGACTGGCGTTTTGGTTTGTTGATGGCTGCCATTGTCGGCTCAACCGATGCTGCTGCCGTATTTTCGCTGCTGCGAAATGGTGGCGTCAAGCTCAACGATCGCGTCCAAGCCACGCTTGAGCTAGAGTCTGGTGCCAATGATCCGCTGGCCATTTTATTGGTCACGGGTCTTATCGCCTTAAATGTCGATCCTGATGGTCAGACAGTATTTGGCTTCCTCGTTTTGCTGGTGCAGCAGTTGAGCTTTGGGCTAGGCATGGGCCTACTGTTTGGGTACTTTCTATCTCGGCTACTACCAAAAATTCATTTGGCAGAAGGCATGTATGCGATCCTAATCCTCTCTGCAGGATTGGCTGTTTTTGCCGCGACCAACCTAATTGGCGGTAGTGGATTTTTGGCAGTGTATCTCACAGGAGTGTTGATCGGCAATCATAAGGTGCGCTCGACTGAGCATGTCATGCGAGTGATGGACAGTTTTGCTTGGCTATCACAAGCGGTACTGTTTGTCGTATTAGGGCTATTGGTCACGCCGTCCAATGTGCTGAATGTCTGGCACTATTCGGTGGCGATCGCCGCCTTTATGATTTTTGTCGCTCGCCCCATCGCCGTCTACACGAGCGTCAAACCCTTCAAGTTTAAAGACAGAGAGATTGGGTTTATCTCTTGGGTTGGTCTGCGCGGTGCAGTACCTATTACGCTTGCTATCTTGCCCGTCATGGCGGGGATAGATAACGCCTTTATGTTGTTTGATATTGCCTTTGGCGTCGTAGTGCTATCGCTAATTTTGCAAGGTACGACCATCCCGACCATGGCAAATTTGTTTAGAGTACGCATTCCAACCAATAAAGATCCTAAAGAAGAGCATGAAGTATGGGTATCAGATAAGGCAAGTATCACACTATACGAGTTTGAGGCAAAATCTGGTGCCTTTGCGATTGGTCGACACCCAAAAGGCATCTCTAAGAGCATCAGCTCTAATGAGATTAGTGTCTTTGCATTGGTACGTGGTCAGCAGATCGTAGTCGTGGATGAGAGTACCAAGCTGAAATTTGGCGATAGTGTTTGGTATGCGATGAGAGGCAATCATGCCAGCAAAATTGCCAAGATTTTTAATGATACCACCCTAGATCGTAAGGCTATCGATGATTTTTATGGCGATTGGTTGCTATCGCCAAATGTCAAGCTTGGGGATTTGCCATTTTTTACGGAAGCAATGACATCCGAAACACTGGTAAAAACCTTAAAGACGACAGATGAGGACCTCGCGAAAAATATGTGGGAGCAGACGGTCGCTGAATATGTGACATCACATTTGGGTACGGCACCCGTCTCAGGTGACACAGTCGTGATAAGTAATGAATGGTCATTGGTTATCAAAGAAGTAGATGACAAAGGTAAGCTCAGAAACATTGGTCTAAAATACCAAGAGCCTGTAGCAGTTACATCGTAATATTTGTGGTTTTTAGGGCGTTTGTAAACATGCCTTATAGTAGATTCATCATTTTATTCAAAAAATCAGCGATGTGTTTGTGCTGGTTTTCTCGGTATGCCCAGTGGTGCTCGACAGCATAACTGGCTTCCTCTCGCAGTAAAACCTTCATTAGTCCCATTTTCTCATAACGGGCTGCCAGATCACGAGGTAGATAGCCAACATGGTGACCGGCTAGAATCAACTGTGCGGTTGCCTCCATATGATATGTGGTGGCACTCAAGGTTTTGGGGCGCACATGATGGATGCTGACATCAGTGATATAGCCTCTTTTTATCCAAGGATGGTTTTGTTCTAAGTCCTCTAATGTCAAACCTTCTGCATTATAAAACAATCGATGCTCGCGTCCGCAGCACACGACCTGTCTTTCTACAAAGGCGGGCTTAAACGTCAGCAGCGGTGGAAAGCTGCCAAAATAACCAACGCCAATATCGCTTTCATTACTGAGCAGTTTCTCTAACATGCTTTCAGGGCTTTGCACGTCGATAGAAAAGTGTATCAATGGGTTATTACGGTAGCTGTTAGCAAGCCGTTGTCTAAGCACGTCATAAAAAAAGTTGGGCATTTGATCGGTTAGGCACAGTCTGATATGGCCGCCATGAACGGAGTCTAGTTGCTGAATATAATGCAGCTGATGTTGGAAATTGGCGACTGACTCAGTAAAGGCGACGCAAGCCTCATAAACCGCTGCGCCATCTTCTGTCAGCTTAAACCCTGCGCGACCACGATGACATAATGTCATGCCTAGCCGATCTTCTAAATGCGTTAAATGACCGCTGATTACTGAAGGTGTGACGTTTAGGCGTGTCTGCGCGGCTGTCACCCCTTGACAGTCTACAATAGCCATAAAGCTACGCAGCGTTTTTACATCTATTTTGATCAACTCATCTAATATCAAGAACCATCCTCCGATAAATACTCTGTTCAACAAACTTCTGCTAATAACGTATAAGTCTGTTTTACTACGAAAAACCAGAAGTTTACTTCTGAATTTTACCATGGTTCATGCGCTTATATTTATGTATTGTCAATGGCATGTAGCAAATTGTGTACTTAAACCAAATAGAACAAGGAAGTAATGTATGAGCTTCAATCAACCACTCAGCGGTAATGAGATGCCAAGATTTGGCGGTTTCGCCACTATGATGCGCCTGCCAACCCAAGCAGATGCCGAAGGGTTAGACGTGGCGTTTGTTGGCGTACCTTTAGATATTGGTGCATCGAACCGTAGTGGCGCAAGACTAGGCCCAAGACAGATTCGTGATGAGTCAAGAATGATTCGCCCTTACAACGTGGCCACACGCGCCGCACCCTTTGAGTCATTACAAGTCGCTGATATCGGCGATGTTCCTATCAACACCTTCAACTTGCTAAAAAGCGTTGATATCATCGAAAAATTCTATACCGATAAAATCGTCAAACATGGCGCGATTCCTTTAACACTAGGCGGCGACCATACCATCGCATTGCCTATTCTACGTGCCCTTGCCAAAAAACATGGCCCTGTCGGTATGGTACATATCGATGCTCATGCTGATATCAATGATGATATGTTTGGTGAAAAAATCGCTCATGGTACACCGTTCCGCCGCGCGGTCGAAGAAAACCTCATCGACGGTAATCGTGTGGTACAAATTGGTCTGCGCGGTACAGGCTATAGCGCAGAAGAGTTTGATTGGTCAACCCAGCAAGGATTTCGCGTGGTACCTGCTGAGGAGTGCTGGTACAAGTCATTGGCGCCGCTCATGGCAGAAGTTCGCGAAAAGCTAGGCGATGGCCCTGTCTACTTGAGCTTTGATATCGATGGTATCGACCCTGCGTTTGCACCAGGTACGGGTACTGCTGAGATCGGTGGTCTAACATCTACTCAAGGTATCGAAATCATTCGCGGTATGCGCGGTCTTGATGTGGTTGGCGGTGATTTGGTAGAAGTATCGCCACCTTATGACCCATTTGGCAACACCTCTGTACTGGCTGCAAACTTATTGTTTGAGATGCTATGTATCCTGCCGGGCGTACGCTATGACGATAAGGTCAAAGCAGTTTATTAATAGCCATCATTTATTACCTCTATAATTAGCAACCTTTGTAGCCAGTAATTAGTAACTAGTAATCGGTATTAAAGAAAAGATACAAAGGTTGTTTTGAGGTATTGATAATTATCTGAATATTCAGCGAAATTTTTTAGGATGACTGACCCATGACCCAATTGACCCAATTGACGCAAATGCCTGACTCATCGCCTGTTAATTCTTCTGACAGCCCCTCTCTGACCTGTGGTGAGCTATTGGTACAGTGGCTAGAACATTACGGGGTAGAGACAGTTTTTGGTATCCCAGGGGTGCATACGGTTGAGCTGTATCGCGGCTTGCCAAATACCAATATCCGTCATGTGACGCCGCGCCATGAGCAAGGCGCTGGGTTTATGGCTGATGGCTACTACCGTGCTTCTGGCAAGATCGGTGTGTGCTTTATCATCACAGGCCCTGGCATGACCAATATCATGACAGCGATGGCGCAAGCATTGGCGGATTCGATACCGATGCTGGTCATCTCTAGTGTCAATAAAGTCAAAGACACTGGCAGCGGTGAAGGGCACTTGCATGAGTTGCATGATCAGCAGGGCATGGTCAGTAAAGTAGCACTTACTAGTAAAACCATTTGGCAGCCTGAATCGCTACCGAAAGTCATCGCAGAAGCCTTCGCTTTATTTAATGGTGCACGTCCCGGACCAGTTCATATTCAATTGCCAATTGATGTCATCACTGCTGATGCCAGTCATGTCGCTAAGCCGCCTAAGTTAAATGCTGTAGTAAATAGCGAAGCTGGTACAAACAGCTTGAGCCTACCACAGGTCACAAGACCACTACCGAATCCTACGCAATTAGGCCTAATCGTACAGTCATTACAAACCGCGAAAAACCCTGTCATACTTTATGGCGGCGGCTGTGTCGATGTCGACCACGATGCACAACGATTGGCAGAGCTGATAGATGCACCAACATTTTTGACGATTAATGCCAAAGGTCTACTACCACCTGGTCATCCGTTAAGTCTGGGTAGCAACCAGTCATTAGACGCAGGCCGCGCTGTAATTACCGAGGCGGATTGGGTGTTAGCGATTGGTACTGAGCTTGGTGAGACTGACTATGATGTGTTTTTTAATGGTGGGTTTAAGATAAATGGCACGCTAGTACGTATCGACTGCGATGCCCAGCAATTGCAGCGTCCATTTAGAGCAGATATCGCGGTACTGTCCGACGCGCAGATGGCGATTAGTGGTTTATGTAGCCGCTTAAAAGATCAGACATTTGATCATCAGGCATTGTCGCGAGTGAATGAGGCAAAGCAGGCCATTTTAAAGGATGTAACAACAGACTTTGCAGGTCAAAATGCTCTACTGAAGCTGATCAGAGATGAAGTGGAAGACGTCATTTTCGTTGGTGATTCAACACAGCCTGTCTATAGCGGCAACCTTGGTCTTGAAGCCTTAGCGACGCGTAAATGGTTTAATTCATCGACAGGTTTTGGCACGCTAGGCTATGGTTTGCCTGCTGCTATCGGGGCCATGGTTGGCTCAAAATTGCCAGTAGTCAGCTTGATGGGTGATGGCGGTATTCAGTTCACCATTGCTGAGCTCATCTGCGCCGCTGAGCTTGAGCTCCCATTGATTATTTTATTATGGAACAACCAAGGCTACGGTGAGATTCGCCGTTATATGGAGGAGGGCGGTTTACCCCTGATCGGCGTCAATATCAAAACACCTAACTTTGAGCCATTAGCGGCAGGATTTGGCGCTGGCTATCGCAGAATCACCGACAAGCAGCAACTGCTAGACGCATTGAAAACAGATATCAATGGCAAGCAGCCTTTCATCTATGAAGTTGACGAAGCCGATGACTTTCTCAAAGAGATGGGCAAGACGATGACCTATTTTAGTTAAGAGGATAACCGTACCCAAACCCAAGGCTGATCATTCAAGGAAGAAGGTCTCTCATGTCAGATGTGTCACATATTACAAGCGACTCAGCAGCCAAGCATAAGCAGCTACCGAACTTGTTATCGGATTTAGCAGCTGCGGTTAGCGTGAGTAATGTGTTGACCAGTCCCAGCCAGCAGCAAGCTTATGTGCAAGGCGCGATTGATACAATCACGAATGCTACTGTAGCAGTTGTGACACCGCCCACACTTGTGGCACTATGGCGCGCCATCAATGTCTGTGCTACGGCCGATGTGATTATCATTGCTCAAGCGGCCAACACCGGATTGACGGGTGGTTCAACACCGTATGGTGAGTATGACCGACCGCTGGTTATGATTTCTATGCAGCTATTGAGTGGTATTTATCTGCTCAATGACGCGACAGAGCTCATCGCTTTGCCAGCTGCCACGCTGCAGAAATTAGAGTCCACCCTTGCGCCATTAGGCCGTGAGCCGCATTCAGTATTGGGCTCTAGTTGTGTTGGTGCCTCGGTGATTGGTGGTATCTGCAACAGCTCAGGCGGCATGTTGGTGCAGCGTGGCCCTGCTTATACTGAGATGGCGCTGTTTGCCAGACGTAACAGTTCCGGTCATTTTGAGTTGATCAACCATCTAGGCATTGAGTTGGGGACGCAGCCGGAGGAGATACTTGAGACTCTGCAAAATGGCACATTTGATAAAGCCTCAACACCTGCTAGTAGTTCTAGCACTACTGACGACACTCATAATATCAGCCAGAGCAATACTTGTAGCAATCATCATTACCAGCATAAAGTACGTGACTGTGATTCCGATACGCCAGCCAGATTTAACAATGATCCTAATGGCTTGTATGAGGCATCAGGATCGGCTGGCAAGGTCATCGTGTTTGCAGTGAGAGTGGCGACCTTTGCCAAACCTAAGCGAGAGAAAACCTTTTATATCTCGACCAATGATGCAGATACCTTGACCTCGCTGCGTCAGCAGTGGCTAAAAAGCGAGCTAAACCTACCAGTGTTTGCTGAATATATGCATAGAGACTATAACGACATCACCCTGCGTTATGGCCGTGACACTTGTTTGAGTATGCGGAGATTACCTGCAAGTCAGATAGGCGCGCTGTACCGTCTACAAGCCAGAATTGGCTATTACTTGAATAAATGGCGCTTGCCCAAAACATTGCCCGATCGAATATTACAAATGGCATCGAGGTTTATGCCGCCATCATTACCTGCGCCTTTGAGCACGCAAGCGCTCTCATACCGTTATCATTTGATCATAAAAGTAGCAGATGGCGTTGATACAGATACCGGCCATAACGATAGCAACGATAAAGACAAAGATAAAAAAGACCATATTGCCGCAGCTAAAGCTTTTTTGCAAAACCACATACGGCAGTATAAAGGCGCATTGCATCCGTGTACTGAAACAGAGGCCCAAGCATTATTGGTGTTTCGCAGTGCCGCCACCGCTGCTATGTTTCGTTATCATAATCTCAACCACACCGAATTTGGTGAGCTGTTAGCGACTGATATTGCCTTACCAAGAAACGCGACAGATTGGGATGAGACTTTACCTCATCACTTAAAAGAACAAGTCAGTAAAACCTTTTATCTGGGGCATTTTTTCTGCCATGTCATGCACCAAGACTATTTTTTAAATCCCAAAACGGGTGCTAAGCAGTTCAAGGAAGACCTGCTGGCATTTTATGATAAGCGTCATATTGAGTATCCCGCTGAACACAATGTGGGGCACGTATACCCTGCAAAAACGGCCCTACATTATTTTTATAAGAAACTGGATCCAACCAATTCGCTAAACCCAGGTATTGGTCAGACAGAGAAATGGAAAAACTGGCAATCATCGCCCATTAAGGAGAAGTTCAATGACGAGTTATATGGATAAGTCGCAGCAGCCGATTTTAGGGAATAATACGGTCGATCCAGAAACGCCAAAAGCAGGACAGTGGCGTGCAGCAATGTGGAAGTTCCTATTGTTTTCAGCATTGGGTATTGCGCTATTTATCATTCCCTTTCAATGGGATGGTAAGGTCACGATCTTATTGGGTGTATTGACCGATACGCTACAAGTGGCGTTGGGCGGTTTTGTGGTCTATATCACCATGGCCATCGTGTCGGTCTCCTTTATTGGAGCGTTGGCAGTCAAAGTGCTCAAACCCAATTTGCCTGCAGACTCACTGGTCAAAAAGCTGTTCGATGTTGATTGGTTTTGGTTGACCACGCGATTTTTGGGTACGCTGTTTGTTTGGATGATTTACCTGCAAGTCGGCCCTGAGTTTATTATTAACCGTAATACTGGCGGCGTCATTTTCGAAGATTTGATTCCTATTCTGATTCCGTTGTTTTTCTTTGCCATTTTGTCGCTGCCATTTTTGACTGATTTTGGCTTGATGGAGTTTTTGGGTACTTTAGCCAGTAAAGTGTTTATCAAGCTATTTAAGTTGCCGGGTCGTTCTGCCGTTGATGCGATGTCTTCTTGGTTTGGTGCCGCCTCTATCGGTTTGCTGGTCACCATGCAAGAGTATGATAAGAGTTTTTATAGCCAGCGCGAAGCGGCAATCATCGCGACCACTTTTTCCGTAACTTCTATCGCCTTCACCTATGTGGTGGCCAAAACCATCGGCGTGGACAATAACTTCGTCTATTTTTATCTGACTATTGCGCTGACGGGCTTTATCGCTGCGATCATCATGCCGCGTATCCCGCCATTATCGCTCAAGCCTGATACCTATCATTCTGGTAAAAGTATGCTGGATGAAGGTATTCCTGCTGAGTACACCACGTATCAGTGGGCAGTCAACCGTGCTGTGACGCGCGCGCATTCTATGCCAAGCTTGGGTCAGGTATTCAAACGCAGCCTACACAATCTATTTGATATCTATTTTGGCCTCATCCCTGTTATTTTTGCGATTGGTACTATCGGTCTTGGTTTGGCTGAGTACACGCCTGTCTTTAACTGGTTGGCCACGCCATTAGTACCAGTCCTTGAATGGTTACAGATTCCAGAGGCGGCAAAGGCAGCTCCTGCCATGATTATGGGCTTTGCGGATATGTACCTCCCAGCATTGGTCGGCAAAAGTATCGAGAGTGAGATGACACGATTCATCGTTGGTGCGGCCTCAATCACCCAGATTATCTATATGTCTGAGGTGGGTGCGCTGATTTTGAAATCTAATATCAAACTGAATGTGCTAGAGCTGTTCTTCATCTTCGTACTTCGTACACTGATCAGCTTGGTAGTTATCACATCCGTAGCGCATCTGCTCTATTAGTGTTGCGTTTACTATCAATAGAGCATCTCGCATAAAAACAATCGGTTTTTCTGTAGGTAGGAAAACCGATTGTTTGACTCAGTATTTTACGCACGCTATGTACAGCAACTGTCATATTAATAATAGCGACATGATTCATAGCGCAGCATATCAAGACCATTTGATTCGAGAATAAAGGTGATTGACCATGATGGATACGCTGAACCCTGAAAGCTTGACCCGAGAAAGTGCCATACAAACAGCTCAAAATGAAGTTGTGTTAAACGCTGCTTATATCAATGGCGACTGGATTACGATTGAAGCACTGGCGACTGACTCTGTTGTCATGTCTTCTAATAATATAGGCTCTGATAACGCAAACGAGCATGCGTTGTATGATCCAAACTCAGGCGAGGTGATTGCAACGACGCGTCTGTGTACCAGTGCTCATGTAGAAATGGCAGTTAGCGCTGCTTCTGAGGCTGCTGTTAGCTGGTCTCAAACCACGGTAAGCGAACGCGCAGGGTATCTCAATACGATTGCAGATTCTATGGAGCAGCGATTTGATACCTTGGTTGGATTGTCTGTGCTAAATAACGGCAAGCCAATTGAGGAAGCAAAGATAGACGTTGGCGATGCTATCGCTTGCTATCGTTATTATGCCAACCTCATCACGGAGCAGGCAACGTGGTCTGAAGTATCAACGCTTGAGTCAGGCATACGATTGTTAAAGACATATGCGTCTGTGGGTATCTGCGCGCTGATTACGCCTTGGAATTTCCCGATGGTAACGACTTCTTGGAAGCTAGCGCCTGCGTTAGCAGCAGGTTGTACTGTATTATTAAAACCGTCTGAGGTGACATTATTACCAGAGCTCATGCTAGGTAATATCTTATCTGAGATAGGCTTGCCAAAAGGGGTGGTCAATATTTTACCGGGCGCGGCTGAAGTAGGTGCCGCCATGACCAGTCACCCATTCATTGATAAAGTCTCTTTTACGGGTAGTAACGTGGTTGGTGAAAAGGTGATGAGCCAAGCCGCGAAAAGTGTCAAAGACATCAGTTTAGAGCTAGGCGGTAAGTCTGCCATCGTGGTATGCGCAGATGCTGATATTGACCATGCTTGTGATTTAATCATTGGTGGAATATTTACCAATGCAGGTCAGATATGCTCGGCCACTTCGCGATTGGTTGTACATCAAGATATCGCTGAACCGCTTCTTGAGACGTTAAAAGTAAAAACAGCAAGCCTGCAAATTGGCGATGGCTTTAATACTGGTACGCAAATGGGCCCACTGGTCAGCGCGCAGCAATTGACCCAAGTTAAAAAGTATTTTGATATTGCGACAGCTGAAAATCTGGATTGTTTAACGGGTGGCGAGATAGTTGATGGCGCAGGATATTTTGCCCGTCCAACGATTTATACCAACGTGCCAACGACCAGTCAGTTGTGGATGGAGGAAGTGTTTGGGCCTGTATTAGTCAGTACAACGTTTACCGACAATATAGAGGCAATTCGACTCGCGAACGACAGTAAGTATGCCTTGGCGGCGACCATCGTCAGTGCGGATGAAACGGCTGCGCTAGAAATGGCATTACAAATCCAAGCGGGTCATATTTGGATCAATGAGCAACAGATTGTATTGCCAGAGGCTGGATGGGGCGGGTTTAAACACAGCGGTATCGGACGTGAGCTGGGTAGTGACGGTCTATCCGCTTATCAAAAGAGTAAGCATGTATTATTGACTCATTAACCAGATTTTCACGTTTCTCGCTAGCTGTTATTAAGATTTGCACCTAGCTACCATTAAGGTTGTTGATAGCTAGGTCGCGCTCTAACATTACGTTTGTTTACCAGACCGTTTCTTATATTAACTTTACTGTTATGCCCATTCAGGATAAAATTGAGCAATCATTCAAGTTTTCTAGCCGTGCTCATTTTTATATGAGGTCACGGCTTTTTAAATGGGGCACATTATGTCACGCACCGCACTTTATAATCGTCAGGATGCCTTGGAGCGCGCGCTACAGCTTTTTTGGCAAAAAGGTTTTCATGCCACCTCACTGAAGGATATCGAACAAGCGCTTGATATGCGTCCAGGCAGCATTTATGCCGCTTTTGGAAGCAAAGATGGCTTGTTTCAAGAGGCCCTAGAATACTATGCACGTCTAGGACTGACTGAGCTTGAGCGCGTATTAAGCCATCACTCAACGCCATTGCTAGGTCTGGCAGCTTATATCAGACAGCTTGGCGGGATTCTTGATAAAGCGTTACCGAGCCGAGCTTGTATGTTGGTCAAAAGCTTATTAGAGCTCGGTACTCGTGAGCAAACGGCATTGGATAAGGTTGAGATGCTGCTGGCTGGTATGGAGACGCGCTTTATAGAATGCTTTAGAGCTGCTCAAGAGATGGGCGAGCTAGAGAATCAGCTAGATGCCGTGAGGCTCGGACGAAGACTACAAGCGGAAGTCATGGGTCTGCGTGCTTTTGCACAGCGTAATGTTGATAGCTCGGCGGTACATGAGCTCGCTGAGGATATGGCATTATCGATAGAGGCCATGCGAGTGGATGATTTTGCTCAGGTGTAGCTTGTTTATATGTTAGATGACTTAGCGATTTTTGAATTCAGTTTTTGAACTGAATCTTTTATCTTGATCCCTATTAACCTAAATTCAGTCAATAATCCCTTGTCATAGCATACTACCGCCGCGCCGTTTCTAACTGCTTGAGAGTATGATAACCACCATGTATACGGGTAAAAATTGTAATAGCGCAAGCTGCGGCGAAAATACTGGCAAACCATACAAAATGCTGTGGCCAAATGCAGAAGGCGATGAATAACACAATGGTTTCGGTGCCTTCAGTGAGGCCATTGAGGTAATAAAAGCTTTTATATTTAAACTGAGGCTTGTCTAGTGCAAACTTTTCTGCAGCGATGGCAAAGGCCAAAAAGCTCGAACCTGTACCGATAAATGCCGCCAGTAGTAATGCACCTGCAATAGCGTTTTGTGCAGGATTGGCCAAGATAAATCCAAGCGGTACGGCTGCGTAAAACAGAAAGTCGAGGGTAATATCGAGATAACCGCCTGCACTTGAGCTTTGCTGTGCATATCGTGCCATCGCACCATCTAGCCCATCGAAAACACGATTGAGAATAATCGCGGCCAATGCACCATACCATAGCTCAAATGCCAGTAGTGGCAGGGCCAGCATCCCAATCAAAAATCCCACTACCGTCAGCTGATCAGCAGTAACGCCGAGCTTATGCAATGTCGCTACTATTGGGGTTAGCAGCGGCTTGATAACGGGCGTGATAAACTTATCTAACATGCGAGCTGCCTTTTGTATTTTGATACTTTGGTTTGGTATTTAGCGTTGATATTTGGCTTTGATACTCGAAACTATCGTCCTACCTGAATAACCTTGCCATTTGCTGCTTCGGCATCGCTTTGATCGTGCGTGACCATGATAGCAGGCAACTTATGAGTACGAATTTGCTCAAACACCAATTGCCGCGTATCCATTCTCAGCTGGGTATCGAGCTTGCTAAAGGGCTCATCAAGTAGTATCGCTTTGGGCTCACTCAGTAGCGTTCGTAGTAGGGCGACACGCGCTTGTTGACCGCCTGATAGGTTATCAGGGTGACGATCTCCCATCCCTTCTAATCCCACTTGAGCTAACGCCTGCGCTATTTTTTCAACTCGCTGCTTTTTATTTCCTTTTGGCATGGCAAAAGCAATGTTGCCCGCGACTGATAGGTGCGAGAACAGCAGGGCATCTTGATACAGCACACCAATACGGCGCAAATGTGCTGGCAGGTGAGTCACGTTTTCATCGTTCAACCAGACAGTACCAGACGCGGTAAAATCGCTCGCCAAAGTGCCTGTCAGCCAGTTTAGTAGACTGGACTTACCACTACCAGAAGGCCCCATCACGGTTAGGATCTCGCCACCAGCGATGTGCTCATTGATACTCAATAACTGCTCGTTCTGACGAAACAGTTGTAAGTCTTTTATCTGTAAAGATGATGGCATCAGGAACCCTTTGGTTGCATTTTTTAAGACTGATTATTTTAATGTTTGATAACGTTTGCTTTCGTTTATGATTAGCGTGCTATCGAGTGCCACTTCTAAAAAAGTATTTGGGTAGCATCCAAGCCAATATAAAACCGATGAGCGGTAGCGCCATTTGCATAATGGCATAGACAGCACTGGTACGCCTACTGGCACCATTCGCTAGTGTCACCGCTTCAGTCGTGATAGTGGCAATACGTCCGCCACCTGCCAATAGAGTTGGCAAGTACTGACCAAAGCTGATCGCTAGACCGAGTGCTATAGCAATCAAAATAGGGGCAAACAATTGCGGCAGTTTTATCTGAAAAAACACTTTAATGGGTGCAGCGCCAAGGCTGGCAGCCACATGAGCAAAACGAGGGTCTAGGCGTCGATAGCTACTGGCCAGTGATAAAAACACATACGGCAGCACGAATAAAAGATGCGCAAAAGCCACATTAAAAAATGCTGACTGATGATTGGCCAACTGCTGTAACCATACCAAGCCAAACAGAAACGCAATACTTGGCACCAAGAGCGGTAAGTAAATAATAAAGCTGGTGAAGTGTGACAGCGGCTTAGCACTCAGTTGCTCAGCTTCCAAGCATAACAAAGTCAGAAAAACAGCAAAGGCGGTACTGACGGCACCAATGGTAAGCGTATTGACCAGTGGTGTGCTCATTTGGGTAAAGGCACTTTGAAAATGTAATAGCACGAACTGCTCTGGTAGCATCGCCGGAAATCGCCAAAATCCTGCAAATGCCCATAGTACAAGCCCAGCGAGCGACAATATCATAAAACCAATCACGCCTACGGTAAGTATAGCGGTGACTTTTTGCCAGATAGTATCTGCATAATGACGCTTGCCATTGATTGACGAAACACTAAACATGGCTTTGATAGCTTTTTCGCCGCCCAGCCAAAAGGCGACTAAACCTGCTGTCAGTACAAGCTGTAATAATGCGCCTGCTGATGCTTTGATACGCAATGTCAGATCGACATCGTTAAACCATTGTATGATAGAGACAGCAAGCGTTGGCGGTGTATTAGGACCTAATATCAATGGCATCTCGACACTTGCGCTAGCATAGGCAAGCACTGCTAAAATCGGTAAACGTAGAAAAGGATATAACAGAGGCAAGACCGCCTTAAAAAAAGCAGTAATTGGGTAATAACCTAAATTGAGCGCAACGGTATACTGTTGGCGCAATTTTTTGCCAAGCTCAGGCTGAGCAAGCGCGCCCAAGGCCATTAATAACAGAAAAGGCAGCTCTTTTAAGGTTAAACCCAAGATGATGCTAATGCCGTATGGATCATGCGGAAACATACCATCGGGTGCCATCTCCCAACCAGTTAGCCACGGGGAGATGAGCCGTGCAAACATACCTGATGGTGCAATCAAAAACCCAACGGCAATGGCTGCAGCTGCATGAGGAATGACCAAGATAGGACTTAATAAATGCTCAATACGCTGCAACCAAACACTGTTAAAAAACGCAGCCAATATCATCAGGGCAATGACAAAAGCAAGTAGGGTGCTGATAAGTCCTGTAGCGAGACTTAATGCAGCCATTTGCGTGATGCCAGGTGTTTGCCACAGGTCTATAAACCCTTGCAGGTTCAAGGTCGTTTTTTCAAGGGCAGGAAGCCAGCTCAGGGCAGGCAGTAGTACACAGATGAGGCCACAGAGTACCGGTAGTATTAATATGAGAATTAAGAGTTTGGGACTAAAAGACACGATGCGCGTAAACAGGTCTTTTTTCTCAAGCGTAATAGGTCTAGGTTTATCACCTTTTTTTGTTATTTTATCAAAACCTTGGCTCATGGACTTACCCCATAACGTGCTTGCCAGCCTTGCTGGATGGCCTCTACCCAACTTGGATGCGGCTCGCTTACCGTGCGTTTAACACTGTCAAAGGGCAGGGCGCTTGGATGGGGCTGCTTGGTTTTGAATAATGCTTGTTGTGCAGGGCTAAGCGTAGATTGAACCAGTACGCTTTTGTCACCCCATACCGAAGGAGTTTGTTTTTTTGCTTGGGCTTCTGGACTCATCAAAAAATTGGCTACTAATTGTGCCGCCTGAGGGTGGCTAGCATTATAAGGAATGGCAACAAAATGAGTATTGCTTAAGCTGCCATCACTCATCGCATAGCTGCGAATGCTTTTGGGCAAGTCATAACGTTGTACGGCCGCCGGAACTTCCGGTGCCGAAAAGGTAAAGGCAAGACTCAGCTCCGTATCATCGACCAGTCGCCGCATCTGCGCACCTGTCTGTACGAACTGCTCGCCATTACGCCATAGCGTGGGATGAAAATCATCCAAAAATGCCCATAACGGATCTAATACGAGCGCGGCATTGTCTTCAGTGGCAGGCAAGTTGAGCTGCGCGCTAGTATTTTTACCCGTTTGAGCGTCTTGTTGTTCATGCAGCATGACTAAAACGTACTTTAAGAAGCTCATACCCAAAAAATCTGGCGGCTTTGGGTAGCTAAAGCGTCCAGGGTTTTGTGCTGTCCAAGCGGTTAGCTCAGTTAGCGTCGTTGGCGGTTTACTGGTCGATAAGTTGTCGTAATAAAACGTCAGAGAGGCTTGTCCCCATGGTGCTTCCATACCGTTGGTCGGCACACCAAAGTCGAAATTTACGGTTGGATTATTCTCTGGATCAGTCAACGCAAAGTTGGGCAGTTTATTGGCCCATTGCTTAAGTAATAATGAGTTCTCACTCATGGTGGCAAAGTTAGCACCATTGATCCAGACCAAATCAACACTGCCTTGATCGTCATTATGAGCGGATTTTTCTGCGAGTACCCGACTGACTGCTTCACTGGTATCGCTTAATTTGACATGCACTAAGTTGATATTATATTTGTCATCGACTTGATCGCCAACCCACTGTAGATAAGCATTAATCTGTGGATCACCGCCCCATGCATAGAAATAAACGTCTTGATTGCTACCTTGGGCTTCTATCTGCTGCCAAGGTGACAAGTCTTGGTTAATGTTGGCAGTAGTAGGTGATGCGGTGCTTGCTGATATACCAATACAAATGCTCATCACCATAGCGTAGGTGCTATAGCGTGTAAGATGTTTGAGCATCGGTAAAGCGGTAATAACGTGCATTCAAGTTTCCGTCATGATTCAAATGTTAGTAAAGCCGGTAAAGATCTCATAGCCTGCCATGTCAAACCAAACAGATACTACGAAATCTAAACCAGCTTTATTGGAGTCTTTTAGAACTTTGCTACCAGTCGCATCATTTAATGACGTTGATCAGCAAACTGCCATTAATTAACTACTATTAACTAACCGCCATTAATTAACCGCGACGCCAAGTATGGTATTTCTCTAACCAACTTAATACGGTCTCAGGGGCGTGAGCACGTTTCCACTCACCAGCGGCGTATTTGTTACCTTCTGCCCAAGTCGGGTAGCTATGAATGGTGCCCAATATCTTATTAAGACCCAGACCGTGTTTCATGGCCAGTACAAATTCAGCGATTAGGTCGCCTGCATGTTCAGACACCACCGTAACACCCAATATTTTGTCTTTACCTTTTGGCGTAATGACTTTGATAAAGCCTTTAGCCGCGCTATCTGTAATGGCGCGATCTAGCTCTTCAAACTCAAAACGAGTGATTTCGTAATCGATGCCTTTATCAATGGCTTCTTGCTCGTTGATACCGACACGAGCGACTTCTGGGTCGATAAACGTAACCCAAGGAATGACACGATAATCTACTTTAAACTTTTTCAGGTTGCCAAATAAACCATTCACTGCGGCATACCAACCCTGATGAGCGGCGACATGAGTAAACTGGTATGGACCGACGATATCGCCTGCAGCAAAAATATTAGGATATAACGTCTCTAAGTATTCGTTGGTCACGATGGTACGATTGGTTTCGATACCTAGCGCCTCTAAACCATAACCTTCAAGGCGTGCGCTACGACCAACGGCACAAAGTAGCTCATCATACTCGATATCGATTTCTGTTTCATTGTGTTTGACGATAATGTATTTTTTACCATCACGCATCTCGCAGCGCATCGCTTGATGCGAGGTTAAAATATTGACGCCACTTTCAGTGAGCGACTGATGAGCAAAGGTAGAGACTTCAAGGTCTTCTTTACCCATAATACGATCGCTCATCTCAATTTGCGTCACGTTAGAGCCTAAACGGGCAAAGCTTTGAGCAAGCTCGCTACCGATGGGCCCACCGCCTAGTACTACTAGCTTCTTAGGGGCTTCTTCTAGCTCGGCAAACTTAGTCCATAACGTGTCACTGGTTACGTATCCTGTTTCTTCTATACCTGGTAGAGGTGGTACAAATGGACGGGCGCCCGTGGCAATGACGATGGTACGCGCTGTTAGGGTTTGCATGCCACCATCATTCAGTTTGATTTCTACTGTCCATGGGTCGATCAATTTGGCATAGCCTTTGACCACATCGACGCCCAGATTGGTATAGCGCTCAACGCTGTCGTGCGGTGCGATATCAGCCACTACTTGCTGTACACGTGCCATCACTTTTTTGAACGAAAACTGCGGCACGGTATTCTCTAACCCGTAGTTTTCACCATGACGAATTTGATCAGCGATTTTTGCGCTTTTGATAATGGCTTTACTGGGTACACAGCCATAGTTAAGGCAGTCACCACCCATTTCACCCGCTTCAATCAATGTAACTTTTGCTTTGACGGCAGCAGCAATATAGCTTGTAACCAATCCACCAGCGCCTGCGCCAATCACAATCATATTGCGATCGAACTTTTTAGGCTTAGTATGGTTTTTATAAACACGGCGTTTTTTAAACATGTTCAACACTCCTTTTGCTATTAATGGGAAGAAGCCTAATAACGCAAACGAGACAATTAAGTTGAAAGATAAAATACCCGATAAGCTGTCTATCTGTGCCAGCTGTGTCCCTGCATTGACAAAGACAAATGTCCCAGCCAACATACCTATTTGACTGACCCAGTAGTAAGTCCATGTTTTAATAGACGTCACACCCATCAATAGGTTAATCAAAAAGAATGGAAATATGGGTACCAGACGTAAGGTAAATAAGTAAAATCCACCTTCTTTTTCGACGCCTGCATCAATAGCCGACAACCGCTCAGGAAAGCGCTGTTTGATGGTGTCACGCAGTAAATATCGCGATGCCAAGAAGGCAATGGTAGCACCAATACTCGATGCGAACGATGCTACTAGCAAGCCTTGTACCAAGCCAAATAAAGCACCAGCAGCTAGCGTTAAAATCGCAGCGCCTGGTAAGGAGAGGGCAGTGACGACGACATATAGTAAGAAAAACCCACCGATAATCAACAGCGGTGACTGCGCTTTGTATTCATTAAATTGCGCCATCGACCCTTTTAAGCCATCAAGCGTCAATAATTGATTTAGGTCAAAATAAAAAAAGCTTGCCGCTAATATCAATATTAATAGTATTAAAAATATTCTTTTAATCATGAAAAATCCGGCCAAATAAGGGAGCGAAGGCTAAAATCGTAGTTATTGCTCAAACAGTAGAACACTCATCCCTGAGTACCCCTGTTTAAGTAATGGTGGCGATCAAATCGAATCGTCTGAATCGCCTAACCACGATAAAAAGTTTAAGTCGGTAGTCTCAATAGTATATACATTGTGTCTTGTTGTCTGATATTTATACTATAGAGCAATAAAAACTGCTGCCGACGTTTATACTGGGAGATTGTTTTTACCCAATGTTAGGGTGTCATAATCTCTCATTAAGAAAAGCGCTATACAAGCCGCCAACATTGGCCATGCAGCAAAGAACAATAGATTGTCGAAAGGAGTGAGATAGAGACCGAAAGTGGCAAAAGTAGAAACCGCGTGTAGCAATAAGACAATGCCGTATGTCCATTTTTTAAACAGACCCATTACGAACGAGAAGATCAGTATGATTTGTAAGCTACCAATAACGTATACGATACTGGTGCCTAAGCCTTCTAGTGCATAAAATTTAGCAAATACATTGGCGGTGTGGTCAGGATTGACAAATTTGTCGAGCGTCCAAAAAAAGAACACAATGAAGACACCAAGTCGAAGGAATAATAGTGAGAGTGGTAAATGTTTTGGCATAAATAATCTCTTGTTGAGAAAAACTGAAAGTGAATTGAAACAAGCTAAGCAAATAAAACGGGCACTATTGCACTGGACTATCAGATAACAAACACAGGTAAAATATGAACAATATTGAGTGATTACTCAAAAATAAACAAAGTATTACCACTAGAAGTGCTAAAAACGCATTGTAGTGGTTATTGAATGGCTGTTCAAGTTGATATATTCAAATTAGGGCAATTATAGGACTGAGTTACCTTTTTCGACCAAACCAGCAATACTGGCTTAAAGGAGGCTGACTCTAGGTACGTTTGATGGGATATGCTGATACAAAATATGATCGTAGATAACGAGGCCAATGATAAAAAACCCCACATAGAGCAGGCACTCTATGTGGGGTTTTGATTAGATAGTGGGTAATATTCTGATGATTAAGACTGCTAAAACCACAAGAAGCAGGCAGTTACCACATCAAATCATCTGGAATGACATAAGCGGCATAAGGATCGTCTTCTGCCAATGCTTCTTCGGCAGTATCGTTAGACACCACCATAAAGCCTTCCATCTTTGAATCAATACGGTCAGCGAGTGGGCGAGGGAGCAGTGCATAGCTATCTTCTAACCGCGCAATCACCACATGACCTGCCACGATTTGATCATATAGCTTTTGGGTAATAGCAATCTTCTTAACTTTAGACTCATCGACGAACTGATAGCTGATCTCGCCTTGTGTATCCGCAATTTGATGCTGTTTAATCATTTGGACGATATTGGCTTTTAGGGCTTTTTCTTCTAGTGCCTGCTGTTTTTCTTGATTGAGCTTTTGATCTTTCTCCAGTTTTTTTGCTTGTGCCTCTGCCAGTGCTTTCTTTGTCTCTAGGCTTTCTGAATCGCCCGTACGTTTGGCATGTTGAGTTTGCTTGCTGATTTTATTGGCTTTTTTGCTATCAACCAATCCAGCCTTTAATAATTGAGCTTGTAGGGCGTTTTTTGCCATAATCCAATCACCTAAATAACGATAGTTAAATCACAAATACTAAAAAACATATTGTAGCAAACTTTACCAGCGCTTGTGGTTAGACAATGACCAGAGTGGATAGGCGGATCAATATAATACTCTTGCACACCATAAGTAATGATAGGAGTAGCATGTTTGTGATGATGGCAAAAGCGTATACATCACTGGATGAAGCCGCCCAAATTGGTTATCATCAAATTAAGGGATATATTTTCTGTAGATGTCTCCCCAATAAAAGGCATAGCTTGGTTAAGTATGACCAGCTGTATAGGATTAAATAATTCAATCTAAGGACAGATTATGACAACATCACAGCACATTTTGGCCTGTATTGATGGCTCGGCAGTGACTGAATCCGTTTGTGACTATGCCGCTTGGTACGCCAGCAAGCTCAATTTGCCTGTTGGGATATTACACGTCAGCGACATACCGGCATCGAGCAGACGAGACTTATCAGGAGCGATAGGGGTAAATAGCCGCCAGTTTTTGTTAGAGGAGCTGTCCCAATTAGATGAACAACGTGCAAAAGTGGTCAACAGCTATAGCAATGCATTGGTACAAGATGCCAAAAGCCATGTGCAGAGCAGCTTTGCAGAGGTGGGTGTTCGTATCTATCAACGTCATGGCAAATTGCTGCCCAGTATCGAGCATTTTAAAGAAGAAAACCGTGCCATCGTGATGGGACGCCGCGGAGAGGATCATAAGAACAGTCGGATCAATATAGGTAGTCAGATCGAGACCGTTGCCCGCGGCTCAGAGGTGCCGATACTTATTTGCTCAGAGACGTTTGAAGAGCCAAGCTCTTATATGATTGCCTTTGATGGTAGCAAAACCTCTATTAAGGCTGCATGGATGGTGGGCAAAAGCCCTCTATTAAAGGGCTTGAAAGGTCATATTGTCATGGTAGGTAACCATAACGATGCCGCCAAGCAAAGCATGAGTGCGGCAGCGGCGCAACTAGAAGATGCAGGATTCATTGTCGAAGCGCATCATATATCTGCTGCTGATGCCGTTGATGGACTGTTAACGTTTCAACTGGAGTATGATGTCGATATTATGATAGTGGGGGCGTATGGTCATTCTAAATGGCAGCAATTGTTTCTGGGTAGTACCACCACAGAAATCATAGCCAGTACCTTGTCTCCTGTAATCTTAGTACGATAAATACTGAATAAACACCATTTCTAGAGCGTGTTCTGATTTTTTAATTAAGAACGCGCTCTAATACCTTTGGAATACTTTATGCGTCTCAATGCAGATTTTTCCCAACGCGCTTCGCTAGCACCTGAATCCCATCAGTGGGTAAAATCCCCTCAAAATGGTGTCGAGCGCATCATGCTTGATCGAATAGGAGAAGAGAAAGCCCGCGCTACCAGCTTGGTACGATATGCGCCCAGCTCTTATTTTCCGCATCATTTACATCCGGGCGGTGAAGAGATTTTGGTGTTGTCAGGGACTTTTTCTGCAGATGACACTCATTATCCAGCAGGCTGGTACTTGCGCAATCCACCCGCTTCAGGTCACACACCTTATAGTGATGAGGGTGCAGTTATTTTTGTGAAGCTGCGTCAGATGTCGCCGGATGAATCTGACTATGTGGCGATTGATACCCAAGATAGCGCTCATTGGCAGCAACACGGTACCCGTGAGGTTTGCCCTTTATTTTTAGATGATAATGAGCAGGTGAGCTTACAACGTATCAATGCAGATGAGCGGCTATTTAATGAACCTGTCAGTGGTGGGGCGGAGCTGTTGGTGCTGGCAGGTACACTCATAGATGGTGGGCAAGTGTATTCGCGTGGTGGGTGGATACGTCTGCCTACCGATGAGCATCCGCAGATCAAAGCAGGCCTAGAGGGCGCTACGCTGTATCTCAAGACAGGGCATCTCGATCAAGTGATCGGACTGTAGCCAATCCTCTATAAATTAGATGCGGTGTCAGTCTCGCTTGGTCTACTACTTGTCCTACTTTCACTCGGCTTCCTTGTATCTAAATTATATTGGACATTTCGTCTATATAGTCGGTTCAATATAATTTCTGCACTCGCTGTTTTTAGTCCATTCAGATAATCAATTGGTATTACTTGATCTATTAATGTGCTACTTGTACAGATTTTTTTACGTATTGTGCTGCTATAGACATAATCTGCAAATACTTATGCCAGTAATACCGACTCGACTTTGAAGTAAGTCAGTTATATCAATTATTTTTCAGTCGTTGACTATCTTTTGTAGGCTCAGCCTATGGTTGAGAAAAAATCTATTTTCAGTTCCTCTTTTTAAGTATCTCCGCTTAATGAAAAACTCAATCACACACTTCTTAAACTGCCTCAATATCCATTGATGCCCAGTCATGGAGAAGTGTGGTCACGTTGTTTGTACCTACAGCACCGTTTTTTCATTCAATCAGTAAGTGTAATTTTGTCGATTGATAATCGCTTACCTAGAATGATTATTTCAAGAATATGTCACTAAATAGGTGGCAAAAATCAGCTTTTCGAGCCAAAAATATTGCATAAAATTATCTAATTTATCCAATTTTATCTAATAAAATTCAGGTAAAGAGATTCTTTGTTAATTTTTTATAATATATTCAATTTTTGATATATTTTTAATTTAATAAAAATTAAATGCAGTTAAGTATTATTAAATAGTGAGGCTCTATAGCTGTTTATTTGAAATGCCTAATTCACTGAAATGAGTAGATAGAATCTATCTTATAACAAATAACTTTACCAACTATTACAAGAGATTAAGCAGTTACTTCTGAAGAGGAATGGTATGTTTCATAGCTTGATTACTAGCTGAAAAATCTAAATATAATGCCCAATATTCGATAAATTTAATATGTAAATTATATTTGTTATCATGAATATAATTTACATATATATAAAACTAATTATATTGAACGATAAAAAAATATAGCTATTATGAAGATAGGGTAATGAAAATGATAAGCGAATTGTTATCTTTTTAATGTATGTCTGTTTATTTTTAATTTAGATTTCTAGTAAATCAGAGTATGCATTTGTAACTTTATATCATGTGTACAGGGAGTACCGTACTATGAACAGCAGGGCCGTACTATTATCGGCTAAAAGAGCCAGTTTAGTAGGTTGTGAAACGACGCAGGCAGATATGGATTTGCTTAAATCCAGTATGATCGACCCATTCAAAATAATGCCGAAAAAGATAAGTGGCCATGCTGCTTTTTGTTCTAAAAACCATCAATTTCTTTCTCTCATAAAAACATGCTCAATAGCATGTTTGCCTAAAAAAAATCTCGTTTTCATTCAAAAAACATTAGTTAGTAGAACTCTGTTCTTACCTCATTCAATTTGTCAAATCAGCTGTCGTCTATCGAACGGCTTTAATGACACTCATGCAAAATTAATTAACTAATCAGGGAAGATATTATGAAAAATATAATGGTTAAAGTTAATAATCAAGTTGAGACAGTTGCTGAGTATCAAATTGCTACTCAAAGTGGTGCTGCTAAAGTTATTCAAGCTGTCGATAAAACCAATTATGAGCTTTTTGATCTAGACGCTGGGCAAGCACCAAAAAATATTGTCACTAAACGTATGGGTAAAGATCTTCATATTTCATTTGAAAATGAAAGTATCGACTCTGACCTGATTATTGAAGGTTTTTATGACGGTATTGATAGTGCATTGATAGGTATCACGGAAGATGGTAGCTACTCCTATTATGTGCCAAACACTGGCGAAGTAGTAGATGCGGTGACTGAGTTGCAACCCGGTGATATTGAGGGACAGACACTGGGTGGAGACTCACAAGCATCTCCTTGGTGGATAGGCGCTGCAGATGGCTCTAATGCTATGCCTTGGCTATTAGGTTTAGCAGGTATAGGTATTGCAGGTGCTGCACTCTCTGGCGGTGGTAGTAACAATAACAATAATAACGATAATACCGCTCCCGATGCACCAACTGTCGATCCTATCACAGGAGATGACATTATTAATGGCAGCGAAGCAACAGATGGTTTTGATGTCACGGGTACAGGTGTTACTGGTGATACGATTACTTTAACAGATGGTAATGGCAACGTTATTGGGACTGCTACCGTTGGTGCAGATGGTACGTGGAGTATTCCGGTTGATCAAGATGATGTGGACGCGATGGGTGAAGGGGCAGAGCAGTTAACCATAACTGCAACAGATCCTGCTGGTAATGTCAGCGACCCTACGACTATAGATATCAGTGTAGATACGATGGTGCCTGCCACACCGACTCTCGAAATTAATGAAAATGGAACGGAGATTACAGGGACTGGAGAGCCTGGTGCTACGATCGAAGTAGACACTGACGGTGATGGTGAACCCGATTATACCGCTGTAATCGATGGTGATGGTAATTATAGTATTGATACGAGCAGTAACCCATTGATAGATGGTGAAACGGTTACAGCCATTGTCGTTGATACTGCGGGTAATGAAAGTGATCCAATTAGCATGATGGCGCCGGACATAGATGATACAGATGCCGACGCCGACGCCGATGCCGATGCCGACGCCGACGCTGATGCCGACGCTGATGCCGATGCCGATGCCGATGCAGACGCTGATGCCGACGCTGATGCTGACGCTGACGCTGATGCTGACGCTGATGCTGATGCTGATGCTGATGCTGATGCTGACGCTGATGCTGATGCTGACGCTGACGCTGATGCCGACGCTGATGCCGATGCCGATGCCGATGCCGATGCAGACGCTGATGCCGATGCCGATGCCGATGCAGACGCTGATGCTGATGCCGATGCTGATGCCGATGCTGACGCTGATGCTGACGCCGATGCTGATGCTGACGCTGATGCTGACGCTGATGCCGACGCTGATGCCGACGCTGATGCTGATGCTGATGCTGATGCTGATGCTGATGCTGATGCTGATGCCGACGCTGACGCTGACGCTGACGCTGACGCTGACGCTGACGCTGATGCCGATGCCGACGCTGATGCTGATGCTGATGCCGACGCTGACGCTGACGCTGACGCTGACGCTGACGCTGACGCTGACGCTGACGCTGACGCTGACGCTGACGCTGACGCTGACGCTGACGCTGACGCTGACGCTGATGCCGATGCCGACGCTGATGCTGATGCCCCAACCGCACCAACCCTCTCAGCCTCTGCCGAGCTTGAGTTAGGTGAAGCGACTGCCGGTACACTCATAGCAACCGCAAGTGGTTCAACCGATCCAAATGGCGATGCGGTCACCTATGAGCTTGACGCGGCCTCAGCGGTGAACTATGACATTGATGCAGACACCGGTATCATCACGCTGACCCAAGCGGGTGCGGACCTTGTAAATAGTGGTGGTTCACTACCAGCACCAGTGGTCAATGCCACTGATGGTGAGTTGGATAGTGCAGGGACAACGGGCGGGGTTCCAACTATCGTAGACAACAATAACGATGCCCCAACCGCACCAACCCTCTCAGCCTCTGCCGAGCTTGAGTTAGGTGAAGCGACTGCCGGTACACTCATAGCAACCGCAAGTGGTTCAACCGATCCAAATGGCGATGCGGTCACCTATGAGCTTGACGCGGCCTCAGCGGTGAACTATGACATTGATGCAGACACCGGTATCATCACGCTGACCCAAGCGGGTGCGGACCTTGTAAATAGTGGTGGTTCACTACCAGCACCAGTGGTCAATGCCACTGATGGTGAGTTGGATAGTGCAGGGACAACGGGCGGGGTTCCTGTTATTGTTGTGCCACCTATCATTGCTCGAGATGATACTGATAATCTTGAGTTGGAATTACAAGTAGAAACTACTGTACCAATAGATCAAGAGAACTTTACATTGCTTGGAGTTATTGGTGGAAGTGATGGCACGAATAGTAATCTCGGCTTTACAGTGAGTGAAAGCACCAACGGTACTGTCAACATTGAAGTTAAACAGACCGCTTTATTGCAAGTAGCTGATGCGATTAGTCTAGAAATTTATGATAACAATAATCAGCTTCTTTACATCGCTGCTAACGAGAATAATCCACTGGTAGGTAATGTTCTTGGCTTAGAAGTTTTAGGTTTAACAAATAATGCTGGTGGTTTGACAGCAACCGTATCTGGTTTAGAGCCAGGTGACTATAAAATCGTAGTTCGTAAAGATAATAGTTTATTAACAGATTTGGTGAACGACCTTACGTTAGCAGAGCTAGGTGAGTCTGGAGTGGTGTTAGGGCCTAACAATCAAACTGCTGTTTTAAATGCAGTTGAAGATGCCTTAGGACCCTTTGGAGGGCTAACTTTTTCAATTCTTAGCCCTATTCTTACCCCATTGCTAGCTGCCCCTGGAGGGTTAGGAATTGATGGTTTAATAAATACTCTGGGAGTTTTCCTGTCAGACGCACAAATTGACAGAGTACTTGATGATTTAGTGGCTCCATTGCTCAGCAATACTTTGACACTGCTTGAAACGACTGATGTCACAGCCACATTGATTGAGTATAGTTTCGCTAACGATACCGTAGTGACAGGCAATGTTATCGACCCTGATCCTTCAGCAACTAATGAGTCAGGCGAAGATACTGTTAATCCAATTACCACACTTAATATGATAGCAAGCAGTAATAACTCAAACTCAGTACCAACTGCTACTGAACTAAACGGTGTTGACGCACTCTCTATCAATGGTGAATATGGTGTGCTCATTATTAATGAAAATGGTGGTTATACCTATACAGCTAATGGTGATTATGAATCGTCAGGTCAGTCAGATACATTTACATATACTATTTCCGATGGTACCAATAGTGTTACGGCAGATTTAGTGATTGATCTTGACTTCACAGTTAATATGGCAGGTGGTGATGACGTTGTTAATATTACAAATAATATTGTTCAGTCATCTCTAGTTGAATTAGATGGGTTAGATGATAGTGCAAACACGATCAATCTCGACTCGGCTCTAAACGTCAGTATTATAGGTGGTGATGGAGTAGATACTATTAACCTAACTGGATCAAGCCAAACGCTAAGTCTATCTGATATATTCCAAACGGAAGTGCTCGATATTAGCGGTACTGGCGCCAATACACTGCTAGTTCAAACAGCAGATATTGCTAATTCAGAGGTATCTAGTCCTATCTATGTCAAAGGTGATAGTGATGATACGGTCGATCTAGAAGGCGATAGTTGGTCTAATGTGGGACAGACTGCCTCAGAAGGTGAGACATATAATGTGTGGCAAGCAGGTAGTGATATCTCTACACAGATTTATATCGATACTGATATTACCAATATTATCTAATACCAATTAGTCTAATTTCAATTTTAAAACGCTTCCGAAATGGAGGCGTTTTTTACAATGTCTATCTGATTTTTTTGAGATATAGTGAATAAAATTGAAGAATATAGTCTTAATATAAGTGCTGTATGTTTATAATTAAAATATGACAAAGCGCAAGATGCTATAGGACAATAAAACATGGACGAACATATAAACTCAAATTTTTTGGTTAATTTTTTAGAAAAAAAATTACCAGCTATTTATGATAACTGGACGCAGTCACATTTCACAAAATTGAGTCAAGAAAAGGAGAACGGTTCAAATTGCCTAGCGCTAGATACTTTGGCCAATACTTTTATATTGTCGGTATCTGATGGTCACAAAAAAGCCAAAACCGTCTCTTTTATCGTTGATAATTCAATGTTATTGAATGAAATACATAACACTAATAGCTTCTCTGACTTTGGACGAATATTGCCCATCGTTATAGAAAAGTTAGACAAGCTGTCCACAAAATTTGATGCCCCCATTATATGGCTAAGGCTTGAGTGGATCAATCAAGCCTCATTTACCACTTGGTCGGATTTTCAGCAAAGCTTAAAACGATTTAAGCGTAATTATTATCGCTCCGGCATCGCATTTGAAGGTGTACGTGAGCCGTGGTTATTATTAACTGAAATGGAATTGAATGCCAATGCTTGCCTTTATATGGGCAATACCGTCTCTCATGCAGGGGTCAACGCTAACAACTTGAACGTGTATCTGAAGGCGCGTCATGGCAGCAGCCAAATTCCCAACTTTCACGATGATCTGCCTATTGTTAGCTTTAATACCGCTGGTGTATTTATAAATATAGAGACAGGTGAGTACCACACTCTCGAAACCAAACCTCGTCATAAGGGCCATCGTAAATTACGACCCCTGTCGGTAAGCAGCACCCAACCTATTATTGAGCAGGCCACGCATTACCTTGCTAGGCAGGTCACGCCATCAGGCAAATATGTATATGGCTATTTCCCTTGTTTTGGTCGAACGATAGATACTTATAATAGCTTACGTCATGCCAGTAGTACTTATGCGTTGATAGAGGGCTATGAGGCCTGTCGTGGTTTTTATACCGCCCGTAACGATGATACGACAACTGCTTTGACTGATATGCGGAACAATACTGACAATGCGATGGGCTATTTGATTGATGAGCTTATTCAAATTTATGATGACAAAGCATATGTGGTTGATACTGGTGGAGAGATTAAGCTGGGTGCCAATGCGGTTGCGATACTGACACTGGTCAAATATCTGCAAGTATTTGAGGATACGCCTTTTGCAGGCAAATATCATGAGCTAGCAACCAAGTTAGCGTTAGGTATTATCGCGATGCAAAAAGAGGATGGTAGCTTCGTCCATGTATTGCATAGTAAGGATTTATCACTCAAAGCCAAAAACCGCATCATCTATTATGATGGGGAGGCGGCATTTGCATTAATGCGTCTATATGGACTGACTAAAGATGAACGCTGGATTAATTGTGTCACTCGCGCTTTTGATTATTTCATTGCTGCCAAACATCATCAAGCGCACGATCACTGGTTATCATACTGCTCAAACGAGCTGATTATTTACAAACCTGAAAAAAAGTACTTTCAGTTTGCAGTTGATAATATTAGAGGCTATACCGATTTTATCAAAACTCGTATTACTACGTTTCCGACCTTGCTTGAGCTGTCTATGGCGTTTCACAAAATGCTTTTGAAACTAAATGAGCATCCTGAATTTCAAGATGTGTTAGCAGGTTTTGATGTTGAAGGGTTTTATGAAGCGCTACATGCGCGTGCCAATCATTTGATGAATGGTTTTTTCTTTCCAGAAATGGCGATGTTTTTTAAAGCGCCACAAACCATTTTGCATGGGTTTTTTATCCGTCATCACTCATTTAGAGTACGAATTGATGATGTAGAGCATTATTTATCAGGGCTAGTGGCATATCAAAAGCTGCTTGATAATAATACTTATCCCAATATTCTATCGACCATAAATCGTGTCACTGAGCAACCGCTTGTCCCAGTAATAGAAAAAAAGTCAAATAAATCTACGATAGCATGGGGCGGTGATGTAAATTTAGGGCGAAGACAGCATTTTTTAACCAAGCGTTATGGTATAGACAATGTATTGGATATAGCCGCCTTAAAAGAGTCAGATTTTACCATTGTGAACTTAGAGTGCGTGATTTCGGTACTGGGTAATCAAGGCAGAGCGAAAGGCAGGGGTGGTCATTACTATTATCGTGCGCGTCCCGAAATGGTCGAGATACTGCGTACGGCTGGCATAAATGCAGTGGCTTGCGCAAACAATCATAGCGGTGACTACCGGGCAGTAGCACTGTTACAGCAGCAAGAGATATTGGCAGTAGCAGGCATTGACTCCATTGGTACTGGCAAAAATAAAGAAACCGCTTTCGCCCCATTGTACCATCAACTACCCAATGGTATTCGTGTGGCCGTCTTTTCGGTAGATGCCACCATTTCTTATTTTGCAGCGACTGAAGAGACTGCGGGTGCAGCGTATATTGATCCTAAAGATCATTCGCTATGGACAGACACTTACACGCCTTTGTTTAAATTAGCCAAAGAGCAATCAGACTTGATTTTGGTTGCGATCCACTGGGGTGCCAATCGAGTGGATCGACCTGATTTAGATGAAATAGAAATTGGGCATCGATTAATAGACGCAGGCGCCGATGCTGTATTAGGTGCGTCTGCCCACCAGTTACAAGGAATAGAGATTTATAAGTCTAAGCCGATCATACATGATGCGGGTGACCTGCTTTTTGATGCTATGGTTTCTACACCTAAAGCTGGCGGTGTTTTTCAGCTAGAGATTGGCCTAAGCGGCATTGAGCGTATTCGGTTTTATCCTGTACACGTAGGATACGGTCAAACGCAACCTGCAACGGGTGAACAAGCCGTGGCTATCAGTCGTGACTTTGCTTCTATGTGTGCGGCAATGGGTAGTCAGGCGTCATTGCATGAAGATGGTAGCTTGTCGTTGGTGATTGAGCCAAGCTTAAAAAAAGAAAGAAGCACCGCCTCTATCAACCCAAAAGCGAACATCCCTCCTTTGAAAAAGCCGCGTATCAATTATGCTCAGTGGTCAGCACAAGAGCGTAGCGCTTTAGTCTTTGATGAGGTACCGGCAGATGCTCGCATTGAGCCGATTCATTTTGGTGCATTACAATTGGTAGGTGTAAGGGCCAGCCCAAGATTTTTTAACCGCCGCCGCATGTTAGGGATAGAGAGTTTTTGGCAAACCACTGAAGTGTTATCAGAGGATATTCGAATACATTTTAGGGCAAAACCTACCTTTGCCACTGAAAAAATGCGTGCGTGGGGTGTTGGGTCTGATCACGATCCTTGTGATTGGCTCATCCCAACCTCACACTGGCGTACTGATAAGGTATATCGCGACTTTTATGGATTACGTCCACCTTTTCTGACCGCATGGGAGGATGGTGTTCTACAGTTGGAAGTGGGTATTGTAGACAATAAAAAGCAGCATGCCTTTGTGGCATTGCCATTTCATTTTGTATTGTCGGCTGATAAGGTCAAGTATTCTGATCAGCTAGCCAAACACATGCATTACCGTCAAGCTTTTACTGATAAAGTCTATGACAATCATACCAACGGTACGTGGAATGCAGAACAACTGGCGTTAATTACGCGTGGAAAATGGCTGGTTGCACCGCCTGCTGATTGGTATGTGGATTCTCTCGTCGCTGGTTGGAGTCATGTAGGTCTGGCCTCTGGTAAAGTCATGTTTGTTGCTAACAATAATGACAACCGAGCCGCTCATGAAAACAGCATAAAAAAACCGAAACCATTTGATAGACATGATTTTCTGTTAAAGCTTCAAGACAGTTTGGCAGGTGCTATTGTTGATCATCCTGTAAAAAATTTGCATCCTGATTTTCCTATCTTGCAGGTAGATGACCCAATAAAAGCTTGGATGGAAATAGGCATTGCTGCTCGTACTCGATTCGCCAAACCGATTGTAGCAGTCACAGGTACAGTCGGTAAGTCTAGTACTTGCCATATGATACGAACCATGATGGGTGATGACCAGCATGTGTTGACCTCATTAGCGAACTATAACTCTCGTGTGGGTGTGCTTGGCATGCTAGCAAGCTTATCACCAAATCATGATGCAGCTGTCATAGAGGTGGCCCAAAGCGCCTTATGGATGAACCGAGGACCCATCACGCGTTTCTTGCGTCCTAACGTGGCGCTCATAACAGAAATTGGTATCTCACAAATTGAGATGGTCAAAACATTAGAGCGGGCAGTACGTTTTAAATGTATGGTGTTTGATGGTCTGGCTGGTGATGCTATTGCGGTTGTTGGGGCTCATTTACCACACTTTGATCAGGTGCTAGGCTATGCCCGTAAGCACGCTAAAAGCGTCCTTATATATGGCGACCATATAGATAGTGACATACGTGTAAAAAACATAGAAAGCACCTACTTTGGCAGTCAGGTGGCGCTTGATACCAATCGCGGAAGTTATTCATTCTCTATACCAATGCCAACAGCAGGTATGGCAAAAAGTGCCATCGCAGCGTTTGCAGTGATGTATGCGCTGGGTGAAGACTTGGACAAGGCTTGTCAGAATATTGGTCAATACCAATCTATCGAAGGACGGCTGTTAACCCACGAGGTTGCAGTAACTGGCGGTAATGTGACTATTATTGATGACAATTGGAATGCTCTATACGAGTCTATGGTCAACGCGCTGTCATTGTTTGGTGCACAAAGAAAGTCAGATAAACGCTTTATCTTTGTATTGGGACGCTTGGTTGATTTGGGTGAAAAAACCAAAGAGATGCACCAAAGCTTGTCAGTGCCTATACTAGAGAGTAAACCTGACCTCGTTATTACCCATGGTGAAGAAATGAAGTATCTACGCGAGGTACTACCTAAAGACATGCTAGGCGAACATTTTGACAACGTTGCTGATTTGGCTATGTATATAAAAAGTTTATGGCAACCGAATGATGTTATTTTGATCAAAGGCTCGCGAACTGGTAGTGACTTTGTGGGGTTATCTCCATTATTACAAGGCTGATATCAGAGAAGATTTTGTCAGACGATATTGCTGGTATCTTTGATGTTGGCGCCTTGGATATTGATACCCTTGATATGGCGTATGATTTCATTATCACGATAATCGTAATAGTATCAGAGTCAATATTTTTCTATGTTTTATTCATGCTCTCGTTGCCTTATCAAGTCAAATTTAGTAAGGTTTGTTGCATAAACACTAAACATCTCGTTAAAAGCACCTTCACGAGGCCAACCACTGAAACTTCATATGAAAAAATTGTTAAATAAAAAGCAGCTATTTTGTAGCCTATCAGTGCGTCATCATATCGCGATTATGGTGGCTGGTATGTGCTTTACTATGACAGCGCAAGCGGCAGTACAAGATTTGCAGATCAATAGTCTGGTTGCTCAAGCGGTTCAAATGCACCCTTTAGTCGGATCGGCCAGAGCGAGCCAACAAGCGACCACGGAAGGAATCAATGCCGCCAAATTGAATCTTTTACCGACGCCAAGCGTGAGCTCAGGTTACGATCGAGACAATGATTTTGTCTCAGAGGTGACCATTCGTCAGCCGTTATGGACAGGGGGGAAGCTCACCGCAGATGTCAATCAAGCCATATTTGATGACAAAGCTGCAGTAGAGTATGTTTATGAGCAACAAAACCTCGTGGCCAAAACGACGATTGAGGCTTGGCAAAGCTACATTCAAGCTGTCAACAAGCAACAAGTGCATATCGATAATTTAAAAGAGCTTGATGATTTTGAGGCCATGATGCAGCGCCGCGTGGGTCAAGGCGTGTCCGCTCGTATTGAGCTAGATCTGGTGACCAATCGCATCTTACAAGAGCAAACGTCTTATCAGGCGGCAGTCGAGCAGCAACGAATTGCCGCTGCTAGGCTTGAGCAAATCATCGGTCAACCCTTGTCTCAATTGAGCTCAACAAGTGTGCCAAACATCAAAGTATTGGTGAATGAGGCCAAGAGACAAGCGGTTGATTTTGAGAAAATGGCGTTCGATCGGGTGGGGTTTTATAATCCTACTGTCGTAAAAGAGCACTTTCAAATCGAATCTGCTAAACAAGGTGTCGAATCGCAGCAAGCGTCTCGATACCCGACCGTCTATGCTCAGTATGAACATGCTTACTATCACGAAAATAAAGAAAACGATGGTCAGTTTTCATTGGGGCTAAGCTATGCACCAGGGGCAGGGTTTTCTAACTTTGCGCTCGCCCGTGCCTCACAAGCAGAAGTCAATAGCTTGATACAGTCTCAAGAAGCAGCTCGCCGTAATGTCATAGAGGAAATTCAAGTACAGTACCAGCAATTTGTGAGCGCCAAGGATCGAGAGACCTCGCTGGTGGCTGCGGTTGCAGGGGCACAGATTGTGGTAAATTCCTATCGCAGACAGTTCATTGCAGGACGTAAGTCATGGCTTGAGGTACTCAATGCGGTGCGTGAGCATAATGATTATCAAGTGCAACTGGTACAGACTCGTGCGGAGATACTCGGTGCTTTTTATAGGTTACAAGTAGATTTTGGTCTGATGCCGTGGCAACAGTTCTCTCATAATCGTAAGCCTGTAACCTTATTTAGCCCGACAGCCTCTGTCAAAGAATGGTTGCAGAAGCAAGACAAACGCGCGGCTGCGGCTAGTGAAAACTTTGGCTATGGTAAAAACACAGCAGAAGAGTATGTTGAGATTAACTTACCTGAGACGGCAGAGCAAAGTTTGAATAATGGCGAATACCTCATGTTAAATGACGACTATAGTATTACACCGATAACCGACCAAGGCGATAGTGAAAACAATTAAATAAAAATGCCATATAAGATCGTCTACAGTATCTTGAATACGCAATTATCTCAAATATCAAATAAGTGATTCATATGAGTGCACCTTTACAAACGACATCCTCTCAGCCTGTGAGTCATCATGACGCATTGCCACAGTCAAGTGAGCCGAATTTTACCGAGACGCTGACAGATGCTATTAAACATTTGCTTGGGCAGCAAGGTTATCCTGTCGATAATATACGGCTTCATGATGTTGTTAAGCGCCACAGTGAGCTATCGGATAGACAAGGCCAAAGCATTCATGAATTGGGCGGTGTCATTGCAGTACTCAAAGGTATTGGTATCACAGACACGCCTGAAATATTAGAGCAGCCTGATGCCGCATTTCTGCCGTTATTGGCTTATCGCTCAGATATCGGTTGGGGCGTGATCGACAGCCAAACCCCGCAAAAAATCTGGAATTTTAGACAAGCAGATAAGCAAGTGCATACGCGTGTCGATGAGCTGTCATTGGTATTACGTATTCGTCTACAAGACGACCATGTTAAGCAGCGAAAAGCCTCATTCTCTGATTTGCTCAAGTCTGATTTAGGCAACTATAAAGGCATCCTTGTTGAAGCAGTTATTGCAACATTTTTGATCAATATGCTAGCGCTGGCTGTGTCGCTATTCTCAATGCAGGTTTATGACCGTGTGATACCGACACGTAGCGAATACACACTTATTATTTTGGCAAGTGGCGTGTTCTTGGTCATTATATTCGAAGCGTTCATGAAATTCTCACGATCGCGCATCATGGATAAAGTGGTCGTCGGGCTCGATCAGTATCTGTCTCGAGAAGTATTTCAACGTTTACTCAAAGTCCGTATCGATCAGATGCCAGGGTCAGTGGGTTCAATGGCAGCGCAGTTGCGCGGTTATGAGCAAGTACGCAGCTTTTTTACGGCCAGTACATTGTTCGGATTGGTCGATTTGCCCATGACTATTATTTTCATCAGTTTGATCGCTTTTATCGGCTCTCCTTTAGTCGCAGTCGTACCGGTGATTGCTGCGGTCATCGCTATCACGATGGGACTGATCGCACGCAAACGTATTGATGCGATTGCAGCAGAAGGTGCTAAGGCTTCTTATTACAAAACAGGCTTGCTCGTCGAGGCTGTGGAAGGGGTTGAAACCATAAAAGCAGGCGCGGGCAGTTGGAAGTTTTTGTCGCGTTGGCTCAATGTGATGGATGTCACGATCAAAAATGATCTGGACATGAAGCATGCCAACGACAATCTGACGTATTTTACGCAGATGCTACAGCAAACTAGTTATGTCGGTATCGTGATCGTGGGGTCGTTTGTCGTGATGCAAGGCGATATGACCATGGGTGGATTGATTGCCTGCTCGATACTTGGTGGTAGGGTGCTCGCACCAGTGATGGCCATACCAGGTCTGTTGGTGCAATATGCTCATGCTAAGGCGGCCAAATCAAATATCGAGAGTTTATTTGCCCTAGAGCAGGACAATCAAGGCGTTGCCTACCCGTTGTCGCCCACACATATTAAAGGTGCCTATCAGTGTGACGGCATGACATTCAACTACCAAGGCAATGATCGACCAGCCATCAATGTGCCGAAACTGGTGATCAAACCAGGGGAGCGTATAGCGATACTTGGGCCGATTGGCTCAGGCAAGTCTACATTGCTCAAAGTCCTAGCAGGTCTGTATGCGCCTACAGAAGGTCGAGTGTTATTGGATGGGTTGGATATCCATCAAATCAGCCGTGATACGCTGAGCGAACGTTTGGGATATTTGCAGCAAGACCATCGATTGTTTCAAGGAACCCTGCGTGAGAACCTATTGATTGGTATGGCAGCGCCAGACGATGATATCCTACAAGACACGCTGAATAGAACGGGGCTGATTAACTTAGTGTCTAGCCACTCAAGTGGTCTTGATTTACCAATCAGTGAAGGTGGTAAAGGGCTATCCGGTGGACAAAAACAACTGGTGGCATTCACCCGATTACTATTGACCAAACCTGATGTGTTTTTATTAGATGAGCCCACCGCTTCTATGGACAATCGCCAAGAGCAGCGCTGCCTACAAGTGCTGCGTCAGGAGTTGACGAAGGGGCAGACATTCATCGTGTCTACCCACAAAACCGCATTACTGGATTTGGTTGACCGTCTTATTATCATGGACAATCAGCGTATTATTATCGATGGCCCAAAACAGGCGGTACTCGACGAACTCCGAAAAAATGATCAAGTAAAAAACAAGACGACCATACAGCAAAAAGACAAAATCGTTGATAAGACCAAACAATCGACAAAAGAGGGTGCTGATGACTCAACGCCTACTAGATCTAGAGTGCAAAGCATCAGTGTAAAACCCATCAGTGCTAAAAAACCAACAGACGATCAAGGGAAGTAGGCATGTCAGAGTATAAGTACACACCCACCAAGCCCAAAGTTGATCGTTCAAGATTGAGTATTTGGATCGCTTTGATTGGTATCATTGCTTTGATTGTTTGGGCATCATTTGCCAAAATTGATCAAGTCACTCGCGCACAAGCAACCGTCATTGCCAGCGCTCGCACGCAAGAGATTCAAGCATCAGAGGGCGGCGTATTGACCAAGCTTGCGGTCTCAGAAGGCCAAGAGGTCAAAGCGGGGCAGCTATTAGTTGTCTTAGAAGAAGAACGTGCCAAAGCTGCTGTCGATAATTCAGCGTCTAAAACAGCGGCGTTGACCGCGAAATTGGCGAGATTAAATGCTGAAATTTTCGAAAAACCATTGGTGTTTCCTAAAGGGGTACAGCAATATCCTGAATATGTACAAAACCAAAGAGCGCTCTACAATCGACGCCGTCAGGCCATCAATGAAGAGGTGTCTTCTCTTGAAAAAATGCTAGTACTGGCTCGACAAGAGCTGAGCATGAATGAGCCATTACTCAAGTATGGCGATGTCAGTCAGGCTGATGTCATAAAGCTGAGCCGCCAAGTTGCTGATATCGAAGCGCAGATTAATAACAAGCGCAACAAGTACTTTGAAGAAGCACAGGCTGAGATGACCAAAGCTCAGGAGGAATTAGATACTGAGCTTGAACAGTTACGAGACCGCGCGCAAGTTTTAGAAGAAAAGCGTTTGATGTCGCCCACAGATGGGAAAATTAAGAATATCAATGTCACTACTATCGGCGGTGTGGTCAAGCCAGGTGAGGTCATTATGCAGATTTTACCGACCAGTAGTGATTTGGTTATCGATGCCAAGGTCAGCCCTGCTGACATTGCTTATGTTAGAGAAGGGCAAGATGCGACGGTCAAGCTTGATGCCTATGACTATTCTATTTTTGGGGCGATGAGGGGCACGGTCAACTATATCAGTCCAGACACATTGATGGAGCAAACGCCTAAGGGAGAAGAGCCTTACTATCGTGTGCTGATCGTGATTAATGGTGCCGAATTTAAAGGTCGCGGTGATGAAATCGTCATCAAGCCTGGTATGACGGCATCAGTGGATATCAAAGCGATGGAGCGAACTGTACTGTCTTACCTGACTAAGCCGATTACTAAGACCTTATCAGAGGGTCTGGGTGAGCGATAGTCTAAGGATAAGTGCTTAATTGCTGAATCTATAAACGCTGAACAGATAACAAAAGCCCCAGTCATTGACTGGGGCTTTTGTGTTATATAGGCTAGCATCGTATATAAACTGAATGATAATCCTATATTTGAAACTGAGATTTTCATTCAGAACTTTCTATCGAGTTTTGATTATTTTGAATGATTGTCTCATCTCGTAACGCTTGCCTGTTATCAATTTTTTGCTGATTGCGTTTTTTGACTTCATTGATGGCTGAGCTTAATTGATTGTTGATTTCCTCTACTTCAGATTTTGCAGACAAATAGTCTTTATCCAGTTTGACATTACTTTGGCGTGTGGGAACGTCGATATCCAATAGTCCTGCATTATTTCTGAACGTCTCTAGGGTTTCATTAGAGTTTGTCACTATAGATTGAGTGTTTTCATTCAATTGGTTTTCTAGAAGCTTGTTGTTTTGACGTGCACTTTTTTGAGTAGGGACATCATTTTCTTGAGCAGTTTTTTTAGCAGTAGATGCTGGTTTTTGAGCGTTATCTTCAATACTGCTTGACGTGTTAGCAGATGTTTCTTTGTTACTGCTCGTCAGTTCGGTACGGCTGGATGTGTCAGTACCTGTACGATCAGCAGCATTGACAGCAGTATCACCACTGTCAGAGCCTGTACTGTCAGAGTCTTTACTGTCAGATGCTTCCGTACTTTTAAGCGTTGTAGTATAGATTTTATCTGGAACAGACGAGTCTTGACTGTTAATAGCCAAGGGTTCGTCTTTATTTATACTGCTACTAGCAACGTCTGACGAGTCTGTCTTATTCATGTTCATATAAAAAATAAAAAAAACAGCTACATGTACCAATACAGCCAGACATAGTGCCCAAAACCATTTTTCACGGAACTTTATCATTGTATGGCGTCACCTTGTTTAAGCTAGGGCTTGTCATTATTTAACCCACAGAGAGACAGACAAGCAGCATATTATAAGGTTATCAAACAATAAAGTAGATGGCCATCAGTATCTGCTAGGCGCTTTTGGCTGCATCTGTGGTTTCAAATTCGGCAAGCATGTCCGTGATAAGTTGATCCTTTTGCTGCCATATCTGTTCGACCCATTCAAACATCTGCGCTTTTATGCTCTCGTCTGCTTCGTAGCCACCTTCTTTAATAGCCGTAAATAGCGCTGGAGGTATCTCGATATGTCGCACATCGACGCCCAGACGTTTGATATTGCCTTTCCACAGGTCACTATAAGTAGGCACGCCATCAGGATAGACAATCGTCATGTCCAAAATACCATCAATCTCTTCGCCCAATGCACTGATAGCAAGTGACAATCCGCCCGCGCGCGGCTTGAGTAAGTGGGTATAAGGTGAGTTCTGTTGTTTGCTTTTAGAAGGAGTGAAGCGTGTGCCCTCTAAATAATTCAATAGCGTGAAAGGTTTGTCTTTTAGCAGTGCACAGGCACGCTTTGCCTCTTCGATATCCTTGCCCTTTAATGCAGGATTTTTGGCAACAGCTTCTTTAGAATGTCTGCGCATCATTGGAAAATCAAGAAAGTAAAAAGCTTGACCAATGACTGGAATATAGATGAGCTCAAACTTGGTAAAAAACCGCGTCAATGGCAAACGTTTTTCGCTGATATATTGCACGATGCTGGTATCGACCCATGACTGATGGTTACTCATCAGTAAATACTTACCATTTATATGCACATCGTCAGGCAAACTGATGCGCCAGTCTTTTTTTGGCAATACGTTATCGATCAGCGCATTATTGCTATTGATCCAGTAATTGGTCACATCGATGACCGCTTTATCCGCAATGGCCGCACCAGTGATGGCTTTGGTTGTACCCATCACCCAGATAGGCAGTCCAGCCAGCATGCTGTTAAAGGTGATAACGCTAGTAGCGGTGGTAAGCGAGGCAGCTTTGCCCAATATAGGCGCACGTTCATGTAGTTTTTGAACGATCGATTTCAATCGCATATTAAATCCTTTTTGCTCATACTTCTGATGAGGTGTTGAGAATATCACGGTATGATTTTAGCAGAAATAAATCTCAGTGTACGACTGTTGACAACAAATAATACACAACAGATTGTCTTAGATAATAGATATCTTATAGTCCATCTAGAATAAAATAGATAGGTTGTCCAGTGATAAGCCCTAGATAAGAAAAGAATAGCGAAAAAACAGGCAAAAATAAGGGCGTACTGAGAATTCTCCTCAATACGCCCTTATCATTTTTTATTCACTTATTTGTGCATTAGCCAAACAGTCAAAGATAACAAGGTGCTATGTCTGACCATTTAGCTATCAAGCTAATAGTACTTATTGATGCATACCGCGAATTGGGTAGTTGTTTTCTGGCTTTCTAACAAAAACCAAGCCGTTTGCCAATGCTTCAAGGTCAGGTCTTGCAAAAGGCGCATTTGAGATATCAACGATTTGAATCTTACCATCACCATTGATGACAAAGACAGCAGGCTCTGCAAATGGATGATCTGTCTCTTTTTCTGAGCGTGGATCAGAGACATATAGACCTAGCGTGTTCATTTGCTCGACAGTGAGACCATAAGCAATAGGGAAGCTGATGTCTAAATCATTCAAATGGCCTTCTAGTTGCTCTTTGCTGTCACCAGATACGGCAATCACGTCAACACCGTTGTCATAAAATGAAGGCAGAACAGTCTCTAACGTATTCAGATATTTGGTGCAAATTGGGCAATGCTTGCCGCGATAGACCACGACCAGTTTCCAATCATGACCATTTTTAGGCTGACCTAACTGAGTCATTTCTCCGTTCAGCACTTGCACTTCCATTTCAGGGAAAGTAGCGCCAGCTTGAATTTTTTGTGCATAATCGTTTGACATAATATTATCCTTTTTAGTGGTGTTTTTGTCATTTTTACATTCATACCTTAACAGCCATAAATGTAAAAGTATTGAATGTTTACAGTAATCCAAAGTAGTCATGGAAAACGTTAACATTGGTTATAAAACCACCTAATAAATCTGTTTAAACTAGGTGGCTATTGCTTGATATAAAATATTATTTATCTGTTTGAGCGTCTATCTTGTCTTGGGTTTTTAACTCGAAGTCTGATGCATCATGACGCTCATGTAACTGTTCGGATGGCTCGCCCCATGTACGGTTTACCTTGCGGCCGCGCTGTACAGCAGGACGTTCAAGAATCTCGGTTGCCCAGCGGCGCACGTTTTTATAACTTTCAACTTGCAAGAATTCGGCTGCATTATATGCCTCACCTAGTATCAGGTTGCCATACCAAGGCCAAGTGGCGATATCAGCAATCGTATACTCATCTCCGCCCAAATAGCGGTTTTCTGCCAGCTCTCTATCCAATACGTCTAATTGGCGTTTGACTTCCATCGTAAATCGATTGATAGGGTACTCAAATTTTTCTGGCGCATAAAAGTAAAAGTGTCCGAAACCGCCACCTAGATAAGGCGCAGACCCTTGCAGCCAAAATAGCCAGTTCATCACTTCGGTACGGGCGGCGGCATCTTCGGGCAGTAATTTCCCAAATTTTTCAGCCAAATAAAACAAGATGGCACCACTCTCAAACACACGGCTACCGGTATCAGTATCGAACAAGGCAGGGATTTTTGAGTTTGGATTGACATCCACAAATCCTGATGAGAACTGATCTCCCTCACCAATTTGGATAAGGTGCGCATCATATTCAGCTTCTGTGACGCCTAACGCTAGCAACTCTTCCGCCATGATGGTCACTTTTTGACCATTGGGTGTTCCTATTGAATAGATCTGCAAAGGATGTTTGCCACGAGGCAAGGCTGCCTCATGCGTTGGACCAGCGATAGGGCGATTGACACTGGCCCATTTACCGCCGCTTTCTGCATCCCACGTCCAAACGCTGGGCGGCTCGTAATGAGTAGAATTTGACATAATTATGATACCTTTTTAAGTGGTGTGTGCAGTATGAGATAGGTGCGAACGGGTGGTTTTAGCTTTGGCTTTGTGAATGCCAACGCTAGTCGGGCATGTCCGCCAATTGCTTTAGAATGTTTTTATAATTTTCGACCCCTTGGGCACCGCTAACCAAATGACGACCATTAAAGATAACGGATGGCACACTTTGAATGCCTTGTTGTTTAGAGTGTTGTACCGACTGACGTATGTCTTCAGCAAAGCGCTGATCTTCGATAACAGTGAGCGCTTCATTACGATCGAGTCCAATACTGGCGGCAACATCGGCAAGCACAGTGCTGTCACCTACATTAAGATTATCGATGAAATGTGCGATGAACAATGCTTGTTTTAGGTCATGCATGCGCCCTTGCTGATCTGCCCAATGTAGCAACTGATGGGTGTTGAATGTATTGTAGGTATGAAAGTCATCGGTAAATTGAAAGTTGAAACCGACTTCTGCACCTGCTGCTGTCATTCTATCTCGGTTCTCTTGAACGTCTTCAGCGGTGTTGCCGTACTTTTCCATGATGTGCTCACGATAGTTGCGTCCTTTAGCTGGCGTGTTAGGATTTAGCTCAAAAGGATGCCAGTGTATCTCAAAAGGCGTGTTGGTTTGCTTTAATGCTTCAGCCAATTGGCTATAACCGATCGCACACCAAGGGCATACAACGTCTGACACAATATCTATTTGTAATGGTTTTTCTGAATGCTGCATATGATCCCTCATTAGCGATAAGTTAAAACGAAAAAACTGCTGCCCGAAGATGTTTCGAACAACAGTATGAAAACATCAAATAAACTATATTACCGTAAATTGAGCTATCGTAAACGGCTAAATAGATTAGTCAGCTTTGTGCCATTCGAATTTTTGAAATGGTTTGTCGATTGGGGTATTGGCCAGATGGTTTGTGTAGTTACTCATGACTTTCTGAGCAGCACCTAGGATAACTTCTAGAATCTGACGTTTGGTGTAGCCAGCATCCAAGAATGCTTGCACTGCGCTATCATCAACGTTACCACGACCACGAACCACAGAAAGCGTGAAATCGCGAAGGGCTTCTAGGCGTGCTGTTGGTAGTGGTGTCTCATCACGTAGTGCATCAGTGATGGCGTCATCTACTTTCATGCTTTTCGCAATACCAGTATGGGCAGGAACACAGTAATGGCAAGCATGTTCAACGTTGATGGTTTGCCATACGACAGTGGTTTCTTCATCGTCAAAGCTGCTGTTTAAAAACAATTCATGCAGACGTTGATAGCCTTCTAGCAAACCTGGCGCTTCAGCCATGACTGCATGTAGGTTCGGCACCATACCAAAAGCGTTGATAGATACGTCAAGTAGTGCTTTGCTTTCTTCTGGGGCGCTGTCTTTATCGTGAAGGGTAAAGTCGGTCATAATATTATTCCTAATAATAGGTGTAAGATTTGGTTTGTTTTAGAGTTTTCATGCCAGCTTTAAAGCAGTTGCCGATTTCAATTTAGTGATTGGCTTGAGTGATTACTCAAAATCAGCGACTTTTTTGCTTAGTAAGCGAGTCAATAGAGACTACTATAAAGGATATTGAGCAGTCGCTCAATAATTATTTGAGTAATCATTCAAATAAATTGTAATGGTGCGATTACACTTCTCTGTTTTATTATAGTTATGATATAAATATCAATAACTTAATAAAGTAACACTGTGTAAGTAATGGCATGAAAATAACAAGAGAAAAGTTATTATTGGGCGTTGAGAGGATTTATAATGTTCAGAAAGTTAATCGAACTGCCCTCTTAAAGTGTTAGTAAAGAAACAGAAAAACAGAGCAGGGTATAGCTCTCCTTATAATTACCGATATATCGTGATTCTAGTAATCAATGAATCGAGACGATATTAATTAACTTGCGTCATTTCATGTAGAACAAATGATTTCACCTCACCTTCTGTGGCAGTTGAAAAATCTTTTAGAGTTTGGTTTTCCATATGTATTTGCCATAACTCGCGCGTCGCCCAGCTCTCATGAAACATAAAGTGAGTAGGTTTGTCGTTATCTTGGAACAGATCATAACGAATACAGCCTTCTTCACTACGTGTCACTGGTATCAGTTTTTCGAGCTCAGACTTCACGAGGGCGATGCTATTGTCTTTTGCCGTTATCATTCATTCATAGGATGGATAGAGTAGCCTGTATGGGTACATAATTGACCATATCAATATATTACTACTTGAACGTACGTTCATTTATGGCTATAGTATTTGTCAGACAATAAGAAAATGCTTCAGATCACGATGCCTATTTTTTGTTATCTCTTACCCCTTTTATAGTCATCAGACTACCACTTATTAATAGGATAAGATTATGTTTAAGTTGTATTTCCATCAAACCCCAAATCCAATGAAAGTAGCACTGTTTTTCGAAGAGACTGGGCTGCCTTACGAGCTTGTGGCAGTAGATACGCTAAAAGGGGAGCAACATACGCCTGAGTACTGTGCTATTAACCCAAATGCCAAAACGCCAGCCCTTGAGGACGATGGCAAGCGCGTGTTCGACTCTACTGCTATCTTGATGTATTTGTCTGAAAAGACAGGATTGCTGGCAGGACAGCCAGAAGATCGTAGTGAGATGCTGTCATGGCTACTGTTTGTTGCATCAGGGTTGGGTCCTTTTTCTGGTCAATCGGTACACTTTCAACACAAAGCGCCAGAAAAAATCCCTTATGCCATCAATCGCTATTTGCGTGAAGCACAGCGTCACTACGAAGTGCTAGACACGCATTTAGAAGGTCGTGAGTATATGGTCGGCGATAGCTATTCAATTGCTGATATTTCTACTTGGGGCTGGATTGATAAGGCGACATTTGTATTGGGCGAGGGCGGCTTGGATAATTACCCGAATCTAAAGCGTTGGTTTGCTAGTATTGATTCCCGTCCTGCTGTGCAAAAAGCCCGTGATATCCCTAAAGGTATTGATTTCAAGACAGACTTCGATGACGTGGCTGCACGCGCCCTTTATCCGCAAAATTTTGACAAAAATAGTTAATCACTACTAGATATAATGTATGGGTGTTAAACAAGCCTTATACTATAAAAAGTGATTAAAACCAATGATTGGGGCATGCCCTAAGGTTGATTCTACAAACTTTGCCTTAACATAGGTGTTAAGGCAAGGATATTAAGGTGAAAATTATGAGTGCTCCGATAAAGTTCAATCGTGATGAAGTGATTGAAAAAGCAAAAAATCTCTATTGGGAAAAAGGCTATCACGCAACCTCAATGCGAAACCTGCAAGATGTGGTGAACATGCACCCAGGCAGTATTTATGCCGCTTTCGGCAGTAAAGACAAATTGTTTACAGAATCGCTCAATCGTTATGCAGTAGAAGGCGCTAAACGCTTGGCGGACTGTGTGGCGCAAAAAGACACGGTGTTAGACGGCTTAAAGCATTTTATTCATACAGTGATAGTCTGTAATAAAGCCACGGCGCCAAGTGGTATGTGCATGATTGTAAAGACAGTCGCCGAGCTTACGCAAAATGACAGTCCAGAATTGCTGGCTCATGCCACGAGCATCTTAGAGGGTATTGAGGCATCATTTGCCAAGCTGTTTGCACAAGCTGTCGATAGTAGCGAGATTGGCAAAGACAAAGACCCGATCGAGTTGGCACGTTATCTTCAGATTCAAATCATCGGTCTACGCACTTATGCTCAAGTGACGAGTGATCAGCAGGCAGTAGAAAGATATATTAATAATATTTTCAAGAACATGTTGTAAGAAATCTACTACTATATCGACCACAAATTTGCTTTTCTCATCAATATAATTCTTTCTCTTACAAAAGTAGTTATATACCTCATAAAAAACCGCACGCTAAACAGCGTGCGGTTTTTTGATGCTATGTTTAACCTATTAATATATCAAGACAGTGATGAATAAGATGTATTAGGCTGGATTATCTTCGATAAATTTCAGCAACAGCTCAGCCAACTTTTCGCCTTGGTCTTCTTGTAGAAAATGACCGCCGTTGACAATGGTCGTATGGTTTTGACCTTTGGTACCCGGAATGAGCTTTTGCATGATCCGATCACCGCCACCAGTCACTGGGTCAGAATCACTAAACAGTGTGATAAAAGGCTTTGTCCACTTGCTCAGCTCGACCCAAGCGGCACGGTTGTTTGCTGAAGCGGGATCATCTGGTGTAGTGGGCACAAGCAACGGAAACTGTCTGGCGCCTTCTTTATAAGACTCATCAGGGAATGGCGCATCGTAAGCATCCAGTACGGCTTGTGACAGCGTTGTTGTGGTACCACTTTTGATAGTCGCTCCTGCATTGAATTGAGGTGTCTCTTGCGAAAACTGCTGCCATTTACGAAACCCTTCGCCAGGATCGTGATCACCAGTAGGAAGCATGGTATTACCAGCCGCTACCCGAGCAAACTTATCAGGATGTGCTGCTACCAAGCGTAGACCAATTAAACCGCCCCAATCCTGACAAAACAACGTGATGTTTTTTAAATCTAATTGATCGAGCACCGATTGCATCCAGTCGACATGGCGCTGATACGTATAGTCAGTACGAGAGGCGGGCTTGTCTGAGCGTCCAAAACCAGGAAGGTCTGGCACAATCACACGGTGTCCTGCTGCTGTTAATATTGGAATGACTTTACGATACAGATAAGACCAGGAAGGCTCACCGTGTAGTAGTAATACGGGGTCAGCATCACGTGGGCCTTCATCGAGGTAATGCACCCGCAGCTCACCGCCCTCGGTATCATCGACCATCAGATAGTTCGGTTCAAAATCGTAATCTTGCAAGTTAGCAAAACACGAATCAGGTGTCCTAAGTGCTTTCATATATCGTCCTTGAGTGAGATAAATAACGGTGCGTTCTCGCACGGATATCAAAAATTGGTTGAAGAATGGATGCTGGTACGCTCATGTATTCATGTTTGTAGGTACACAGCACTGACAGAGTAGAGATTATGATGTAAAAGGCTGTCTGTATTTTATGCCAGTCACTGGCTATGAAATACCATAAATAAAGACTATAACGTATAAACCTTAGCCACTGCAAACCATTAGCATGTGGACGGTCCGTTCTTTGATTTTAGTGGTATACGTTTTTCTTCAGTTATTCCTAATCGTCTGGATATTGCGCGACGTCTTTAAGATTGGGTCTCTTGCCAAGCCATCGTTAAACATTGAAGCTTTCACTTACTTGAAGTGGATTTAGAGTTATCTCAAATAGCAGGGTGCGCACTATCCTAATCTTTTTTGCCCATCTCAGATAATAAATCGAGTTGTATTTCTTGTATTTCAGCCAGCCTTTCCCATTGATGAATCAAAAGGTGATCCAACTTTTCATGTAAATGCTGAATTTCAAGCTCGGCTTTGAGGTTAATTTGATAATCGTTTTCTGAGCGCAATCTATCTTTTGATTCTTGTCTATTTTGGCTCATCATAATTACCGGCGCCTGAATAGCCGCAATACACGATAGTATTAGATTTAACAGAATAAAGGGATAAGGATCAGATGGACGTGTCACCATAACCATCGTATTAAAAGTAATCCAAACCGTTATAAAAATAGCAAAGCAGATGAGAAAAGACCAACTACCACCAAACGTTGCAATTTTATCTGCCAATCGTTCACCCAAAGTCCAGTTTTGATCTAGCGTGCTGTCAGTGTTTTTGGTGATTAAATCATGCTCTTGCATGCTTTTGATCAATTCGTACTCAAGATCAGTCACTTCTCCTTTCTCAGATTTTAATAACGAGTGGACATATTGCATGCGATATTTGCTCAAATCTGTCTGACAAATATAGTTTTTCGATGAACATTCTGGAAAGTCATGTGAAATCTCTGCCATAACCACTTTTCGTACGGTGCCTATAGGTATAAGGCTGTCTATCGGATAGTTTAGTTTGCATATACAACATTGATGCAAGTCGTTTTTTTCGCTCATAGCCACACTCTTTATCATAATTATTAATATATGTTTATGCCACGCCAAATAAACGTCCGATCAACGATGTGGCTAGCATGGCAAGCACACCCCAAACCACTACTCGAGCAGTAGCAGGAATGATAGGCGCGCCACCCAAGCGTGCTGACACTATACCTAGTAATATCAATCCTAATAAAGTTATAGACGCTAACGACCAGATTAATGATTGCGCTGGCAATATCAAAATACCAAGAATAGGTAGTATAGCGCCTGCGATGAATGACAATCCTGAAGCAATTGAGGCATGAATCGGCTTTGCTTGGCTAAGATCGGTCAAGCCTATCTCATCACGAGCATGGGCTTCAAGCGCATCGTGCTCCGTTAAGGCGATGGCAACTTGATGCGCTAAGGCATGATCAAGTCCACGAGCCTCATAAATTTTCGTCAGCTCAAGCATCTCGCGTTCAGCATTATGAGTCAGCTCGTAAAGCTCCTTTTCTAAATCAGCCTTTTCAGTATCCGCTTGTGAGGACACTGAAATATACTCGCCAGCAGCCATCGATAGCGCACCTGCGGTTAGTGCTGCCATCCCTGTTAGCAATAACGTCTGACTGCTTGGGTTTGCCGCTGCAACACCAACTAATAAACTGGCAGTTGAGATCAGTCCATCATTTGCACCCAACACCGCTGCGCGCAACCAATGATTACGGTTACTTAAGTGCGCCTCATTATGAATAGAGTGATTCATAAATACCCTTAAATATTAATATATGGATTTCAGTACTAGGGTCTGTTTGATATTCAAATTCTTTAATAACATTCTGCACACAGAAGCCTAAGAGAATACTGAACCGCCCCGACTTTATCGGAGGCTGATTAATTTGAGACAAGCAGCAATGCCTGACAGGGTTAAATGATTATAATAGCGCTTTTCAAACTTAAAAGGTGACACATAACCGATCGTACTATGTAGACGAGACTTATTGAAGCAGTCTACCCATTCAAGAACTGCAACATCGTTAACGCTATTGCAGTTCTCTTTTAAATAATGAATTACTTCAGTCTAATAAAGGCCATTGACCGTTTCAGCCAATGCCTTGTCGTATGAATCACCAGTCGTAACTACAGAAGTAACAATGCAGAGTGAGTCATACTAGAAGGGTAGCGAATAGACAGATACTGACCATCTCTATCACTATGGTAAATCACATCTTTGGGGTTGTTTCTGTCTGTTATCGCTTGATCTAATCGGCGTGTGATTTACTTGATTGCTTCAAGAATTGCCATAACTCCAGTATAATAGGGTGCTGCGGTGACAAGCGTGCTTTGACGGGCTTTATTCTGCCAATGAGATAATGCTTCTGTCTCTACTTCTGGCTACCAAAGACTTGTACTTAAGTGCGCATTATTAGTGGCTGTTTTTTTGATTGATTCGACTTTGAATTCCGTATTATCGCTCTGTACTTTCTTGCTCGTGATACACTTGCTGTCAAGTGGTGGGTTGATCAATCCATTGTACTGCCACGATTGTTTTAGCATCGCTCAATCAACTTGAATAATGACTCTGAGTTCGATGAAATAGTCAAATCATTCAAATCATTAAATTTTATTCATATACCTTCAATAATTAATAAGAAGATTTTATTATGCAAACCAAACGTCCGTTATATATCCCTTTTGCTGGACCAGCATTGTTAGAAACCCCTTTATTAAATAAGGGCAGTGCTTTTTCATCAGAAGAACGTGATAGCTTTAATTTAACGGGTTTATTGCCTCATAACATTGAGACGATTGAAGAGCAGTCATTACGTGCTTATCATCAACTTCGCTCATTCACTAATGATATGGATAAGCATATTTATTTGCGTAACATCCAAGATACCAATGAGACCTTATTTCATCATCTGATTGAACAGCATATCGAAGAGGTCATGCCGCTTATATACACCCCAACGGTTGGGCAAGCGTGTGAAAAATTCTCTCAGATTTATCGCCGCAAACGTGGGTTGTTTGTCTCTTATCCTGAGCGTCATAAAATCGATGACATGCTGCAAAATGCCACCAAACAAAACGTGAAGGTAATCGTTGTCACCGATGGTGAACGTATATTAGGCCTAGGCGATCAAGGTATTGGCGGTATGGGTATTCCCATTGGTAAATTGTCGTTATATACGGCTTGTGGTGGTATCAGCCCCGCTTATTGCCTACCAATTTTGTTGGACGTTGGCACAAATAACCAACAGTTGCTTGACGATCCTATGTACATGGGCTGGAGAAATCCACGCATCTCGGGTGATGAATATAATGAGTTTGTAGATTTATTTATTCAAGCCGTTAAACGTCGTTGGCCTGAGGCATTATTACAATTTGAAGATTTTGCCCAAGAGAATGCGACACCATTATTGAATAAATATCGTGACCAATTATGCTGCTTTAATGATGACATTCAGGGCACTGCTGCTGTTTCAGTCGGCACCTTGATTGCAGCGTGCTTGAATAAAGGTCAAAAACTTAGCCAACAGAATATCGCGTTTTTAGGCGCAGGATCTGCTGGTTGCGGTATTGCTGAGCATATTATTCGCCAAATGCAGCGTGAAGGCTTAACGGAGGCGCAGGCTCGCAGCCAAGTCTTTATGGTTGATCGTTATGGCTTGCTTACTGATGGCATGACAGAGCTACAAAAGTTCCAAGAGCCGTTAGTACAAAAAGAATCGGCTATTGCAAGCTGGGATAGAAGTAAGAAACTTGGTTTAGCGCAAGTGGTCAAACAAGCAAAAATAACCGTATTATTCGGTGTCAGTGGACAAAAAGGTTTGTTCACCCAAGAGGTGATCGAAACGCTATGTGCTAATACGGAACATCCGATTGTATTACCGCTGTCAAACCCAACGTCGCGTGTTGAAGCAACACCGCAAGAAGTGACTAATTGGAGTAAGGGTAAGGCAATTATTGCAACCGGTAGTCCTTTTCCTCATACCACTTATGAGGGTCAAACTTTTGAAGTGTCGCAGTGTAATAACAGCTATATTTTCCCCGGTATTGGTTTGGGTGTTTTAGCCGCACGTGCAACGGGCATTAGCGATAATATGTTGATGGCGGCAAGCCAAGCACTTGCAGATATATCTATGGAACACGAAAAGGCACCAGGCGCTATATTGCCGCCAATTAGAGTTATTAGAGAGATCAGTGAAAAAATAGCCTATGCAGTCGCACAACAAGCGATTGAAGATAAATTGGCACTACCTGTCACTGCAGAGAATTTAGAGCGTCAATTAAAAGCCAATTTTTGGTTACCGACATACCGCAACTATCGCCGTACCTCTTTCTAATTTTATAAAGCACATATAAAAAGCCAAATGTTACTCTTAGCGGTAGCATTTGGCTTTTTTATTATAGGATATTATGAACATATTATATCGTTCAAAACCCATAAAAAAAGGCTTGCCGCATCGCTGCGAACAAGCCTGATTTCTTTTTGCACTATAAATTTGGTGGGCCCAGTAGGACTTGAACCTACGACCAAAGGATTATGAGTCCTCTGCTCTAACCAACTGAGCTATGGGCCCTAACGCTAGACGGACAATGATACCTTATTTTTTGAATTTTTCAAGCAAAAAATGGGCCATTATCAAGATATTTTTTATAAAATGCTATTTTTTATCAAACCTGACCACCAGCCAATGTCAGGCTGCGACCCCCATCAACAGTAATCATTTCACCAGTGACATAATTGGCTTGCACCAAATACAGCACAGCATGAGCAATATCATTAGGTGTACCGATGCGCTGCATCGGAATAGAGGCAATGATATTTTGCTGCTGCGCCTCAGCAATCGCTTGATCGCTATTAGCATCAGGAAGAATATTGACCCCTGGTGCGACACCATTTACACGTACATCTGGTGCCATCTCTAATGCTAATGACTGTACCATCATACGGTGAGCCGCTTTTGCCATATTATAGACAGCATAATTGCTAAAGGGTCTGTCCTGCGCATGAATATCTAATAAGCTGACAATACAACCTTGTTGCTGTTTAAGATAGGGTAGTAGTGCTTGGCTCAACAATAAAGGCGCTTTTGCATTGGTCAACATCAGCTCGTCCCACTGTGCATGGGTGATGTGTCCGAGTGGACTGGGATAAAATCGCGATGCATTGTGTATCAGTACATCGAGCTGGCCAAAGGCATCCATAACATTTTGAATAAACAGATCCAAGGCTCTGTCGTCATTGACGATACTTAAGTCAGCAACAACGATTAAAGCACTATTAGCACGGCAGGCATTGAGTTGGTCAGCCAAAATAGTAGCGTCCTCTATGCTACGGTGACAATGGATAATGACGCGGTAACCTTCGCTATGAGCAGCTGTAATGATAGCGGCACCAATACGTTTGGCACTCCCTGTGACGAGCATGACGGGCGCAATAGCGTCAGTATGCTCTGATGAACACCCATTTAAATCTTGGCTCATGATGACATTCCTACTTACTTTTTAAGCTTTCTTTAATATAAGTGCTGCGCTTGCAAATGCTCAATTCTAGATTGGCGCAGCGCTGCACCAATCGCTGGGCCGCGCAGATCTGGCTCAATATCAGCCATATTAACTGCATGAAAACTGTTTAGCGCTATCATCATTTGACGGTGCTGCATGGCCAGTTGTAATACATGACTACACACGAGTAATTGAGACAATTTATCAGGTTCTTTATGAGCCCCGCAAGTTTGTATCAGGTCGATTTTTTCAGCAGCGCTCAGGCTATTTATCTTGCTGAGATTTTCGGCTTGTTGTACAAATAAATTGGCAAACTGGGTGTGTGCTTTTGGTACCTTAGTGATGTTGCCTATATCGTTGATGCCTTTTATATGGGCTGCTGTATTAGCGTTTTTGTTTGTAGGCTCTGAGGTAAATAGAGATAGATTAAGGCTACTCATTAGCAGCGCCCAACGCTGTGACAAATTAAGCTGCATTTGCCCTGCGAAATATAGCGCAGTCTGTACGGTCTCTCGTATTGGAGTATCAGTCCACGCCTGATGCAATGGCGCAAAATACTCTGTCAGTGCACCGATTTCGAACAGCTGTTGCCAGTAGACTTGGGGTGATAACTGCATCATCGCACGGCTTGACTCTTGCCAAATGCGTTCGCTACTTAGATGTGTCAGCTCACCTGAGTCGACCAGTTGGCGCATTAGCGTCAAGGTATCCTCTGCGATACTGAACCCTAAATCATAGTAACGACTATAGAAACGAGCTGTTCGGAGCACGCGTAATGGGTCTTCGCTAAATGCACTTGATACATGGCGCAAAGTTTTGTTTTCTAAATCAACCAGTCCACCATAATAGTCAATGACGTCACCATTGATAGGGGTGTCATCATTTAGGCTAGTGACTTCTATTGCCATGGCATTGATGGTCAAGTCACGGCGTTGTAAGTCGTCTTCTAAACTCACATCAGGACTGGCATGTATGCTGAAGCCTTTATAGCCCGAGCCTTGCTTGCGCTCTGTGCGAGCTAGGGCATATTCTTCGTGACTGGTCGGGTGCAAAAACACCGGAAAATCGGCACCGACTTGTTGAAACCCTGCTTCAAGCATCTGTGTCACGGTGGCACCAACGACGACGAAGTCTTTATCTTTGATCGGACGTTTCAAGAGTCGATCACGTACCGCACCACCCACAAGGTAAATCTGCATAAAAGCCTCTGTTTGTTTAGCCAAATATCGCTGTACTTATCACCGCTGTACTTATCAACGTATCATTAGCTTAATTTTTTATAGTCAAAGAAATCTAAAATTGCTACAAGGCAGCCGCCTGCAGATTGTACAAGTAGTACATCTAGGAAGGCTAACACCGTAGCAGTTTAGTAGTTCTCTAACTATACATCAAAAAAAACAGCCAATGCTTTATAGGTCGCATTGACTGTTTTTAGTATAGCAGACGGGCTTTGTGAATAGATAACAGCACCCGTCTTAATCAAGCATTCTTATTGAATACGAGGTTTCACTGACTACTGGGCTTCGCTTTCTAAGTCTTGAGCTTCAGTCACTGTCAGTGCAGTCATGTTGACGATACCACGTGCAGTCGCTGATGGCGTCAAAATGTGGACTGGCTTATTGGTACCCAATAGGATAGGACCAATAGAAGCACTGCCAGTTGCTGTTTTAAGCAGGTTAAAGGCAATATTCGACGCATCAAGTGTTGGTAAGATGAGCAAGTTTGCTGCACCTTTTAATGGGCTTGATGGCATGTCGTTTAAGCGGATATGTTCATTCAAAGCGGAATCACCTTGCATCTCGCCATCAAACTCAAAGTCTACATTCATGTCTGTCAGTATCTGGTATACCTTGCGCATTTTAACAGCGCTGGTACGGTTTGAGGCACCAAAGTTAGAATGAGACACTAATGCGACACGTGGTGTGATACCGAAGCGGCGTAACTGATCCGCAGCCAAGACGGTCATTTCAGCCAACTGTTCAGCGGTTGGATCTTCGTGGATATAGGTATCTGCGATGAAAATATTACGATCTTGCATGAGTACTGCATTCATCGCATAGAAGTCGTTCATACCTTGTTTTTTGCCAATGACGCTTTCGACATATTTCAGATGCAATTGGTAATGACCAAATGTACCACATACCATACCATCCGCTGCACCATTTTCGACTAACAAAGAACCTATCAGAGTCGTCTTACGGCGAACATCACGACGAGCAAGCTCAATGCTTACGCCGCGGCGTTTGTTTTTCTCGTAATAGCCTTGCCAGTAGTCTTTATAACGAGGATCGTCATCAACGTTAACGATGGTAATATTCTCGCCAGCTTTTAAACGTAGGCCCAGTTTTTCGATATTGGCTTCAATCACAGCAGGACGACCAACCAAGATAGGTTGTGCTAGTTTCTCATCAACGACCACTTGCACAGCGAGCAGGATATTGTTGTCTTCACCTTCACAGTACACGATACGTTTTGGATCGGCTTTAGCACGAGCAAATATTGGCTTCATGACAAACGCTGAGTTATAAACAAACTCAGACAGACGCTGACGGTAGGCTTGCATGTCATCGATCGGTAGCGTGGCAACGCCAGAATCCATCGCTGCTTTGGCTACAGCAGACGCGATCTCAATGATTAGATTTGGCTCTAGAGGGCCTGGGATTAAATAGTCACGACCAAAACTCTGCATCTTTTCGATGTTTCTAGCGCTGGTAGTTGGAGTGGCTTCGACGTGCGCCATCGCAGCGATTGCTTTTACGCAAGCCACTTTCATCTCTTCGTTGACAGTTGTTGCACCAACATCCAATGCACCGCGGAAGATGTACGGGAAGCACAAGGCGTTGTTTACTTGGTTTGGATAGTCTGAGCGACCAGTTGCCATAATGACGTCTGGACGTACCGCATGTGCTAATTCTGGCATGATTTCAGGTGTTGGATTGGCAAGTGCAAAGACGATAGGGTCTTTTGCCATACGGCGAACCATATCTTCTGATAGTGTACCGGGCATTGATAAGCCTAGGAACATATCGACATCGTCCATGACCTCTTCGATAGAAGTAGCCGTGATATCACGAGCATAGCGCTGTTTGGTTTCATCAAGGTTTTCACGGCTAGTGCTGATGATACCGCGAGAGTCTGAAACAATGATATTGTTTTTATTCACACCAAGGGCGCAAATGATATCTAAACAAGAAATGGCTGCTGCGCCTGCGCCTGAACAAACAATTTTAATCTCTTCGATTTTCTTGCCAGTAATCAATAGCGCGTTTAGCATCGCTGCCGCAACGATGATTGATGTACCATGTTGGTCGTCATGGAACACAGGGATGTTCATGCGCGCGCGAAGTTCACGCTCGATTTTGAAACATTCTGGTGCTTTGATGTCTTCTAAGTTGATACCACCGAAAGTTGGCTCAAGAGAGGCAACCGCTTCGATGAATTTGTCAGGATCGTTTTGAGCGATTTCAATATCAAATACATCGATACCTGCAAACTTTTTGAATAGTACGCCTTTACCTTCCATAACAGGTTTTGATGCCAATGGGCCAATGTTACCCAAACCTAGTACCGCAGTACCGTTAGTGATGACACCGACCAAGTTACTACGTGCCGTATATTTGGCTGCCAATGTTGGGTCTCTTTCAATTTCGAGACAAGGCACAGCAACACCTGGAGAATAGGCAAGTGCTAGATCACGTTGGTTAGCAAGCTGTTTGGTCGGTGTGACTGAGATTTTACCTGGACGTGGGAACTCATGGTAATGCAGGGCAGCTTGTTCAAACTGCTCTTGTGCGGTACTAAGCTTATCCGTATTCGAATTGGTATCGTCATTCATAATAATTGCCATGGTTGGAATAAATTAAATGGTGATAAAAATAATAACTCGCCCTTAAACATTATTAAATGATAATAATCAAAGGGTAAGGTAACATTGGGTGTTAATGACCAAAAACATCACGATGGGTTAGGGATTGGGTCAAAAAACAGGCTAGAAAAGACAGTTATTCTAGCACTATTGACAAATCACTGCCTAGTCAGCAGCAGTGATTTGTACGAATAATATAATGAAATGATATTCATTATTTATCTAATTAATAATGCCAAAGAATAAGGGTAAATATCAACCTTAATTTGAATATATTTCAAAATGTTACAGAGTATAGAGAAGTTAAGACGAGCAGCTAATAGGCATTTGCGCAACATCAGGTGCAGGCGCGGCACTATCAAGCTCAGTAGCAATATCTTGAACAGTATAAGGATGAGATAGCAAACGGAACACCCGATCCACTTCTTCAAACTGACCTTGTTCTGCAGCAGTGATAGCACGTTGCGCCATGCTATTACGCAAGACATAAACAGGATTGCTGGTTTGCATGGATAAGATAGCTTCCTCGCGGGATTGCTGCTCAATCTGTGCCAAATAACGGCTTGACCACTCTTGCCAAACTAGGCTTGCTTCTGCATTTAGTTCAGTGGTCAGAACAGACAGTAGTTTTTTCTCATAAGGATGGTCATCTGGCGCGACTAGGCCTAGTAGGGCACGAAAGCTATTGGTATAGTCGAGCAAGTTATCTTCTAACAAGGTCAACCATTCAAAGGCTAGACGCAAACTTTCAGATTTGTGCGGCAAGCCAAGTTTGCGGCACAGTCCTTGTTGATAGTGCTGCATAAAGCTCGCTTCATAAGGCGCCAGGCACTCAGCGAGGGTCTCACGAGTGACGCCTGGTAGGCGCATAAAATGCGGTAGCCAAACGTTGAGGTTCCAGTGACCGATAGCAGGCTGGTTTTGGTAAGCATAGCGCCCAGTATGATCAGAGTGATTATTGATCCAAGCAGGGTTGAAGCGCTCCATAAAGCCAAAAGGCCCGAAGTCCAACGTACTACCTGTAATCGACAAGTTATCCGTATTCATAACCCCATGAGCAAAGCCAATCAGTTGCCAGTCGGCAATCATCCGCGCAGTGCGCTCAACCACTGAGGTTAAAAATGCCAATACCGGCGTCTCACTATCACGGCACTCTGGATAATAAGTATCGATCATATAGTCGGTAAACTCACCCAATACGTCAGGCGCAAAGCTGGCAATCCACTCAACATGACCCAAGCGAATGTGACTGTCAGCCACGCGCATTAGCGCTGCACCTGCCTCAATACGCTCACGGCGTACCCTCGTATCAGAGACCACAAAGCCCAATGCGTTAGAGGAGGCGATGCCAAGCTGCGTCAATGCATGACCACATAAATACTCACGAATGGTACTGCGCAATACTGCCCGTCCATCTCCCATCCGCGAGTAAGGCGTCAGGCCAGCACCCTTAAGATGCAAATCTTTTGGTTGATTGTCTTGATCGAGTACTTGTGCCATGAGCAAGCCGCGCCCATCACCCAACTGTCCTGCCCACTGTCCAAATTGATGACCTGCATATGCCATTGCCAGTGGTTTGAAGTCGGCTGGCACGTATTGACCAGCCAAAATATCAACCCAGTTGGACATCAGATTATCGTCATCTGACCAGCCTAATTGCTGTGCAACGTGTGTATTGAAATGACCAGCGCGTGGGTTGTCTAGTGACGTGGGTGGCTGCTCATGATAGAGGCGTGTGTCTAGGTTGACATAGGTGTTTTTATAACGCATACAGGCCGTGTCCATTAATATATAAGAGAGAGTGTTCACTATAACATAGCTCTCATCATCCATCATTTCGCTCTGTCCATCTCTTGTAATATCCAGTCAAAAAACAGTCGCTATCAGGACGATATTAGGCCTATATTAGTCTCAAAATAGAATAATAAAATGCATCCTGATGATACATTTATGACCACGTATTATTTATGACAAAAAGCGATTTACAACAGCATATGCTATAAATAACGCAAAAAAATCCCCTCTATCTCTAAAGATAAAGGGGAGGAGAAACGTTACGATTAAGACGATGACTCAATATGAATCAGGGACTGACTTAAGCAGCTTTTTGATTTGCGCCGATAGAACGGAACGCTGTCTTCAGATTGCTATTATGCTCAAGGATTTTCTCTTCAATCTTGGCATAATCATGCTTCAGCTTGTCATCAACTTCATGCAAGCGATCTGCATACTCTGTCTTTTTCAGCTCAATGGTTTTCGCTTTGAGCGCTTGCCATTCTTCAACCGTTTGCATGAAGGCATCATATTCAAACTTGATACGATCTTGAAAGCTTTTCATTGCATGAGGCAAGTCAATGCCGCCAACTGTTGCTGTATCAATTTGCTGCTGTGCTGCTTTGAACTGCATTTGAACTTCAGCATGCTTGATGGTGGTGTCATCAACAGTACGCAGCTCACTAGTCAGACCAATTTTTGATAGACCTGCGATCAACCATTTGGTTGGATCATACTGCCACCATTTTACGCCATTACGATAATCGTACTGGAAGAAGTGATGGTAATTATGATAACCCTCACCCCACGTAAATATGGCCAAGAAGAAGTTATCACGGGCTGTATTAGTGTCCGTATAAGGACGGCTACCAAACATATGGCATAACGAGTTGATAAAGAACGTAAAGTGATGCGTCAATACCAAACGTAGCAAACCAGCTATAACCAGCGTACCCCAGACATCACCCAATAACCAACCAATAGCGGCGACCATACCAACATTCAAGGCAACGACCCATAGACCGTAGTATTTATGCTGAATCTGTAACGTTCTGTCTTTGGTCAAGTCAGGAATATTTTTGTAGTCAAACTTGCCGCTAGGGTAGTTGCGTAGCATCCAACCAATATGACTGAACCAAAAACCGCGTTTTGCTGAATATGGATCATCTAAACGGTCATCTACATGACGATGATGAGTACGGTGACCTGATACCCAATCAAACGCTGAACCCTGTACCGCTAAAGTAGAACCAAGCAATAGGAAGTTTTTGACAATTGGATGCGCTTTATAAGCACGATGTGCCAATAGGCGATGGTAACCGGTTGTGATACTCATGCCTGTCCATACCATAAAGGCACCAAACACGCCCCACACAGGTGCGCTCACGTCATGAGTGAACAGATACCATGGCGTAATAATCGCGGCAGCAATAGGCGTCGCAACCAAAATAGTCGCTGGAATCCAGTTAATCGGTGCTTTTGTAAACTCAAACTCACGCATATCTATGCTTTGCTCTTTTGTGAGAGCATCAGTTTGCTCAGGAGCTTTGGCATAGTTGCGTTTTGCTATAGGTTGCTCATCAAAAGCAGCTTGCGCCTTTTTTTCATCAAAACGGGTTTTAAAACGCGTTACTTTATTATTGGCAGTTTTTATCAACGCATCGCCAGATTTGATAGCGAAACGTACGCCTTTAAGCGGCAAGCCAAGTGCTTTTTTTGCAATCATATAATATCCTTAACGGTATTAATTTAAGTCCCCATAGTACCTGAAAAACTGTATAAAGTGAACACTTATACACTATAAAAATATTGCTAAATAACAATAACTTGTATGAATTATAGAGTGTATTGGTCAAAATAATGGCTGACTTATCAGGCATGACGTGAATATGTAAGTAACATGATAGATATGTAGGGGACTTGAAGGACGCTCAGTCAAATTACTGAGCGACATTAAAGCATCTATCAGTCGTTTAAGGCAACAATAAGGGCGTTGGAAAATCAGTGATGATAACATCTGTTTTCCATTTAATAAGCTGATCTATAGTAGCGATATCATTGACTGTCCAAGCGCTTACCGGTAAGTCATATCGATGACTGTGCTCAATCACTGATTGGCTCAACAGTGGATAGTGAATGCCCAATTGAATACAGCCAAGTTGCAAAGCTGTATTTGTCGCTCTCGCTAAGGCTTCTGGCGTACGAATCAGTAAGCCTCGTGGTATGCGAGACAGTAGTTTGTGACGTTGTAGTCGAATATGCAGCTCTGTATCAAAGCTGGTCAACACCACAGGCAAACTGGCAATAGGTGTATTGATGACCTCGCGAGCCAGTGCCTCGATTAACACTGCATAGTTGGTGCGATCATGCGTTTTAATCTCGAGCTCAATTACCTTAAACCCTGCCAGTAAGGGCACGATACTCGCTAGAGTAATGATGGGTTGTCCAAACTGCAAACGGCATTGTACTTCATTTAGACACAGCTGATCGATACGTGACTGCTGACCGCACATCCGCTCTAAATTATCATCGTGAAACACGATCAGATGACCATCAGCATTCAGCTGTACGTCGAACTCAACGCCTGCCAAACCCTTCAATTTCAGGTTTTGAGAATGCTCAAAGCCTGCAAAGGTATTTTCTAAGGCTTCCCCGCGTGCACCGCGATGCCCCAATAACTGCGTGTTTCTAAAATTTATCATATCAAACGACTATCGCTCGGTTTTGTACATCATCATATAGGGTCGTATTCTTAGCGTCTAATGAAATTTGTGACACCAATACTCAGATTTGAGTGTTATTTTCCAAAAAATTATTTTTCGATGTTTGTTATGTTTTTGCAACAAAACCACTGTTTTTCATAGAATGAGGGACGCTATTTGTACATCCATGAGCTACACTAATGACCATTTCATCCAAACACCGTATAATAGTATGGTTTTCAAATTCGTCGTGTAAAGCGCTTGTGATGCTAAGCGACAGTTGAATGTCAAACACTGTCAGTCAGTGACGGTACGAATCAGAACATTGGGAGTAGAGTAAGTATGAGCGTAGCAAATATAAGTTTAAGCAAGTGGCATAAAGTTGCTGGAATCGGGTTGGTATGTAGTTTGGTGCTTGCAGGCTGTGATCGCTCAGATAAAGAAGAGTCTACTGAGGCAGCAGAGCTCACTGAGCAGGACGCTGCAGAGTCTGAAACCGCTGTTGCTCCTGCCGTTAGCTGTGACGACCCAATGGTACAAGATCGCCTAAAGACAGCACTACGAAACACCCTGAATCAACAAGCACAGTCATTGGCTGCCAACTATGCCAATGAGGCAGAGATCAGCCTGGACAGTGGCTCTATTACCGAAAAAACCAATGGTATCGTCATTGATGTGCAGAATGCAGCCATTCTCCAACAAGCCAATGACAACGGCATGACCACGTGTCAAGCAAGTGTCAGTATGACACTGCCAAGCGAAGATCTGTATCAAGCCAGCCAAGTACAAGCGGCTAATAATCAGCCAAGCCTACAATCGCGTTTAGCACAAGACAACATCCGTATCAATAACAATATGCTCGTTGATGATGCCTTTACTTATATCGTTGGTACTCAGGGCGGTCAAGTACGTACACGTATTGCTGGACAGCCAGCCCTAATGACAGTTGTGGCAGATGTGGTGGCAGGTTCTGTATTCAAAGGCGCCATGGATGCACAGCGTACACAACGCGCTGCTGAGCGTCCTGCGCCTACGCAAAATAATAGAACCCAACCAGCACCAGTTCGCCAGCCTAAGATAGTCACGCCAACTGAGCCGACGCCTCCTGCTCAGCCTGCAACGCCGCCGACTATTAACAAACCGACCAGTAGTCAAAGCAGCTCAACAGACAACAGCCAAGCGGCTACCAGTACTGAGCCTAAAAAACCAGCAACGCCTGCTGTCCCTAAGATGGTGCCAAAAGATGACAGCATCGATATGGTGATTATTGAAGATGACAGCGCTACTTATTAATTTTTATCCCATTAATAGGATTTAATTATTAGCCAGTAACCTTAATCACTATGCTAAATAACAAAAATCCCGCAACAGCAATGTCGCGGGGTTTTTTATGCGTTTAAGAGTATCAATAGCCGTTATCTAGTCTTTGTCATTAGCCTTTTTTAGCGAATGACTGCAATGCTTGACTGTCCCACAACACCTCAGAGACTTGTTCGGGATCAGTACAAAAGCGCGCGGCGACAAACAACCAATCAGATAAACGGTTGATAAAGCTTACCGCAGTCAGGCGAATGGCGTCTGGACGTTGCTGCTGCAATAGTACAGCTTGGCGCTCAGCACGGCGACAGACACTACGTGCGACATGCAGCTGACTCACTAATACTGACCCTGTTGGCAGAATAAAGTCTTTTAGCGGCGGCAGGGTGGTATTCATTGCATCAATTTGCTGCTCTACCCATTCAATATGAGTGGCATTCACGCCTTCGTATTCTGGCATCGCAAGTTCACCGCCTATATTGAACAATAAGTGCTGAATGATAACTAAGGCTTCAGAAAACTCCTTTTCGATAGATTGCCCTTTATTTCTTTTTAGTTGCGCCCGTACTAGACCAATGTGTGAGTTGAGCTCATCGATATCACCCATGACGTTGAATAGATTGTCCGCTTTGCTGACGCGGCTACCATCAGCCATACCAGTGCTGCCATCATCTCCAGTACGCGTATATATTTTGCTCAAGCGATTGCCCATGTCTATATCCTTAACGGTTTTTACCATTGAATGGTGTTAGTTGCGTGCTTATTGTAGTATTTTACAGCGCTTTTCGCTAAGATAATGGGTTACGTTTTATGATGAGCATCACAGTTGTCCCTATCGATGATTGATTGAGTGCTGCTCATATCATTACTTTCGTTTATTTTGTTTACCTATTTTTATTTTACCTATTGTTAAAAAGGCTTTTTTACTATGACCACACCACTTGCCGATGCGATGTCTCAGCTTGCCATTCATGACTCACTCACTGGCGGCAAACGTCAGTTTGTACCACTCAAAGCAGGACAAGTCGGCATGTATGTGTGCGGTATGACCGTTTATGATTATTGTCATATTGGGCATGCACGTGTGATGGTTGGGTTCGATATGGCAGTACGCTGGCTGACGCAGTTGGGCTATAACGTCAATTACGTTCGTAATATCACCGATATCGATGACAAGATTATTGCGCGTGCTGCTGAAAATGGCGAAGAGATTGGTACGTTGACGCAGCGTTTTATTGAAGCCATGCACGCAGACGCGACTGCCCTTGGCTGCGAGATGCCAAATGCTGAGCCGCGCGCGACCGATCATATCGATGACATGCAAGATATGATTGAGACGCTAGTCACCGGCGACTATGCCTATGCAGGCAATAATGGCGATGTCTATTATGCAGTCGACAGTTTTGCTGATTATGGCAAATTATCCAAGCGTAATCTTGATGAGATGCAGGCAGGCTCGCGCGTCGATGTCGAAAACGACAAACGCAATCCGTTCGACTTTGTACTATGGAAAGCGGCAAAGCCTGATGAGCCGCAGTGGGCGTCACCGTGGGGACAAGGTCGTCCAGGCTGGCATATTGAATGCTCTGCCATGTCAACCAAGTGCCTAGGTAGTACGTTTGATATTCATGGCGGTGGTCATGACTTGCAGTTCCCGCATCATGAGAATGAAATTGCCCAGTCAGAGGCAGCAACGGGCTGTGAGTATGCCCGTAATTGGATGCATGTCGGCTTTATCAATGTCGATGGTGAGAAGATGTCTAAATCGTTAGGTAACTTTTTTACCATTCGTGACGTGATAGCAAAATACTTGCCAGAAACGGTACGTTTTTTCTTATTATCGAGTCACTATCGTAGCCAAGTCAACTTCTCTGATAGTGCATTGGATGAAGCACACAATGGCCTAAGCAGACTATATAATGTTCTAAAACTGGCTGAACAGCTAAAGGGTGAGACGCTAATAATCGACGAAGCGCTGACTACTGAAGCCTATAGTAGTGCAGCTGGGCAAGATTTTATCAAAGCGATGAATGATGACTTTAATAGTTCAACCGCGATCAGTGTCTTGTTTGGGCTGGCACGAGATATTACTAAAGCCATCAAAGCTGAGGAAATAGACACCGCATGGCAGTCGGCACAGCAACTAAAGGCATTGGCGCAAGTGCTCAATATCTTGCAGCAGCCTGTGAATCAGTTTTTGCAAGCCGTGATTGGGGAGCAGGCAGAAGACGGTTTGAGTGATGCGGCCATTGATGGACTAATCACCCAGCGTGCAGAAGCGAAGGCCAACAAAAACTTTGCGCGTGCTGATGAGGTGCGTGAGCAGCTAAAAGAAGCTGGGATTGAGCTTGAAGACAGTCGTGCTGGTACGACATGGCGCCGTGCCTAAAACATGGCTGACTGAAAAAGGCAATCATTGACGGTGATTGATATCGTTTTGTCTAAAGTGCTATTTCTAACGTTTCTTCCTTAAATACGCAAATGTGAGTGATAAAATATATATGCGCTTTACCTTTATCTTAATGAATCAAGTCAGCGTTGCGCTGGCTTTTTTTTGCGTAATAGTTGAATATGAAATAGACCTTAAATTAAGTTAAGCTTTATTCAGTGCAGCTTTGTCCCATCATTTCTCGCAAACCAGTGATTGATAAAATATGAAAACTTTTAAAAATAGCCCTATTGATTGTCATAGAACGACCACGAGTTCTGACCACAATCATGACCTAAATAAAGAGCCACGTCATATTTTCTACCATGCTTGGCAATTACTGCTCGGATATATGGTGGTTGCAATGATGGCGATTGGTATGCCTGTCAATGCTGCAAGCAATAACGATGAGATAAGTAGCAGTGAACAAGCGACATCCTCATCCTCGGACAAACCTGACAGTTTAACGGAATATGCCGCCCAACAGGTGGACACGCTAAAAAACACAAATATCAGTCTCTCTGCTGTGGCGGAAGAGATTTTTGATCCTACTGAGCGCAGTGCAGTGGAGCAGGCAGGCACGCTACAGGGTGACTCTGCACTGACCGGAGAGTTTAATGAGGGCTACTATTTACTCGACACGCTCAATAGAGGGCTGCCACCACTGGTTGAGCCACCAAACCTAGAGACACCACTTGCCGCTTTAGAGTTTTTTCAATCAGCAGTTATGAAGCAGCAATACGATTTGGCTTCTTATGCACTGAACATGAATTTGATTGATGAGACTACCCAACGTAGCCGTGCGATTGATTTAACGAAACGGCTGGATTTTTTATTGTCTGAAAAAGAGCTGTATGTTTTCGATGATATGCCAGATCGTCCTGACGGCCTCATCGAGCCACCGCTTGGCAATAGCAGCAGTATCATGGGGATTGCGAGACGTTCTATTCAATTGGGTTATATCGATTACCGAGAGCGCCGCGTGCCTATTTATTTACAGCGAGTACGAGTAGGGGACGGGGCACCTATTTGGGTGTTTTCTGCGCAGACGGTAGGCAATATTGACAACCTGTATGAGCAATATCATCCAGCAGAATTCGAGCGTTATTTACCTACATGGCTTAAGCTCAAATTTTTTGGGATTGCGCTATGGGAGTTTGCCTCGTTATTGCTGTTTTTCTTATTGACCATGGGCGTAGGCTGGCTACTCAGTAAAGGCACGGAAAAGCTCATCAGTCGTTATATTGATGATGAAAAATACACCATGTACGTCGGCAGTACCAACGGCATAGCAGATTTGGTCAGTAAGCTGACGGTACCGCTGACATTTACCATCAGTTTTTCACTGGTTTTTACCTTGGTTTCTGGTGGGTTTCCTTATTTGGATGCGGTTGCCTCGTCCACTCGTCCGCTTATCTGGATTGGCTTGGTGTCTAGCACCATGTGGTTTGGCATACGTGCGATCAACTTTTTTGCCAATCGCTATCAAGACATGCAGATTGAAAATCTAGGAGAGGAGCACTTTGATAAAGTGCGACAACGCCGTACTTATGTTTCGATATTTCGCCGAGTTTTCATCTTTGTCATGATATTGGGCAGTATCTGGATAGGTCTGAGTGAGTTTGCCAACATGGAAGGTCTTGGCAAAACGTTACTTACATCGGCTGGGATCGCGGGCGTGGTTATTGGTATCGCAGCTCAACCGATACTGGGTAACATCATTGCTGGAGTACAAGTGGCAGTGACGCAGCCTGTTAGGATTGGTGACAGTGTGATCATGGACGGCAACTTTAGTACGATTGAAGACCTGCGTTATACCTATGCGGTCCTAAAAACATGGGATGAGCGCCGATTAATCGTGCCAATGCGCCAATTGATTACTGATACGGTTGAGAACTGGTCACATACCGAAGTACACCAGACTTGTCCGGTATTTTTATATATCGATTATGGGGCAGATATTGATGCCATTCGTGAGCAATTTGTATCGGTGACCAAGGATAACAAGCTCTGGGATGAGAAGACCGAGCCTGAAATTTTTGTGGTAGAAGTGACTGAAAGAACCATTCAACTGCGTGGTGCCGTGTCAGCGGTAGGCCCCATAGAGGCTTGGACATTGGCCTGTGAGGTACGTGAGCAGATGCTGGGCTACTTGCATCAGCAGCAGAATAAGTATTTACCGACAGAACGTTATATATTAAAGAACAATGATGAGTGAGTCATCAGGATGCGATAAGGTACTGCTTTTAGGTCGAGGACTTTCTAATTGCTTTTATATTTAGGTTTGTAAAATAATCTGACAAATATAGCATGTGATTTGTGCGCTTATTTGTTATAATGTGGCGTTATTTTTAAGGGATAAATGAGTCATTAAGCGTGAAGCGATACTATATTTGTTTCGACATTATATTTTATCCACTAACGACCCATCAATCAATTGCGATCCTAAAGCGTTTAGTGTAACCAGCTTTTGATCAATGATTTGTATCAGCCATGTTGATTGTCTTAATGCAAAAATCCCACCCATCAAAATAACCACCACTAGGGGTCTGTATGTTGCGAATTGTCGATGAAGCCTTAACCTTTGATGACGTTTTATTGTTGCCAGCCTATTCTGAAGTCTTGCCAAAAACTGCCGATCTGACGACCCGTTTGACCAAAAACATCACACTGAATCTACCGCTGATTTCTGCGGCTATGGATACAGTGACTGAGTCTGAAATGGCCATCACAATGGCACAGCTAGGCGGCATGGGTATCCTGCACAAGAGCATGGATATTGCTAAGCAAGCCACGCAAGTACGCCGCGTCAAAAAGTTTGAAGCGGGTACGGTAGTTGATCCAATCACAGTACATCCAGAGATGACGATTGGTGAGTTGTTGCGATTGACTCAAGACAATAACATCTCAGGCGTCCCTGTGGTAGAGAGAGGCACTGATAATGTGGTGGGTATTGTGACTCACCGAGATTGGCGTTTTGAGACCAATCTGTCACTACCAGTCAGCCAAATCATGACACCAAAAGATCAGCTAGTCACGGTACACGAAGGTGAGAGCAACGAAAATATCAAACGCTTGCTACACGAACACCGTATCGAAAAAGTCATTGTCATTGACGATCAATTCCGTTTGCGCGGTTTGATTACGGTCAATGACTTTGCTAAAGCTGAAAACAACCCGAATGCTTGTAAAGATGAGCAAGGTCGCCTACGTGTTGGCGCGGCAGTTGGTACTGGTGCAGATACGCAAGCGCGCGTTGAAGCATTAATTGCAGCTGATGTCGATATCATCGTAGTGGATACCGCACACGGCCACTCAAAAGGGGTGATCGATAAAGTCTCTTGGATCAAAAAGCACTATCCTAATGTACAAGTGATCGGTGGCAACATTGCCACAGGTGATGCGGCACTGGCATTACGTGATGCAGGCGCCGATGCAGTAAAAGTGGGTATTGGCCCTGGTTCTATCTGTACCACGCGTATCATCGCCGGTATCGGTGTACCGCAAATTTCAGCAATTGATAACGTTGCTAGTGCATTAAAAGACAGTATTCCATTGATCGCTGATGGCGGTATCCGCTATTCAGGTGATATGGCAAAAGCCATTGCCGCTGGTGCATCATGCATCATGGTCGGGTCATTGATGGCAGGTACAGAAGAAGCGCCAGGTGAGGTTGAGCTGTTCCAAGGTCGTTACTACAAAGCTTATCGCGGTATGGGTAGCTTAGGTGCGATGTCAGGATCAAATGGTTCATCAGACCGTTACTTCCAAGACGCCAAAGATGGCGTTGAAAAACTGGTACCAGAAGGTATCGAAGGCCGCGTCCCTTATAAAGGTCCAGTCGCTGGTATTGTCAACCAATTGGTTGGTGGCTTACGTTCATCAATGGGCTATACAGGTTCTGCAACCATCGAAGACATGCGTACCAATCCGCAATTTATCAAAGTAACGTCAGCGGGTATGAAAGAGTCGCATGTGCATGATGTACAAATAACCAAAGAAGCGCCTAACTACCGAGTAGATTAGACTGTGTTTGATCGCTCTGTATTGCGTTAATGATAGCTGGTTTGTAGAGCTGCATTGACTTTAAAATAGAAACAGCCAACAATGCTTTGCTATTGTTGGCTGTTTTTTTGTAAAATATAGAAATAAATTATTATAATGACAGTATTGCCTGAGTATATATCGGGCCTTTTACTTTTTGATATATCACGAATTTTAAAACTTGGAGAGCAGACATAATGAGCTACTTTGGTACTGATGGTATTCGCGGAAAATTTGGTGAGCTACCCATTACCCCGGATTTTATTCTAAAATTGGGCTATGTTACTGGACAGGTGCTGGTAGAAAGAAACGATAATCCTGCACGTAGGCCAAGTGTGGTGATTGGGAAGGACACACGCCTGTCAGGTTATGTGATTGAAGGCGCATTACAAGCAGGATTTAATGCAGCAGGCGTCGATGTGCATATGCTTGGCCCACTGCCAACCCCAGCCATCGCGCATCTGACGCGCAGTTTTAATGCGGATGCTGGCGTGGTTATCTCAGCCTCGCATAATCCTTACTATGACAACGGCATCAAGTTGTTTTCAGGTGATGGCAAAAAGCTGACTGATGAGATGCAAAATGCCATCAATGATAAGCTAAAAACCATCATGAATATCGATAGCAGTGACAGCAGTTTGATGATGCCGATTTTAGACCCAGCACAACTGGGGAAGAACAATCGGATCGATGATGCAAAAGGCCGCTATATTGAGTTTTGCAAAGGCAGCTTCCCTTATCAGTACGATCTCAGTCATCTAACCATTGTGGTCGACTGTGCTAATGGTGCAGGCTATAGTGTTGCACCCAGAGTCATGCGTGAATTAGGCGCTAAAGTGATCGCTATTCACAATACACCTGATGGTATCAACATCAATGCTGATTGCGGTTCTACTCATCCTGAGAGTCTACAAAAAGCAGTGGTTGAGCACGAAGCAGATGTCGGTATCGCATTGGATGGTGATGGCGATCGTATTGTGATGGTTGATGAGACCGGTAAGCTTGTTGATGGTGATGGTATTTTGTATGTACTCGCAACCAAGGGTCTAAACAGAGCTGCAGGTGTTGTGGGCACACTCATGAGTAACATGGGATTAGAGCTGGCGCTGAAAGAGGCAGACATTGAGTTCACTCGTGCAAAAGTAGGTGATCGCTACGTGATGCATGAGCTTGAAGCAAATGGTTGGATATTGGGCGGCGAGCCATCAGGACATATTTTATGCTTAGATAAGAGCCGTACTGGGGATGCGATCATCGCAAGCTTGCAAGTATTGGCAGTGATGCAAGCGCAAGGACGTGCCTTGAGTGAGCTTGTCGAAGGTTTTGAGGTATTGCCACAGAAGCTGGTCAATGTACGCTTGTCTCAAATGCAAGATCCTTTTGAGCATGAAGAGCTGGTTGCAGCTTTTGATAAAGCTCAGGCAACCTTAGAAGGTCGTGGTCGTCTACTGATACGTCAGTCAGGTACAGAGCCGATGATTCGAGTAATGGTCGAGTCAGATGACGAAATAGAATGCGATGTGATGGCCAATGCTCTGGCTAATCATATAAAAACGGTACTAGGCTAAGATCAGTTCATATAATAAGACAACAACGTTAAAATAAGGAGTGATCATGAGTATGGACTTTACCGATCAACGCCTCTCCTATGAGAAAGGTGAGCTGGATCAGCAATCAGTACCAACGTCACCATTCGAGCTTTTCAAAGCTTGGATGAGTGAGGCGTTAGTACAAAAGGTGCAAGAGCCTTATGCAATGAGTCTAGCAACATGCGGTGCAGACAATAAACCCAGCGTCCGTATTGTCTTGTTACGCGAAGTTACGAATACAGGTATCGTCTTTTATACCAATTATGAAAGCGCGAAAGGGCATGATATCGAAGAGAACCCCAATGCCGAAGCACTGTTCTTTTGGCATGAGCTTGAGCGTCAAGTTCGTATCAGCGGTAGTATTGCTAAGATCGCTTCCGATAAATCTGCAGCCTACTTTCAAAAGCGTCCACACGATAGCCAAGTAGGTGCTTGGGTCAGTCAGCCGCAAAGTGGTGAAGTGGCCAATCGTGCTGTCATGGAGCAAACGTTTGAACAGCTCCAAGCAGAGCATCCAGACAGTAGCACTGTGCCAACGCCAGAGTTTTGGGGTGGGTATGAGATTACCATTGAAAAGATTGAGTTTTGGCAAGGTCGGGCCAATCGTATGCATGATCGAATTGTGTATACGCAGAGTAGCGGCGACAACAGTGAAGGTAATGAAGACAGCGTCAGTTGGACAACCAAGCGTCTGTTACCATAGTATTTGTCTTATTTTGAAATCCTAGAGTATTTGAAAGTATAAAAAAGCCACTCTACATCCAGTTTTTCTGGTTTATAGAGTGGCTTTTTTTATGTCAGTCATTTGCATTATTTGACACTGTTTTTTATTTAACTTTCTATTTAACTTCGGTATCGACATCCACTGAGACTGACATACCAGGGCGTAAGCGTGCCAGTTCAGGCTGGTTTTGATCTAAATCGATGCGTACAGGGATGCGTTGAGCAATTTTTATGTAGTTACCTGTCGCAGGGTTGGCTGCCCCTGCACTAAACTCACTGCCAGTCGCTGGTGAGATATTACTGACGCGACCAGTAAATTTGGCACCGCCAAGCGCATCTACATGGATAGTAGCGGGCTCGCCGACGGCCATACTGGCTATTTGGGTTTCCTTAAAGTTCGCAATAATCCAGATGCCTTTTGGCACGATATACATGAGCTGTGTGCCTGCACTAACATACTGACCTTCTTTGACGCTGACTTGGCTCAACTGCCCTGATTCAGGTGCTGTGATGATGGTATTGTCCAGATTGATTTGCGCCTGCTTAACCCCTGCTTCAGCATTTTTGATATTCGCATCTAGGGATGAGCGACTACCACTGGTTTTTTCACGATTCTCTTGAGCAGCTTGTAGGTTGGCTTCTGCTTGTTGCACGCCTGCCTGTGCTTGAGCAAGTTGTGCCTTGATGTGAGCCACTTCTGCTTTTGATACAGCGCCGATAGCATCTAAGCCTTGATAGCGATTTACATCTTCACGAGCACTCTCTACATTGATTTTGGCACTATATAGGTCAGCTTTGCGCGCTTCGATTTGTGCTTGACTAGATTGGGTGTCTTGATCATTGCTAGAGCGGTTGGTGACAGCCACTTCGGTATTGGCCTGTGCTTGTTCGAGCTGCTGCTGAAAGGTTCGATCGTCTATTTTTATCAATAGGTCACCGGCTCTGACATTGGCAAAATCTTGTACTGCTACCTCGGTGACATAGCCAGAGACTTGCGGGCTGATGATGGTCGTCTGGCCTTTGACAAAGGCGTTGTTGGTTTGCTGTACCGTCGGGGTAAACGGTGGGAGCTTCCATGCATACAAAATCAATGCCACACCAATGACAATCATGACAACCAATAATCCTAAATTCAGATAGGATTTTTTCTTTGGCGACCAGCCAGTAGCCGCAGCGATAGGTTCTTTTGGTGGCATAGGCGTCTCATCATCTGAGCCTTTTTGTATGTCAGTAGCTGGATTTGCCTCAGAGGTATCCGTTTGCTCTCTTATAGGATCTTGGGCAATTTCGGCCTGATGGGTATTGGTATTTGACGCAATATGTGCGTCTGTTACGGGAGCATCAGTTGACGTCTGAGGTGTTTGATTCAGCTCACTGGGTTTCTCTTGGCTCATGACGCGCTCCTAAATGTTTAATTAGCAAGTACTTAAATAGTGTGGCGATAAATCAATAGAGTGAAAAATCACTCATGCAATAAAAGGCGTTATTTTGGTTCACGCATTTTTGCAATAACAGCAAGCTCTTTGGCCAGAGGATTGCGTTTGTGATAACGATAGTAAAAATAATTGAGTAATAACATAGCAGTAGCCACAGTTGATAGAATGGCCATGATAAAAAACAAATCACCATAAGCGGAGACCGTTGCTTGGCGCTGAATCCCTTGCAACATTTGGCTCATTGCAGCTACATTCGCTTGTGCTATATCTGTCGTTTGCTGAGACAATACACTACGAGTACCAGCAATTTGAGCGCTGAATGCCGGATCACCCATATTCAGGGAGCTGACCATATCGGCATAATGCATTTGTGTACGAATGGTGGTAAATGCCTGAATCGCCGCTGCACCTGCCAAGCCGCCCACCGTTTGTGAAATACCAAAAATAACGGAAAAACTAATAATATAAGCAGGACCACTGGCAATCGCACGCAAAAATCCTTCAAAAACCAGCGGCCCCATAAAATATACCGCGGCAAATGCAATCAAAAATTGGCTGAGATAAAACATATAGGGCGCAGAATTGATAGACACCCCCACATCCATCCAAGAGCCTAATGCAATCAATGCCACGGCAAAAATAACGGGTCGACGTAAATCCATCGGATTGGTGCTAAAAATACTAATCACCAAAGCCAACACACTGGCAGCCAATATGACCGCATAAAAAGTAACCAGCTGATCATTACCATAGCCTAAGTTGGCAAGTAATCCTGCCGCACCGACATTTTGCTCAGATAACAAAATTCGCATGACCGCGCCCGTAATCATAAAAGCGATGATATTGCGGCTACGCATCCAGCGAACTTGTAGCATTGGGTTTTTGCGATGCGTTTCGATCCATAAGGCGATGCTGATTCCAACAATGGCAATCATCAGTGGATAGACCAGCCAAGGCGTCGTCCACCATAAAATCCTACCTTGAACCAAAATGACTGCTAATGCAGCCAGACCGCTCGCAAAAAAACCAAAGCTCAAAAAATCGAGTTTCTCAAATACTTTTTCTGTATTGCCTGGTGGTAGCTCTAATAAATTAATCAGCCCAAAACAAATCAGCGCCAAGCCAAATTGGAATAAAAATAAGTTTTCAAGCTGACCATCGATGGTGAGGTAGGGCGAGATGATGCGTGATAGTGGAATACCGAACTGTACCAAGCCAAAGCCCAATATGAGGCCACTAGTACGTTTGACGGTTGGCATACCTTGTAAGCAATAAAATAAGCCCAATATGGTCATGCCACTGGCCACCATACCGCTAAGTCCCCTTGCGACAATCTCTAGGTAATAGGGCTCGATGCCAATGTTGGGCGTATCTAATAAGTGACTACTGATCAGCCACTGTAGACTCGTGGCGGCTAACAGAAAAAATAGGGTGATTTTACTAAACAGTGACATGCCAAATTGTTGGCGAATTTTGTACAGTAGAACGGTGATACAGGCATTGGTCATATTGTAGCTGACAGATATCCAACCCCCTTCAGCGGGCGTTAACCCCAATTGGCCTTGAATTTGAGTGAGATTTGCGACAAGTAGACCGTTTTGGAAGCTGGCTGTGAGACCAACGAAAATGCCAATCAGCAAATAAAATACTTTACGGCGTGCAGGATGGTCAGGGTTGGCTGGAGAGCCCACCATCATTGGTTGTTCGTGGGGCTTAAACTGGTATTCGTTACTCATGGGCGTACCACAATCTGTATAAGAAAATAAAGTGACATAGGACAGATTTCAGATAAGAGGTCAGGTCATTGCAATTGATATCTATAGCGTTAAAAATCTGTCGATTCACTAATGGAATGTGAGAGATAACCCAAGAAATACAGGCGCAATTTTATCATAACTTTTATGGTGCTATTGTCATCCACACGTAAAATAGAGCACGCATAAAAAACAGCTCTATAGAGAGCTGTTTCTGTCTATCAAAAAATTGGCCGACCGGTTGATGAGTCGTATGTCAGTTAGTACTAAGCACGAGTGAGTATCACATACTAAATTGATTCGTCATACTTTGCTTCTAACTGCATCGCACGCTGATAGCTTTCAAGGCTAGCCAACTTATCCGCATATTGCTTAATATGTGGATAAGCATCGAGCTTTTGACGCTTAGCAAGAATGATCAAGTCAAATGACAACATAAAATCAGCACCACTGAGCGTATCCCCTACAATAAAAGACTTACCCTCAACAGAGGTATCCAGATATTTAAACAATCTGGTTTTTTCTGTCTCGATATAACCGTTCAAAAACGCATTATCATTGATGCCTGCTTTGTTGGTAAATAGCTCTAGCATTAATGGCAACATGAGTGAGCTTTCGGCAAAATCAATCCACTCTAGATAATGGCCATAGTCTGAGCTACCCGTTACAGGGCGCAGACGCTCTGGCGCAAATCGTTCAATCAATAACTCAGTAATGGCCCCTGACTCAGCATAGATTTGTCCGTCCATCTCGATAACCGGAGATTTACCGAGTGGATGTACCGCTTTTAGAGAGTCTGGTGCTAAATGAGTCTCGGCATCGCGCTGATGACTGACAACCTCATAAGGCACACCTAGCTCTTCTAAGAGCCATAAAGTGCGTAATGAGCGTGATTGATTAAGATGATGTAAGCGAACCATGATATCGACCTTATTGCGTGGTGTGATTTGTTAACTGTTGAGTCTTAACCTTTGAGCTTTGCGATTAGACGCGTAGCCGCTTCCTCTGATGATGCTGGGTTTTGACCTGTAATCAATAAACCATCTTCAACCACAAACGATTCCCAGTCAGCCGCTTTTTCATAGTTACCGCCATTGGCTTTAAGTGCGTCTTCTACTAAAAATGGTACGACGTCTGTTAGGCCAACTGCATCTTCTTCTGAGTTGGTAAAACCAGTCACAGTTTTGCCTTTTACCAAATATTCGCCGTCAATTTTGACGTTTTTAAGCGCTGCAGGAGAGTGACAAACAAAAGCAACAGGTTTGTCTTGCTTGACGAAAGTCTCGATCAATTCGATAGAGTTTTTATCTACTGCTAAATCCCATAATGGACCGTGGCCACCTGGATAAAATACTGAATCAAAATCTTCAGCTTTCATGTCAGCAAGCTTTTTGGTATTGGCCAAATGCTCTTGAGCGTCTTTGTCTTCTTTGAAGCGCGTGGTGTCTTTAGTTTGCGTGTCTTCAGTATCACTACTAGGATCTAGTGGTGGCTGACCGCCTGCTGGAGAGGCTAGGGTCACATTGACGCCAGCATCAAGAAAAGCATAGTAAGGTGCAGCAAATTCTTCTAGCCAAAAGCCTGTTTTTTTACCAGTATCGCCTAATTTATCGTGTGAAGTTAGTACCATTAAAATATTCATAGTTATCCTTGTTTATTATTTATATAAGAGTGAAGCAAGTGATTAGCAGCCACATTTCTTTATCTGCATAAATATAGATGGTATTTAAGAGGCTAATCCATATTCATGTAAACGATGACTGCTAACATTATTCCTGCTTCGAACGTAATGTTCAATAGTGATCTTAGCAAGTTGTGTTGTTAAGTAGTTATTAACAACGGTCATTGTATAGCGTTAATTTCTTAACCTGAGCTACATAGCCATGATCTATATAACGTCAGATACTTTAACCACGGTTTTACCAAAGTTATCACCGTTTAGCATACCTACAAAGGCATCTGGTGCATTATCTAGACCGTCAGCGATGTATTCTTTGGTTTTGACGTCACCTGACTCTACCCATTTGCTCATGGTTGCTAAGAACTCTGGGAAATGGTCGCCATACTCTTCAAAGATGATAAAGCCTCTGACTGTTAGGCGTTGGCTTAAGATTAGGCCCATTAGCATACCGAGACGGTCTTTACCATCAGGTAAATCAGTTGCGTTGTACTGCGAGACTAGGCCACAGACTGGAATACGGGCATGGTCATTGAGTAATGGCAACACAGCGTCCAATACTTTACCACCAACGCTTTCATAATAGATATCGATACCATCTGGGCACGCGGCTTTTAATTGCTCAGCGAAGTCGTCAGCTCTATGGTCGATACAGATATCAAAGCCAAGCTCATTGACGGCGAAATCGCATTTTTCTTTACCGCCTGCCACACCGATGGTGCGTAGACCATATTGATTACCTACTTGACCGACTGTTGCGCCAACAGGACCAGTGGCCGCTGCGACAACTAAGGTTTCGCCTTTTTGCGGTTTACCAATATCGGTTAAACCCATATAACCAGTAAAGCCTGGCATACCTAACACGCCTAAACCATAAGACGGGTTTGACATATTTTTATCAAGCTTAAGGATACCTTCGCCATCACTGACGCTGTAGTCCTGCCAGCCTGAGTTTGATACGACCAAATCACCGACAGCAAAGCCATCAACGTTAGACTCGACGACTTGAGCGACTGTGCCGCCCATGATGACATCACCGATGGCTAAGGGGTCAGCGTAGCTTTTGGCATCGCTCATACGGCCACGCATATAGGGATCTAATGACAGATATACGGTACGCAGCAGCATCTCATTCGCATTGGCCGTTGGGATGTCACTGGTTGCCATGTCAAAATTTTCAGCGGTTGGTTCACCGTTAGGGCGGCTGGCAAGTTTGATTTGACGGTTTGTTTGTTGATTCTGTTGTTTGTCGAAGCTCATGGTAGGACTCCTTTATATTTATTCATTGTGATTATTATAGAGGTATTAGATGTAATAGCTACTCGGCACCGAGCCGAATAACTACTATAAATAGCATAACGATATGTACTTATTGTTACGGTTGTGATTTTTCTTAAGGTTGTTTTTGCGCAGTTCTTATTAAGACGCTTTGCTGGTCACAGCACGCTGTAAGATACGACGAGATACTTCTAAATCGTTTGTACCGTGTTCACCCAGTTTGACCATGTTGTGTACTTCAAGCTGTTTGATGATTGGATCAATGGCTGATTCCGTCAAGTCAACGTCTTCTAGGCTAACTGGCAAGCCAAGCTCGCGGAAGAAGTTTTCGGTATGAACAATGGCCGTTTCGATGATGGCATCGTCGTCTTGATCTGTATCAGTAAGATTCCATACGTTGCGAGCATACTGAAGCAGTTTTGCTTTTTTGCTTTCTTTTAGCTCACGCATCACTGATGGCAATACGATGGTTAGCGTACGTGCATGGTCAATTGCATGTAACGATGTGAGCTCATGACCAACCATATGAGTTGTCCAGTCTTGTGGTACACCAGTACCGATCAGACCATTCAATGCCATGGTCGCTGTCCACATAATGTTTTTACGTGTTTCTAGGTTGTCGGAATCTTGCTTAACGATACGGCCTTCATCGATAAGGATTTTAAGCAAACTTTCAGCAAAGGCGTCTTGAACTTTCGCATTGACTGGATAAGTTAGATACTGCTCCATTACATGAACAAATGCATCAGCAACACCATTCATAACCTGACGTTCAGGCAGTGTTAGCGTTTTGATTGGATCTAGAATTGAGAATTTAGGGAAGGCAAGTGGGTTACCAAAGGGTAGTTTTGCTTGACGTTCGCTATAGTTGATAACGCCGCCTGAATTCATCTCAGAACCTGTGGCTGGGATGGTCAATACGGCACCTAAGTCCACAGCAGAGTCGATGCTTTTGCAATAGCCAGTCAACGCATCCCACGCTTTATCACGTGAGACACTGCCGTCTTCTTCAGTTAATGAAGAGACAAGTGCAACGAATTTACTGCCGTCAATCACTGAGCCGCCGCCAACTGCTAATAAAAAGTCGATGTTGTGCTCATTCACCATGTCAGCGGCTTTAAGTAGCGTGGTGAATTCTGGGTTGGCTTCGATACCACCAAATTCAAATACGGTACGGTTACCGCTCGCCGCTAAGGCTGTTTTTACTTCGTCTAGTGTACCAGTGCGCTGTGCTGAACCACCACCGTAAGTAATAAGAACGCGAGCTTCAGTAGGGACTAGGGTTGATAATTGTTCGATTTGACCTTCACCAAAAACGATGCGGACTGGGTTGTAATATTGAAAGTTATTCATAAAATTCCTAATGTTAATAAAAATGTTTATATCAAATGTTTTGACGTTGAACAATGGATGATAAGCAATGCTTATTTTGCATTTGCTCTAAAGCTTGATGCGCATTGTACACCAATTAGACCAGTCGTCTAGTGATATTTACAAAACTATCGTACAAAACCTTTTTTGCGATCATTGATAAGATTGGTTTAAATGCGGATGTCGAATGACAAGCTATGATATAGCGCGGCGGTTGAGAACTTAGCCACCGCGCTATTCATATTAGGGCGTGTTGAACATTCAAATGTGGTGCTGGCAGTGACTATTTTTTAGACAATATGCAGTGAAATTTTTGATGCCTAGTCATTCTAGGTGAAACAATTTCGCCATAGATTGGCAAAAAAGAGTACTGCCCTAAAAGGCTGATGCTAAAATCACCCCAAACATTGTTGAAAGCCTAGCTAAGGTCTCGACATTATCGTCGGTTTTCGCCTAGTCTGGTGCAATTTTAACAATCAGCAGCCCTAATATTTGAATGTTCAACACGCCCTAATGAAGATTCCCTTGCTTAGAAATAATTGGCTTGAGGATAGTTTGCTTAAAAAGAGTTAACGTCCCATCTGAGTGGTCGTCATATGCCAAATCTCTGCTAACGGCGTGTTGGTTTGACTAATTTTAGCCATTAGACTGGCACCGAGCCAGGCAAAGTACCAGCGCTTGGCCATACTCTCAGCTGAAATATTGTCGAGACGAGGTACCGACCCGTCTGCCCAGCCTGCCTTAATCTGCTCAGCAAGCCACATGGTGGTTTGCTGATAGCCTGCATCAAGTGCTTTACGCATGGTCTCTGACATATCTGCCACCTCTGCACTGAGCTTAACAACCAAGCATTTCTCATGGTCACAGCCATTCTGCTGAGTGTCGTACCAGTTCTGAAAATAATCATATAGCTTTTGCTGGGCATTGACGTCTTGTGCATCGATGACATCTAAACGCGTCTTATATAAGCCAAAGTAGTGATTGATTATCGATTCACCAAAAGCTTCTTTAGAAGAAAAATAATGGTAAAAAGAGCCTTTGGGCACACCTGCGGTATCTAAAATCTGCTTGAGCCCAACAGCTGTAAAGCCTTTTTTGGCTATTAATTGATAACCAGTCGCAAGTAAGTGCGTTTTGGTGTCTGATGTAGTAGCGTCTGTATTAGACATAAATAGGATTGTCTCCCTTGATGGTTCTGTGTATTAAGTAGTCAGTCGAAACAGTTAGCATTCACTTGAACGTCATGTTGATGGCGTATTGTAATAGGATATAGTTATATGTGTTACGTTTTATCAACAATATTCACTGACAAAGTAGTCTTGTTTTATTAATAGCTATGGTAGCATTAGACCAGTCGTCTAGCAAGGTAGGTTTTATTCTCATCAGTCACTGGTTAGATATTTATTTTATTTCATAGCTTAATAAAGACTTTAAACCTACTACTTACAAGACAGCTTTAACCACTCTATTTAGACTATTAACAATAAATTCGTCAAACAACAAAGCAAAATAAGGATGATTATGTCAACCAACGATAGTAACAACAGCGCCTACAATGATTTTCACTTGCAGTTCATCGCAGGCGAATGGCAAAAAGGTAAAGATGATAGCACTAATACCAATACCAATCCTTACAATGGCGATACGCTCGTAGAGATTCAGCAAGCGACCAAAGATCAGCTTAATGAAGCGTACGACGCTGCAACACAAGCTCAAGAAGCGTGGGCCAAGCAAACGCCTGCAACACGTGCTGCTGTATTATACAAAGTGGTCAACATACTGGATCAGCGCCAAGAAGAAATCGTTGATTGGCTGATTAAAGAGTCTGGCAGTACACGTATTAAAGCAATGGTTGAGTTTGGTGCAACACGCGCGATTACGCTTGAAGCAGCGACGTTCCCTAATCGTGTCCATGGTGAGATTCGCCCATCGAACACTCCCGGTAAAGAGAACTTCATTTATCGTGAGCCTATCGGTGTGGTAGCAGTCATTAGCCCATGGAACTTTCCGCTACATTTAACCCAGCGCTCTATCGCCCCAGCCCTAGCACTTGGTAACGCAGTGGTACTAAAACCTGCTAGCGATACGCCAGTGACCGGTGGTCTACTGCTAGCAAAAGTGTTTGAAGAAGCGGGTCTGCCAAAAGGTCTATTAAACGTTGTAGTCGGCTCAGGTAGTGAGATAGGCGATGCAATCGTTGAACACAAAGCGCCAAGTCTAGTGTCGTTTACAGGTTCGACCTCAGTGGGTAAACATATTGGTGAGTTGGCAAATGGTGGTGAATACATCAAACAAGTGGCACTTGAGCTTGGTGGTAATAGTCCATTTGTTGTACTAAAAGATGCTGATATCGAACAAGCGGTAAAAGCGGCTGCCTTTGGTAAATTCTTGCATCAAGGTCAAATCTGCATCGCGATTAACAGAGTCATCGTAGAAGACGAGATATATGATGATTTCGTAGCGCGTTTCTTAGCGCATGTCAAAACATTGAACGTTGGGGACCCTAATAAGCAAGACACCGCTGTTGGTCCAATCATCAACGAAAAACAAGTCAAATCACTCAAAGAAAAAATCGCTAAAGCGCAGGAAGAAGGCGCAAAAATGATATTAAGTGGCGAGATTGAAGGCCAAGTCGTACCACCGCATATCTTTACTGAAGTGACTCGCGAAATGGACCTATCACGTAATGAAGTGTTTGGACCACTGGTCGGTATCATCCGTGCCAAAGACGAAGACGATGCGCTATCAATTGCCAATGATTCTATGTATGGTCTGTCTAGCGCGGTGTTCACTGCTGATATGCAAAAAGGTCTACGTTTCGCTCGCGGTATCAGAGCTGGCATGACCCATATCAATGACATCTCAGTCAATGATGAAAGCAATACGCCATTCGGTGGTGAGAAAAACTCAGGTATCGGCCGTTTTAACGGTGAGTGGGTACTAGAAGAGTTTACTAGAACGCATTGGATCTCAATGCAAAATGAGCCACGTGAATATCCATTCTAATTGTCCTAAAATAGAATGCTAATAGCTAATAAAAAAGACCGCTTTGATAGTGGTCTTTTTTTGTGTGTCATTTGGCAACTTACTGAGAATGACGTATCTGAAGTTGGTCAATCATTTATCTAGCATGAAAGCCAAGCAACCCTTCAATCTCTTCCATCGTCATTCGTCTTACCAGTGCTTGTTCTTCTACCGACAGGCGGTTGGTGTGCTCTTTTATCATTGTATGAATACTTCGCGATATCTCAGAGGTAGTCGCGTAATACATTTGAGGCTGTTCCTTTGTCAATCTCATTAAAAATCGATTGATAAGTTTACGCTTTTCATCTGATTTATTTTCTTCAGTCGTAGTATTATTTTGAGTCATGGTGTTCTCCTAGAGGTAAGCCATTTAAGCAGTCAGACATATGAGAGTCAATGTTTATAAGTGGTTTCTGGGGCTGAGCGCATTGCCTTACAAGTGTTAGGCTCGCATCATAGTTGAATGCTAAGGATTTTTTACACTGTATATGATATTTCAAGATTAAAAATAATAAATTAGCGCTAAATAGCTAGAAGGATAGAGTATGTCAAATCAAGCAGCGAACAACTCAGAGAACAATAATGTCACATTAGTACTGTTTCATAATGACTTACGGGTAGCGGACAACGCAACTCTGATAAAAGCATCTGAAATATCCATTAAAGGCAAATTGTTGCTAGTTTATGCGTCATCGTTGACAGATATATTAGATAATAAAGACCATTACGATGCCTATCGTTATGAGGCTATGGGTCAAGCCCGCCAGCAGTTTTTGCATGAGAGCCTAGCTGATTTAAATGCGTCACTGATACAGCGTGGTAATAGATTGCTGTATTTACAGAAAGGCGAAGAAGTATTGGATGTCTTTACTCAGTTGAGTGATCTAATAGAGCAGCAACAAGTGACAGATATCTGCATCAGTCAGACGGCAGATTATAATCAAAACAAAGTATATGACCTTATACAGGCGAAGCATCCTGAGATACAGTGGCACATTCAAACAACAGCGACTTTGTTTGATGAGTTACCGCTAAAGAGCTTATCCAAGAGTTTTACACAGTTTCGTAAACAAATAGAAACTGATTATGATTTGCTACATGCAGAAAAAGATATAGTGATTTATCCAACGCCAGAATCACTTGCTCCATTGCCTGAAAATATGCAGAGTAGGGACGAGTACTTTTTTCAATCTCAGTTGTCTAATGAGGCAGGGCGTGATAAGCCATCACAGCACCTATCCAGTTTTAGAGGTGGTGAGTTAAATGGCCTCAAGCACTTACATACCTATTTTGACTCCGATGCACCCAGCACTTATAAAACAACCCGAAACGCGTTAGATGACTGGACACATTCTACGAAGTTCTCCGCATGGCTTGCAAACGGCTCGCTATCTGTAAACACAGTATTTAACCGTCTACGTCGTTATGAGCGCGATATTATCGCAAATGACTCTACTTATTGGATATGGTTTGAGCTGCTGTGGCGTGAGTATTTCTACTGGTATGCTGTTACCCATCAGCAAAAGTTATTTTGGTTTAAAGGCATCGCTCAGTACGCGCCTTCAACCCAATTGGACGAAAATCTATTAGCGCAATGGAAGAGTGGTACAACACCGTATCCTATCGTCAACGCTTGCATGAATCAATTGAGTACGACAGGTTATATGTCGAATCGCGGGCGACAACTGGTTGCTAGCTGCTTTATCCATGAGCTAGGGCTTGATTGGCGTTACGGGGCAGCTTACTTTGAGCAACATCTTGTTGATTACGATGTCGGCAGCAATTGGGGTAATTGGCAGTATCTGGCAGGCGTGGGTGCTGATCCAAGAGGATGCAGACAGTTTAATCTCGACAAGCAAACTCAGCAATACGATCCAAACGGTGAATTTATCCGTCAGTGGCAAGGCAACACTCAAAAGAGCGATTAATGTATGTTGAAAACTTCCACTCAACAGGTGACAACTATTATTAGACTAATCATAAGATAGGTTTAAACGATGAAAAAGCCCAGTCCTTATCTCACTTTTGCAGGTACGATTCCATTTATAGCCTGTGCATTTTTATTGATGGTAGACGTTGTTACCGTGCCTATGCTTGGTTCAGTAGGCGATGTATTAAGTGCTTATGGGCTAGTGATTGCATCATTTATGGCAGGCGCGCATTGGGGTAATCATTTGAGCTTGGCTGATGACAATAAGTGGGCTGTTAGGCTTCCACTGTATAGCAATGTCATTGCACTTGGCCTTTGGCTTGGTTTTTTAATCTTATCAGATATTGATTTTATTTGGCTATTAGTGATTGGTTTTATAAGTTTGTTGGTTATTGATTATAGTCTGCATCGAGCGCAGATTATCAGTCACACATATTTTAAAGTTAGGCAGTATGTCACGGTGATAGTGGTCATATCGTTAGTCATCGCGGCATTACAGTTGTAAATGGTATTAACTAAGTCATGGCCAAATAACAGCTAAAGAACAGCCAGCCTGATTTCTCTATTTTTATAATTGGGACATTGATTTTAGAGATTTCCGCAAGCGTAGCACTTCGATGAGTAAAGTGTTTGATAGTTAGACTAAATATTTATAAAGTTCATTTAAAATGAATGTTATAATCAAAGCCATCTATATTCCTAAGAAGATGGCTATGCACTCTATCAAGTTACCTAGCAAACCACCAAGCTCTCCATATCCTATCCTTAATTTAAGCTTTCGCATATTTTTTAGTTCTGCTGCGCTATTTGCTGTAGTAACGATGCTGCTATGGGCGTTTGTGTTTACTGGTCACACCGATATCGATGCACAGGTTTTGAACCCGTTATACTGGCATGGCCATGAAATGGTGTATGGTTATGCCCTGGCAGTGATAGCCGGGTTTTTGCTAACCGCAGTCAAAACATGGACAGGGGTGATGATGCCGCATGGCTATAAGTTGCTAGGTATCTTTGTCTGTTGGTTGTTGGCACGTCTGAGCTGGTTGTGTTTTGGGCTTGGCATAACGCTCATAGGTAATAGTATGTCGTGGTTATATATAGCAGCCCTTTTTGATGTAGTATTTGTCGCTTCGATGGCATATGTGATAGGTCAAGCAGTATGGCAAGTTAAGCAATACAAGCAAATAGGTATCTTGGCAAAATTGACACTGCTGACCTTTGGCAACGGACTTTGCTATTGGGGCATTATCAATGCTGATATGAACACAACTAAGATAGGTATTTATCTTGGGTTCTATTTAATTATCGGGTTAGTGCTGACGATTGGCCGCCGCGTAGTGCCATTTTTTATCGAACGTGGTCTTAGTATGGATATGGAAACGTCAGAACCCATTAAGTTACGTAATAGTAAGACACAAGATATCGCAAGCTTAGGGTTTTTCTTCGCCTTCTTTATTAGTGATGTATTTTATCCAAATAAGTATTTCTTGACGGTTACCGCGCTCGGTGTGGCAGTGATTAATATTGTTCGTCTGATAGGATGGTATCATCAAGGTATTTGGCAAAAGCCATTACTTTGGTCGTTGTATATTGCGTTTTTGGGCATGTGTTTGAGTTTCTTATTGTATGCACTACAACCTTGGCTCGGTTATCCGCACAGCATCGCCATGCATGGACTAGCGATTTCTGGTGTTGGTATGATGACGTTAGCAATGATGACTAGAGTATCTTTGGGACATACGGGTCGCAGTATTCATCAACCGCCAAAAATGGTAAACGTTATGTATGGCTTGATGGTATTGGTATTTATCAGCCGCGTGTTACTACCGCTAGTAGATATGAATCATTACCTAATATGGATTATGATGGCGCAAAGTGCTTGGATTGCGTGTTTTGTGCTATTTTGCATCAGTTATCTGCCCATGTTGGCACGTCCTCGGCCTGATGGTTTATTTGGTTAAAGCGGGCTAACGATACTGTTTACAAATGCTATGTCTAAACGTTATTACCAAAAATACGACTTATTTTGTCTGGCTTAATATATAAAATTTATAAAAATAGGAGCGCAAGTACATGCGACTGACCAATTATAGTGACTACGCGTTACGCTCATTGATTTATTTGGCTGTGAGACCAGATCCATCATTATTGGCTAATATTAGCGATATCGCTGACAGCTATGGTATTTCTAAAAGTCATTTGACCAAGATTATTCATCAGCTGGGTCAGCTCGGTTATATAGAAAGTGTGCGCGGCAAAAACGGTGGTATACGCTTGGCACGTGCACCTAAAGATATAAATTTGGGCATATTGATTAAACAGATAGAGCCTGATTTTAATCTGGTAGAGTGCTTTGCCGTACCAGCGTCTCATAATGATAGTGAGCAGGGCGCTCATCAGACGGATTTGCCGGTGACTTTTATTGAAGAAAAAAAGAATAAATCACTAGGCTGTGTAATCAGTCCAGCCTGTCAGCTTAAAAGCGTGTTCTTTGAAGCGCTCACCGCATTTATTAATGTGCTAGAGCGTTATACATTGGCAGATATTCTGAACAATGAGGATGAGCTGGCGACATTGCTGTTTCGGTAACAGCTTCGATAGTGGCTGCGATAATAGTTTTACTATTACTATGATCAGCTCACAAGAATGGGTCGCTATATTAGCGACCCATTCTTGTGTTTAGCAAAGGTATTTGTCAGAATACGCTAAAAACTATGCTGCTTCTAACTTTGGGCGAGCTTTCTTAATGGCTTTCACCAGTGCTTTCTCAAACCCACCTTCTTTGAACTGAACGAGATAAGAGTGTGCTGCGCAGAAGTTGCGAACGTCACGCCACTCATGAGCCAAATTGGTCGCCCAGTCGCAGTATTGCGCGCCAGCGTTTGGCTCGTTTTTCAGGGCTTTTTTGGTCGTAGGATGCAGTATTAGCTCAGGCAATACAGCTTCTAATAACTTCGTTGGTGGACTCATAAAAGTATCATCTACGTGCAAGCTTTGACTGGCAGGATGATAGGCCAATAAAGAACCTGCATGAATCATCTCATTGGGCGATATATAGTAAATGCCCTCTGACATTGAAAACTTAAGCTCAGGATAGCGTGCAGCGACTGCATTACTTTCAACCAAGTCATCTGCCCAGTTGATTTCTGGTACTTTTTTATGATGACGGCTACTGCCATAAAAGGTGGCTTGCGGAAAGTCTTTGGCCATTTGAGCACAGCTGACTGTATGAAACGGATGTACGTTAAGGACAGCTTCGACATCTTGACCATTATTAGTGAGTGCCATAATCTCATCTCGAACATCACCCGTTAGGGCGTAACTGTCCAAAAAGATGAATTTTCCTGAGGATAGTTTGACCAATGAGCAGTGAGTACCAATGTTTAGAACACCGCCAATGCGGAATGATCCGCGTATGTTCCAAAATCCTGCCCCTAAATCATGAATTTGATCTGACATCTATCGTTTTCCTTATAGTAAGTATTGAGTGGTATGCGTCAAAAAATGACGATGCTTTATGGTTCTTTGTTTTATTTTTTAACCTATACGCTTAACATAGTAGCTTTTAAAGTGCTGTTGCCTCAAGCTCATTACGAGCGCTATCAATGACTGACAAGAGTGCTGCCTCAAATTTACCTTCCTCAAACACCACTAAGCCTGAATGTGCGCCGCAAAAATGACGGCCACTGCGCCACTCATGTGCCAGCTCTATTGCCCAATCACAATACTCTTTACCAGCATTAGCGTCATCTTTGAGCGCTTTTTTGGTGGTTGGATGTAAGCCTAGGTTAGGCTGTACGGCATTGAATCGCTTGGAAGGTGGTATCTCAAAAGTATCATCGACATAAATGCTTTGGCTAGCAGGGTGGTAGACTAACAGCGAGCTGGCATGAACCGTTTCATCCGGTGAGATGTAATGGATGCCTTGAGGCAAGGAAAATTTAAGTTCAGGGTAGCGCGCAGCAACGGAATCGCTTTCGACTAAGTCATCTGCCCAATTGACTTCAGGCACTTGTTCTGGATGTCGGCTACTGCCATAAAATGTCGCTTGCGGGAAGTCTTTCGCCATTTGAGCACAGTATACCGTATGGAACGGATGAACGTTGAGCACGGCTTCGACATCTCGACCATCATTGGTCAGTGCCATTACTTGCTGACGAACGTCATTTTTTAACGTATAGCTATCTAAGAATATAAATCGTCCTGATGGTAGTTTTATGAGGGCACATTGGACACCGATATCAAGTATGCCGTTCTTTATAAATGAGCCTCGAATACTCCAAAACCCTGCCCCTAGATCATAAATTTCATCAGTCATCGACATTGCTCCTTGAAAGTTCATTTGTTCAATTGTTTTATTTGTTTGTATATAGCACGCTACGATTATTGATTTTTATGGCAGTAATGTCTGTAAGAAAAAAGATAGAAGCAATGTAGATGTGTAAAAATAAAAAAGAGTTGTTATTCAAATGTCACTATGGGCAATGATGGCCATGCGTCTACTTATAAAAAGCTATGTATCCTGAACATAGCATCGGCATTAAACATATGAGTAAAAAAGTGTCTATAGTTCTGTCAAATGTTCTTGTGCAGCTAGTGCCTTTTGTCCATCATTAATAACACATTGACACCTGAGTATTTCAGTCGATGTGCTAACATGATTTTTTGTCATTATGCTGCGCATTTATCAGTCGATAACGGTGTTTTTATTTTACAAATGTAGCATGATTTGACGTTATATATCTCTATCATCCACGCCAGTGACCTCTTACCGTCCTGGCATAACCAATATAGTCAGATCCCCTGTGAATCATTCTACCGCTCAAACTCAAAATCTGGTATCAAAACCATCACACACTCCTCACCAGTCGATCTCATGGATCTTAAAGCTCACGATTGGGCTGATAGGCATGTTTGCTTTTTTGCAGGTGTATTCTATCCAAGCCGTCTTGCCTGTTTTGATGATGGACTTTTCAGCGACCGAAGTCCAAGCTGGTATGATCGTTGGGGCGACGATAATGGCGATTGCTATTATGTCACCATTTTTGGGTATGCTCTCTGATGCAGTAGGGCGCAAACCTTTTATCGTCGGGGCGTTATTGTTTTTGGCGATACCTACGGCTTTAATCGCCCAGAGTCCGAGCATTGGTTGGTTAGGACTATGGCGTTTTATGCAGGGTTTGTCGGTACCTGGTATTACGGTCGTGACGATTGCTTATATCGGTGAGGAGTTTGAAGGGCGAGCGGTGACCGATCTGATGTCGTTCTATGTGTCGGGCTGCGTCCTCGGTGGTTTCCTTGGTCGGTTTTTGCTTGGGCATTTACATGAGGTCGTTGGCTGGCGTGCAGGGTATTATGTGATGGCAGTCATGACCCTTATCGGTGCAATATGGGTTTGGAAAATGCTACCCGCATCGCGGCAATTTTCTGCCAATCCGGACTTTCGCGCTGCGATACAGACGCTTGGTGAGCACTTGATCAATCGTTACGTCGTGACGGCCTGTCTGCTTGGTGCTTGTGTGTTGTTTTCACTGGTAGGCTGTTTTACCTTTATCAATCTACATCTGGCCAATACGCCTTATGAGCTGAGCACTGGCGCGCTGGCCAATATTTTTGCCGTCTACTTAATAGGCGTTGTCATTACGCCACTATCGACCACTTTGTTACGTCGATTTGGATCGGCGCGTACAGTGCGAGTGGCTATTTTTATCTCTATGATAGGGGTGTTAATAACACTCGTGACGCCATTGTGGGGCGTGGTGGTAGGGCTGGCCATTATGTCCTCTGGTGTGTTTGTGACCCAAGCGGCGACCATCAGTTATATCGCTGTTAATGTCAAAAAAGGACGCTCACTGGCATCGGGGTTGTATTATCTGGGATATTACACAGGTGGGACGCTAGGAGCATGGCTGTGCGGTATTGCCTATGCAAAAGGGCAATGGTCGCTGACGGTATGGCTGCTTGTATTTGTGCAGATATTGGCATTGCTCGTTGCCAGTTTTGGTATGGTTAAAACAAAATTACGTGCCGCTTGATTGTTAGACTTGCGTATAGTTTTTCTAGTGACTAACTTGTGCTACTTAATGTAAGGCGGCTTTACATGGCACTGATTTTTTCTTACTATCAATAACGATGTTATTACTATAAAAAGTAAAATAATGAGATGGTTTGATTTTGCATCGGTATTTTTCACTGCTACTTATCATGACTATTTATAACTTATAAGCACGACCAACAAGGACGTCAGATCTATGTCAAATATTTACCACAGTGCCCCTTCGGCCTATGATTATCCACTACTTGTAAAGCAATTATTGAGCCGTGCCAAAACAGTATCGCAAGACCAAGAGATTGTTTATGCGGACAAAAAACGTCTGACTTATAAAGATTTGTTTGAGCGTATCAATCGCTTGGCCAATGTATTGGCAAGTCTGAATCTTGATGCAGGTGATGTGGTGGCAGTGATGGATTGGGACAGTCATCGCTACCTTGAGTCGTACTTTGCCGTACCAATGTCAGAGTACGTTTTACAAACCGTCAATATCCGACTATCACCAGAAAAAATCCTCTATACCATCAACCATGCTAAGCCCAAAGTGCTGATGCTCAATTCTGAGTTTGCGCCACTGGTCAAAGACTATCAGTTTGAAAACTCAAGCATTGAACATATTATCTGGCTTGATGATAACGGTGTCACTGCTGAAGGTATCTTTGGTAGTAATCAAAGCCGTGTCACAGGTGAGTATGAAGCCTTGCTAGAGTCAGCTGATAGTGATTTTGATTTCCCAGATTTTGATGAAAATACCATTGCCACGACTTTTTATACGTCAGGTACGACAGGGGATCCAAAAGGCGTTTTCTTTAGCCACCGCCAGTTGGTATTACACACTTTAGCAGAGGCGGCGACCCTAGGTATGTTGCCAGATAAGCAGGGCGTCAGCTATGGCGATGTCTATATGCCGATGACGCCAATGTTTCATGTGCATGCATGGGGTTTTCCATTTACGGCGACGATGGTCGGTCTAAAGCAAGTCTATCCAGGACGTTATGCACCCGATACGTTGATGGATTTAATCATCAATGAAAAGGTCAGTATCACCCATTGTGTACCAACGATTTTGCAAATGGTGCTCAAAGAAGCCAAAGATCGCGATGCCAGTTTTAATGGGCTAAAGATGATCATTGGTGGTTCACGATTGACAGAAGGTTTAGCCAAAACGGCAATGGCACAAGGTATCGAAGTCTATACAGGTTATGGCATGTCAGAGACTGCACCGCTCATCAGTTTGACCCACTTTAGCTTAGATGAGCCAGCAATGACGGAAGAAGAGGATATTGAACGTCGCTGCATGACGGGTCAACCAGTATTGATGGTCGATGCTCAAGTATGGGGCGAGGGCAACAAATCTGTAGGTACAGGACCAGACAATACAGGTGAGCTGGTACTACGAGCACCTTGGTTGACCCAAAGCTATCTCAAAAACGACGATGCTGGCAAGGAGCTGTGGGAAAACGGCTATATGCATACCCAAGATATTGCTTATATACGTCCTGATGGCTATATCAAAATCACGGATCGCCTAAAAGACGTGATTAAGTCGGGCGGTGAATGGATATCGTCGCTCGAGATTGAGACGATCTTGTCATTGCATCCATCCGTAGCCGACGTATCCGTGATTGGGGTACGTGATAAGCAGTGGGGCGAACGTCCACTCGCATTGGTAGTGCTAAAGCCTGATGCTAAGGAGACCAGTGCTGACGATATTAAAGCACTGGCAGAGAAAGCAGTAGAGCGAGGTATCATTCCTAAGTATGGCGTGCCAAGTCAGTTTAAGTTCGTAGATGAGTTGCCAAAAACTTCCGTTGGTAAGCATGACAAAAAAGCCATGCGTAAAATCTATGCTGATCAGACTGAAATATAAAACAGTTCGTATTATTGATGATCACAGGACTTTTACTTAAAAATGGGCATCTCATAGCGCATTGTTCGCTTAAGAGTTGACCTTTACCGTTGGCTCTGCTACATTTTAAACCGATACGTTATGTATCGGTTTTTGACTTCTGGCAAGGATGACCAGTATTTATAAAGGCACTGTCTACTGCCATAAAATCAGTGTAGAGTTGGTAGTGGTAATCGCACACGGATAACGTATAAAGCGAGGCCAATACCTTACCAGCTTATAAATATCTCGATTATAAAATAACATTGCCCCATTTCTCGTTTATGCTAAGGACAGCTACTATGAGCGACCATTCCAAATCCCCAGTTTCTACCCAAACGACAGATACACCCACATTTGCTGATATCTATCATGCGTCGATTACTGACCGAGAGCAGTTTTGGGCTGAGCAAGCAAAACGCATCTATTGGCATAAAGCCCCTGAAAAAATCCTTGATGACAGTAACTTGCCCTTTACGCAGTGGTTTGTTGGCGGTGAAACCAATCTTTGCTACAACTGCGTCGATCGTCATTTGGCAGACCGCGCAGAGCAAGATGCGTTTGTGTGGGTGTCATCAGAGATCAACCAAGAGCTGATAGAGACTTTTCCAGGCGTCACAAATGCATTTACAGACTTGGGCAATAACGTCGAGTTTTATACAGACTATGCCAAGCGTCGTCTGACTTATAATGACCTATATAAAGAAGTGAATTATTTTGCGGATGTACTACAACGTCATGGCATCCAAACCGGTGATCGTGTGGTTATCTATATGCCGATGATTTTAGAAGCGGCATATGCGATGCTGGCGTGTGCGCGTATCGGTGCGGTACATTCTGTTGTCTTTGGTGGATTTGCTGCCCACAACTTGGCCATTCGTATGGATGATGCCGAGGCAAAAATGGTCATCACAGTGGATGCAGGATTACGCGGCGGTAAAGTCGTCAATTATAAAAGCTTAGTCAACCAAGGCGTTGAGCAAGCCACCATAAAACCTGATCACGTATTGGTCATCAATCGCGGTATCTTACCGTTTGAGGCACAAGCAATCGATGTTGATTATGCCACTGAACGCCGACTCAGCTGTGAGGCACAGGCGATAGTAGAGCCCGTTTGGCTTGAGTCCAATACTCCCTCTTATTTACTGTACACCTCTGGTACGACTGGCACACCAAAAGGGGTGCAACGTGATACCGGTGGCCATGCGGTGGCCCTGACGACATCGATAGACTATGTCTATGACGGCAAAGCGGGCGAGACGTTTTGGGCAATATCAGATATTGGCTGGGCAGTTGGCCACTCTTACACCATCTATGCGCCATTACTGGCTGGCATGACCAGTGTTATGTATGAAGGATTACCGCACTCACCAAACCCAGGTATCTGGTGGCGTATTGTTGAGGCAAATAAAGTCAATATCTTGTTTACGGCCCCGACAGGTGTGCGTATGCTTAAAAAGCAAGATGAGAGCTGGATGACGCGCTACGATGTCTCTAGCGTTAAGTCGTTCTTTTTGGCAGGTGAGCCGTTAGATGAGTCAACGGCCAGTTGGCTGACTCAGCATCTAGGCGTGCCAATTTTGGATCACTATTGGCAAACTGAATCTGGCTGGCCCATCCTCAGTCATACGCCAAAATTCAATCATAAACCGCACAAGCAAGGATCGCCTGGTTATCCCATGTATGGCTATGAGGCACATGTCATCAATGAAGAGACGGGTGAACTTTGCAAGGCGGGTGAAAAAGGGTTACTTGCGATCAAAGCACCACTGCCGCCTGGTTGTCTCACCACAGTGTGGCGTAATGACGAGCGTTTTGTCAGCAGTTATTTTGGTTTGTTTGATGGTCAGCAGTACTCAACTTCAGACTATGCGGTGACCGATGAAGAGGGTTATTTTTATATCTTAGGGCGTACTGATGACGTGATAAACGTCGCAGGTCATCGAATAGGCACGCAAGAGATTGAAGAGGCCATCAGTATGCATCCAGAGATGGCAGAGTGTGCTGTGGTAGGGATTCAAGACGAGCTAAAAGGTGAGTTGCCTATTGCATTCTGCGTCCTAAAGGATCAGACAAAAATTGAAACCACCGAAAACCGCTTCCGTATTGAGCAGCAAGTCATCGGCGCTGTTGTCAAATCTTTGGGCGGCATTGCCCGACCTGCTGCTATTTATTTCCCTCAGGCATTGCCAAAGACCCGCTCGGGTAAAATCCTACGTCGCTCAATTCGTGCGCTAGCGGAAGACCAGCCAACAGGAGATATGTCAACACTTGACAACCCCTCAGCCATCGATGCGATCAAGCAAGCAATGAAGGACTATTGATTGGCGCAATGTATCGATCTATAAGCCAACAATCTATGAGTCAGCAGTGATCGTCATTTTACATAACAAATAGATTTATTTTCTAAAAGCTCATGAGTAATCATGGGCTTTTTTGATTTTATGAGTCAACCAAAATAGGGTTTATAAAAATACGTTTATAGAAAATTTTGATAAAGCGCTTGACCGTAAAAATGATTTATTGTTATAGTCAATAACGATACAAAATAAATCATTTTAAAATTCAATTTTTAACAATGTTTTATAGACAAACACTCATCGCTTTTATTTTTCTAATAAATATCTAGGTGCCGTCACACGGTAGTCTTGCAAAAAAGATAAGGATATCTTATGCACCACGTTCAACAGCTCATCAATGGCCAATTCACTCAATCAAGCACCGACGAATGGATTGATATCACGGATCCTGCGACTCAAGAAGTCATCGCTAAAGTCCCGCAAACCACCAATGATGAGATTAACCAAGCAGTCGCAGCTGCACAGACTGCGTTTGAGACATGGCGCAAAACGCCAATCACCACGCGTGCGCGTATCTTTTTAAAGTATCAGTCTCTGATTCGTGATCATATGGATGAGCTGGCAGAGATTCTGACCGCAGAGCAAGGCAAGACGATTGCTGATGCGCGTGGTGATGTGTTCCGTGGTCTAGAAGTGGTAGAACATGCCGCTGGTATCGCCAATCTACAAATCGGCGACTTTGTAGAAAACGTTGCCTCAGGTGTCGATACTTATAGCATTTGGCAGCCACTCGGTGTTTGTGCTGGTATCACGCCCTTTAACTTCCCAGCGATGATTCCTTTGTGGATGTTCCCAATGGCGATTGCTACGGGTAATACGTTTATCCTAAAACCGTCTGAACAGGATCCGATGGTGACTATGCGTCTGGTAGAGCTGGCGATTGAAGCGGGCGTACCAGAAGGCGTGCTAAACGTCGTACATGGTGGCAAAGCAACCGTCGATGCTATCTGTGACCATCCAGATATCAAAGCCGTCTCTTTTGTGGGCTCTACTCATGTAGGCAAACACGTCTATGAGCGTGCCAGCCAATCAGGTAAGCGTGCACAGTGTATGATGGGCGCGAAAAACCATGGCGTTATCCTACCAGATGCCAACAAAGAGCAAACGCTCAATCAGCTAGCAGGCGCGGCATTTGGCGCAGCTGGTCAGCGCTGTATGGCGCTGTCCGTAGTAGTATTAGTAGGCGCAGCAGGTGAGTGGATTGATGAGATTAAAGCAAAAGCAGAAAGTTTGGTCGTTTCAGCTGGTAAGCATGACAAAGACTTGGGTCCACTGATTTCTCCTGCGGCAAAAGCCCGTGTCGAGCACTTGATTGGGACTGGGGTGGAAGAAGGCGCGAGCTTGATTTTAGATGGTCGCGGCATTACCGTCGAAGGGTTTGAAAAAGGTAACTTCGTTGGCCCAACTATCTTTGATAACGTCACAAGCGATATGCAAATTTATCAACAAGAAATCTTTGGCCCAGTACTGTGTATCATGCGTGCTAACAGCTTAGATGAAGCGATTGCACTACTCAATGCCAACCCGCATGGCAATGGCACCGCGATATTTACCCAGTCAGGCGCGGCCGCACATAAATTCCAGCAAGACATTCAAGTCGGTCAAATCGGTATTAACTTGCCAATCCCTGTGCCACTACCTATGTTCTCGTTCTCAGGGTCGCGTGGTAGTAAGCTTGGCGACCTAGGTCCTTATGGTAAGCAAGCAGTACAGTTCTATACTCAGACTAAAACTGTGACGGCACGTTGGTTTGATGATGAAGCGAGCCGCGGTGTTAATACGACGATTTCAATTTAAGCGTCAGCTTATTGTTTTTTCAGTATGACGATAATACTACTTGCGGTACTATTGCACGCAATTTTATTATCGTTATGCCGCTATCATGTCGCGCTAATGTCTTATAAAATTGCTTACCAATACGCTTATGAGCACTTGTATTAAAGCTTCTATGAAAGACAAGACCCTCTATTTGATCTAAAAGAACAAGGATGACCCGATGGACTTTTCATTGACCGATGACCAAGTCGCCTTTCGCCAAACCGCCCGTCAGTTTGCGCAAAAAGAGCTCAAGCCAAATGCTGCTGAATGGGATCGCAACTCGCACTTCCCAGTAGATATAATCAAAAAATCTGGTGAGCTTGGTTTTTTGGGACTGTATGCCAATCCAGAATATGACGGCTTAGGCTTACCAAGACTCGACTCAGCAATGGTGTTTGAAGAGCTTGCATGGGGCGATACGGCTGTAGCCGCTTATATGAGTATTCATAATATGGCGGCATGGATGATTGGTGAGTATGGGAGCGATACCTTATGTAAAAAGTATTTGCCTAATATGGTTAGCGGTGAGTGGCTGGGTAGTTACTGTCTCACAGAACCGAATGCAGGATCAGATGCCGCATCATTACGCACCAAGGCGGATAAGCAAGGCGATTATTATGTGCTAACGGGTGAAAAAACCTTTATTTCAGGCGCAGGCTCAACCGATGTTTTGGTGGTAATGGCGCGTACTGGCGGTACTGGGCCAAAAGGCATATCCGCGTTTGTGGTAGATGCCAATAGTGCTGGCATAGAATATGGCAAAAACGAGCACAAAATGGGCTGGAAAGCACAGCCAACACGAACCATTAGTTTTAAAGATGTAAAAGTCCCAGTAGAAAACCTAATAGGCGAGGAAGGTCAAGGCTTTCGTATCGCTATGAAAGGACTGGATGGTGGCCGTATCAATATCGGTATTTGTGCAGTAGGAACTGCACAAGCAGCATTAGAAACCGCAACCAGTTATGTGCAAGAGCGCAGCCAGTTTGGTAGCCCAATTGCCAGCTTACAGTCAGTACAGTTTAAGCTTGCTGATATGTTGACTCAGACTATTGCCGCACGCCAAATGCTGTATCTAGCAGCTGACAAAGTCGACAATAATGATGGACAAGCGTCTACCTACTGCGCAATGGCAAAACGTCTATCTACGGATCTTTGTTTCGATGTTGCCAATGAAGCCTTACAGTTGCACGGCGGCTATGGTTATCTAAATGAGTATCCACTTGAGCGCCACGTACGAGACTTACGTGTGCATCAAATCTTGGAAGGCACCAATGAGATCATGCGAGTGATTATTTCACGTCAGGTTTTACAGGATGAAGGATTAAGTCAGCTGCGCTAATTTATCTCGTTTTACTAAAACAAGGATGTTTTATGACAGATTATACAAATCTAAAGCTATCAATTGATGGTCATACCGCAACATTAATGTTGAATAACCCACCTGCGCATACGTGGACGATGGACAGTCTGTATGCACTTAAGCAGCTCATCACAGACCTCAATACCAATGATGATGTCTACGCATTGATCGTGCATGGTGATGGCGAAAAATTCTTCTCAGCTGGTGCAGATTTAAACAACTTCTCAGACGGTGATAAAGGCCGTGCTATCAGCATGGCGATTGCATTTGGTGAGGCGTTTGAAGCATTGTCTGCCTATCGTGGCGTCAGTATCGCTGTGATTAACGGCTATGCAATGGGTGGTGGACTAGAGTGTGCGCTCGCATGTGATATCCGTATCGCAGAAGCGCACGCCCAGATGGCACTGCCAGAGACGGGCGTAGGATTATTGCCATGTGCTGGCGGCACACAGAATTTACCTATGTTAGTAGGAGAGGGTTGGGCCAAACGCATGATACTGTGCGGTGAGCGTGTTGATGCAGAGACGGCGTTGCGTATCGGTTTGGTTGAAGAGGTCGCGGCAAAAGGTGAAGGGTTGCAAGTCGCTCAGGACTTAGCAAAAAAAGTCGCTAAGCAATCACCCGTCGCCGTCAGTTACTCCAAGAAACTTATTCAAGCGGCTAGAGACACCCCGCCTGCGCAAAATCTTATCCATGAGCGTGAAGCTTTCGTGAAATTGTTTGACACGATGGATCAGCGCGAAGGGGTACAAGCCTTTTTAGATAAGCGTAAACCCAATTGGCAAAACAAATAAGCAGCGGTCAAAATGCTTTAGCCATCTTTATTATTTAATTTTGTAGGTCACTTTTATGACAGCAGCGACAAACGATACCAACCCCCAAGCATCAGTACATAATGCAGCCCAAGAAGCGTCTGTATTGTTCAATACTGAACCGACGGATTGCGGACACTTGATTGGGATTATGACACTTAACACACCCAAATCGCTCAATGCGCTTAGCGTCGATATGTGCCAATTGCTCTCAGCGCAGCTAGAGCAGTGGCAAGCCGATGATCAAGTGGTGGCAATGGTATTAAAAGGCGCAGGAGATAAAGCGTTCTGTGCAGGCGGCGATATTCGTAAGCTCTATGACAGTATGTCTACCAGTGCGCCAATGCCAAATCCTTATGCTACTGAGTTTTTTAGTCACGAATATCGTCTCTATCGTCAAATGCACTTTTATCCGAAACCATTAATACTTTGGGGTGATGGCATCGTTATGGGCGGCGGTATGGGGCTAATGGCAGGATGTAGCCATCGTCTGGTCACTGAGCGCACACGTTTTGCCATGCCTGAGGTCACCATTGGACTATTCCCTGATGCATCTGGTAGTTGGTTTTTACAGCGTATGCCTGCTAAGACGGGTTTGTTTTTAGGTCTAACTGGCGCGATGTGTAATGGCAGCGATGCGCTATTGGCCAATCTGGCAGAGTATGCCGTTGCCAGTCAGGATTATGATACCGTCATGCAGCGCCTCAAACAGAGCAACTGGCAGGCAGTCGATAACACGAGCGGTGCAGATAAATGCCATGACAATAGTGCGCATAGTATTGTCAGCCGTGCGCTTGCTGAGCTGTCAGTAGCTGAGCTGCCAGATAGTAAGCTTGCAACATACTGGCAACCTATCCAGAAATTGATGAATAGTGGCAGTCTGGCTGATATCGATGCACTGTTACAAAGCGATGCAGCACTCGCACAGCTAAACCAAGACTTTGCAGAAGACAGCTGGACGCAGCGCGCAGTCGTCACCTATCGCCATGGCTGCCCAGTAACAGCCGCATTGACCTATGCGCTCTATTACAAAGTCGCTGACTTATCGATCGAACAAGTGCTGTATTTAGAGACCAATGTAGCTGTTCACTGTGCAGCCAATCCTGACTTCAAGGAAGGTGTGCGAGCACTATTAATTGATAAAGATAGAAGTCCTAAATGGTCGCGCTCATTAGTAGACTGTCTCAGTGTAGAAGGGCAGGCGTATATCGATCAGCATTTTGTCAATCCTTATCCAAAAGGTGAGCATCCTTTGGGCGATTGGCTGGGTAATGACGCCTTGGGTAGTCAGTATGTCCGCTAGCTGTTTAAAAGCAGTTTATAAAGTAGGACGCAAGCAAGATTTACTAATAAATACTGTTAAATAGTACGTAGCAATAGCTACATCATAAATCATCAAGGAGTGATGAGATGGGTACAAAGGATATAAGTACGATGGATAATAATAACTCTAAACCAAATATTGCCTTTATTGGGCTTGGTAATATGGGTGCACCAATGGCAGAGAACTTATTAAAAGCAGGTTACGAGCTATCTGTTTTTGATTTGTCTGAGGTTGCAACCCAGCGCTTAGCACAAGCAGGGGCCAGCGTCGCAGAAAGTCCTAAAGATGCTGCAAGTAATGCTCAAGTTGTGATTAGTATGTTGCCTGCAGGTCAGCACGTGCATTCGGTGTACTTGGGTGATAGCGGATCTAATGGTCTGCTAGCAGAACTGCCAAAAGGAACGCTTGTGATTGATAGTAGTACGATTGCGGCGGCTGATGCAAGGACAGTGGCAGAAGCGGCAAGTAAAGCAGGGATCGACTTTTTAGATGCACCGGTCTCTGGTGGTACAGGCGGAGCAATTGCGGGTAGTTTGACTTTTATTGTTGGCGGTAGCGTTGAAGCTTTTGCCAAGGCTGAGCCTATTCTCGCTGTCATGGGGAAGAACATCTTTCATGCAGGCGAGCACGGCGCAGGACAAGTGGCTAAAATCTGTAATAATATGCTGTTAGGCATTCTGATGGCAGGCACGGCAGAGGCAATCAATTTAGGAGTCAAGAACGGTCTAGATCCCAAAGTGCTATCAGATATCATGCTACAGAGCTCAGGGCGTAACTGGACATTAGAAGTTTATAACCCTTATCCAAAAGTCATGGAAAATGTGCCATCTAGCAATGGCTACCAAGGCGGATTTATGAGTAAGCTGATGCAAAAAGATTTGAACTTAGCGATGCAAACGGCTCAAGATACGCAGGTGGATACCCCGATGGGGGCAAAAGCGACGGAGCTATATGCTTCACATGCGATAGAGAATGGTGATAAGGATTTCTCTAGCATCATAGGGCGTCATGATGACTCGTTATTGTCTTAGCGCTATCGTCAAATTCATATAAAATTGCTAGTGACAAGTGTTATCTAAACATCCTTTATGTCAAAAATGTTCTATAAGTATAAAATTAGATAATAACAAAAAGGTCTGCGTTCTCATTAGAGCGCAGACCTTTTTTGTGACTTGTCTATTAAGACATTAGCTTTGTAGATCATATACGAGACTCTGAACGTCTTGTGCTGCTTCTTGCAGTCTTGGTACGTGCGTCAGCAAATCATCCAATGAGACGCGTATGGTGGGCGCATGTAAATAAAGAGATGCCAGATAGCGTTGCTTTTTATCCAAGATAGGTACAGCGACTGCCACCATCTCAGATATAAATTCCTCATTATCGATACCGACGCCAGTGGCAGCGATATGATCCAGCTCGATATTCAATGTATCGATATCAGTGATGGTGTTTTTGGTGAACTTATCTAATGGCAAACCCTGCAGTATTTTCATACGGCTGCTCTTAGACAATTGGCTTAAATAAAGCTTGCCTGTCGCGGTACACCACATTGGAGATTTTGCACCTACAGGAAGATATATTTGTAGCGGTAACGTCGTCTGTGCTCGGTTGGTGTAGATCATATTCATATGATAAGGAATACCAATACCACAAGTTTCTTTGAGCTCATCGACAAGTTTTTGCAAAATCATCTGTCGCTCATTAAAAAACAGACGCTGCTGCCAGAGCTCAACGCTTAGGTTACGTACTCTCTTACCAGGAATAATGCCGCCACCAATATCAACGGTTAAAAACCCATCATCGACTAAATTTTGAATCAATCTATGGATGGTGGGTTTGGGAATATCCAGCTCTTGTGATAGCTCAAGGGGAGAGAGTGGTTTTGCGGCATAAGATACGGCTTCTATAATCTCCAGCACACGGGTAATCGACGATACTTTAGGCATATACATGGCTCAGTAGTGGTAAGAAAGGCACATCACAATGTGTTCATAGTGTTCATAAATAAGACAAACAGTCATAAACCTGAAGCCTTATGACGAGTTCGTTATTATCTTTCAGTTATCTCTAATTTAGCACAATATGCAGCTGAGACAAGGCTTAGTGTGCCTTTATAAGCACATTTATTTGATTTAACCAATAACCTCTGATTTTTCGCAAAAGTAACATTAGATACACCCATTCACAGAATGCAACACTCTGTAGTAATAAGCTATATAAGTGTCATTGAGTCTCATCGTAATTTTGGTCACTATACAGACATATTTTGTAATACCCTTACATGAACGTTAAGCAGCTCGATATTCATGTTTACACTGTTCGGTTACTTTGAGAGCGTTGTGTAACTCAAACACAGAGTTTTGCAGATTGGTGTAGCAATTATTACAGTATCTATGCAATCTTTACATAATGGCAAATAAAAAGAGCATCACTAGGGGTGACTTTTGATGCCAAAATTGTTTTAATTCGCTCAACAAAATGATGGTCTAAAAAAAGCAGAATTATCATTTTTTACGGGCGGGTTTTATTTCACACTTTAGGAGCGTAACTATGAAATTTATTAAATTAACAGCAATTTCTGCTGCAGTTTTGGCATCAACTGCTGCATTAGCAGCTGAGCCAGTTATCGTTGTTGATAACAATGACGCAGTTGTATACGAAGCTGAGCCAGTTGCGGTAGCTTATCAAGCTGAACCAGTTGCAGTTGCTTATGAAGCAGAAGAAACTAACACTGGCATCATCGGTAAAACGACAGGTGCAGTTCGTAACACTACTGGTGCTATCTTTGGTGGTACTAAGACTTTGTTCCAAACAGCTATTAACCCAGCATCTGTTAGCGCCGAAGCGGGTACTTTAGGTTATGGTGCTAACATCGGTTGGTCAATCAATGACAAAACTGAATTGCAAGCTGGTTGGGCAGGTGGCGATGCAGCTGACCTTTTCGGCGGTGATTTTGACGCAGACGATGTAAACTACGACGTTGACTCTGACTTTAGCAACCCATACTTAGGCGTACAAGTACGTCCTATGGCTAACTGGTTCACAGTTGGTGCTGGTATCATCGTTCCTGATAACGATATCGATGTACGTGCTAACGCTGAAGGTCCAAATTTCAGAATTGATAACGTTGATTATAACGCTGCTGAAACTGGTACTTTATCAGGTACTATCGAGCATCGTAATAAGCTAGCACCTTACGGAACTATCGGTTTCCGTCCTAACATCACCAATAACTTCGGTGTATTTGGTGAAATTGGTGCCGCTTACATGGGCAAAACAGACGCTACTGTGACCTCAAGCAATTCAGGTCAAAATGTTACAGCTACTACTGTAAATGGAACAACACAGGTTTCTGCTGATGACGTTGCTAAAGCAGCTGAGCAAGAGCTTGAGAATAAAGATTACTTAGAATGGTTCCCAATTGTTAAAGTTGGTGCAACTTACCGTTTCTAATCTAATCGCAGTCTGAGTACTGTTGTTAGAAGAAAAGTAAGCAAAAAGAACGACCCTCTTAGGGTCGTTTTTTTTTGTGTCTAAAATATGATGATAAGGTTCTACAGCAATATAAAAAGCCAACTTAAAATACAATGACGATTTGCTGTGAGGGTAATACCGAAATGCGATAAGAGGTTTGATGGTCTGTACTATCTATTGTATAGAGGTGCTCTATAGCATGTTGGTGGTTATTGGATCTAAATACATCAAGCGCAGGCAAGTTAGTACTTGATAGGCTGGGAATAAGATAGGCATAATCCTTACCCAAACCTTGAGCCAAGGTATATTGATGTATTTTGATAAAGCTTTCTTTTATCTGCCAAAGAAATTTGGCCGTCATATCTCGCTGACTCGTTGGCATCGCTTGTAAAAGGGTAATTTCATTGTCTGAATAGAAACGGGTCACTATATGCCACGCAATATTACTGGTCTCCACATCAATCCCAGCAGGACGATGATGGCTGATAACCACTGCTACTTGATTGTATGAAACTTTGCCGATTTTTTCATTTAATGATTCATCAGTATTGTTTTTATGACTGGCAGCTGTATGGCTGAAACAAATGTAATATCTGCTGTTAGTCAATCGATAAGGAAAGCTCGATTCATCCAAAGTGTCATCAATCTCTAGCTTATGTAGCAGCATTTGTAATAATTGTCGCACCCCTTGGCGCTGCTGTTGACGCTGAGTATGGGCAATACGGCGTGCTGATGGGCGTGTTTGCTGTCTATGAAAATGCCAGTCAACATTATCAAGCCTGATGGTGTCTATAGATACCGTATCAGAAAAGCCTGCCCATGATAGATGATTCCATATATCTATACTGTCTATAGAAAAAGATGCAGCGCTAACGTGTGCGGTCATGCACCATGTCGTCGGGTCGAGCTGAGTATGCTGAATATGAGTTAACGGTATCGTTGGCATTGTTGGTTCTGTTTATTATAGGTTCTAGAAGTAGGGCTTTGTTAGCATTAAGCCAATAGTCATGTCATGATTTGACTATATTCAGATCAGAAACATGTTCCTTATCTGAACAAATAATACAGAAAAGCCCAGTAATTTACTATTACTGGGCTTTTTTGCATTCAATGCGTGTCTTAGAAGGATACCTTAGTAAGACAATTCAGCACGGCGGTTCTGTGCATAAGCATCTTCAGCATTGCCAGCGGCAGCAGGACGTTCTTCACCGTAGCTAATAACACGGATGTTGTTGGCAGCAACACCCTGAGCTGCCAGATAGTCACGTGCTGCTTGTGCACGGCGCTCGCCTAGAGCCATGTTGTACTCTCGGCTACCGCGCTCATCGGTATGGCCTGCGACAACGACACCAGCTGATGGGTTTGAGTTTAGCAAACTTACGTGCTGGTTAAGGACACTCGCCGCTTGTGTAGTGATTTCGCTGCTATCAAAAGCAAAGTAAACCACTGCCTGTATATTTTCAGCACCAGTGATGACAGCGTTTGAGTTACCAACCATCACAGCACCAGTGTAGCCGGCTTGTCCACCTGGGATGCCTAATGGCGCCACTACAACTTCAGAAGTGGCGCGCTTGGTAGCACAACCTGTGGTAATAGCCACAGCGCTTGATAATACAGCAAGAACAGCGATCTTAGAAAAACTGATTGACATGACGAGCTCCTAAAATTTTAATTAAATTTGTTTTTTTGAACTGCTCACGATAAAAACCAGGCAATTGCTATCTATAATATACTAGATGTTACTTTATGTAATTAGTTTTACTGTAAATTATCTAAGAACTTACATAGAGCCATAAGATGGCTACCAGCGGTGCTTGCCCCAATTTTCAGGATTGGCCCAGTAGTCAGCATTGAGCCAGTTTGGCAGTTGCTTATAATCGTATAGATTAAATTGCCAGAGCGTCGCTGATGCAGAAGATGAGGTAATCGCCGCCATATCCTCTATATTTAGTGATGGCTCACTTAAGATATCGAATGGCGTGAAGCCATAGGGTTGTAAATTGATTGAATCATCAATCGCGATGAGCAAATGTGCTGCATACAGGTCGCGATAGCGCATCAGTAATGGCACGTACTGCTGTATCTGCTCTTGTGACAAGGCAGGTAGCCAAAAACAAACCAGCTCATAGCGACTGAGTAGTGGTTGCCTATTAAGATCCGAGAGTGTCGACGTATCCCAGGCTTCTGCTGTCAAAGTATCCGTCGTGGCCATGCTGTGTTTTAACTGTATTTGTAGTGCAGCTAGGTCGGCTTTCTCATGCGCTACCCATAGCAGCTCAGTGGCGTTATTAGCCGGCTCGGGGGTTTGTGACAGTTGGACATCTAATGAGGGTAGGAGTGCATCGACATACTCTATCAATAACGGTAGAGTAATCTTGGAGTGGCTGGTAGTAGGTGTGGTCATAGAATAGGCCGTTGGTTAAATAGGATTATCAGTGTCCCTATTAAATCATTTTCGACGAGATAGTCAATCTACGATAGAGGGCAAATTATAGTGCCATAGTTAAATGTCCAAACATAACGTAAATTATAAACGCAGTTATCTGAACCATGACACTTGAAATTTGGCGGTTTAAGTCAATTTAGTTATAACGCGTTGCTTACTAATATCATATATCATCATTGTCAGCTCAACGTAAAATCGCTATCAACCATATATCTATATCATCAATAATAATAGGAAGTCTTATGTCTACTGCTGAAACGGATGCTCAAATCATCAATCCTGACATGCCTGATGTGCCGCCACATGCGCCAAGCAAAATTAATTTAAAGGATTATCAGAAGCCCAGCTTTGATGTCGATACTGTCCATCTGGATATTAAACTATTTGAGGATTATGCCCAAGTAGACAGCACACTTAAAATGACGCGTCAGACAGCGGGCGCTATTGTCCTATTTGGTGAAGATTTAGAGCTACTGGCCATTACTATGAATGGTGACAAACTAGCAGCTGAGCATTACAGCCAAGAAGCGGGTAAGCTCACGATTCATGATGCGCCTGAGCAAGTCACCTTAGATATTCAAGTACGCATCTGCCCGCAGACCAATACCGCGCTTGAAGGTCTATACATGGCAGGTAGCGGTGCCGATACGATGTTTGTGACCCAGTGTGAGCCAGAAGGCTTTCGCAAGATTACTTTTTACCCAGATCGTCCTGATGTATTGGCGATATTCACCACGCGTCTAGAAGCAGACAAGCGTTACCCGACACTATTGGCTAATGGTAATCTGGTCGAAGCAGGTGAGGTGACCGATGCGCCAGACCGTCATTATGCAATTTGGCATGACCCAACCAATAAACCAAGCTATCTATTTGCTTGTGTCGTCGCTGATTTGGATGTATTGACGGATGCTTATACGACCAGTGAAGGCCGCGAGGTCTTGCTTGAAATATATGCAAAATCTGTCGATATCGATAAATGCGATGTCGGCATGCAAGCGCTAAAAGATGCCATGAAATGGGATGAGGTCAATTATGGCCGAGCCTATGATTTAGATCGTTATATGATCGTTGCGGTCAGTCAGTTCAACATGGGTGCGATGGAAAACAAAGGCCTCAATATCTTCAATACAGCCTGCGTGTTGTCTAGTCCTGAGACGACCACCGATGCGCGTAGCTTTAGCGTCAAAGCCATCATCGCTCATGAGTACTTTCATAACTGGACAGGCAATCGCATCACCTGCCGTGATTGGTTTCAGCTGTGCCTAAAAGAAGGTTTCACTGTCTACCGCGACCAATCATTCTCAGCGGATCAGCAGTCGAGTGCGGTACAGCGTATTGATGATGTGGCAACGTTGCGTGCCCATCAGTTTGCCGAGGATGCAGGCCCACTGGCACATCCAGTACGCCCAGAGAGCTTTGTTGAGATTAATAACTTTTATACGACCACCGTCTATGAGAAAGGCGCTGAAATTGTGCGGATGATTGCCAATACCTTAGGGCCAGATGACTTCCGTAAGGGCACGGATGAGTATTTCCGTCGTTACGATGGACAAGCAGTGACGGTTGAGGATTTTTTGTCAGCACTCAGTATCACTGATAACAAAATCGAGGATTTCATTGATTGGTATCGTCAGCCTGGGACACCAGTGGTATCGGGTCATCAAAACTATGACAGCGCTGCAAAAACACTGACTATTAGCTTAAGTCAGCAGACTCGCCATGTTAGTGGTTTTGACGCGCCAAAACCGTTGCCGATACCGGTGGCGACTGCGCTGTTTGATAAAGAGTCTGGCGATATTGTCGCTGAGCGTATGCTACTGCTCGATCAAGCTGCCCAAACCTTTGTCTTTGGGAATGTCGTCAGTGAGCCTGTGGTGTCTTTACTGCGAGATTTTAGTGCGCCGGTACAGCTCAACTACGATTATCAAGACGCAGATTTGGCATTTTTGCTCAAGCATGAGACCAATGGCTTCAATCGCTGGCAAGTGACTCAAATGCTGGTGAATCGTATTTTATTACAAGGTCAAGGTGCGAAAAGCAGCCCTGATGTGTACTTAGAGGCATTGGCACAGACATTGCCTGTCTTGGCGGCTGATGATGCGATGCTGGCCGCAAGGTTGCTTGATGTTCCTTCCGCGCAAGAGCTGGCTTCTGCCATTCACAAAGACTATGATCCCGCATTGGTCAAAAACCAACGCAATAGCTTATACAAGCAAGTAGCTGATACCCTAAAAGATCAGTGGGCCGTCTTATATGCAACTCTGCCAATGCAGTCTTATGAAGACAGTGCTGAGGCTCGCGGGACTCGTGCTTTGCGTAATGTGGTACTCGATATGGCGTTGACTGCTGATGTGGATGGTGCAGCCGACTGGGCGCAGCAGCAATATGACAATGCCAGCTGTATGACAGAACGTTTTGGTGCACTAAAAGCAATGGTCAACCATCAATTGGACATAGCTGACGATTACTTGGCGGACTTCTATGAGCGCTTTCAAGCCAATGATTTGGTGATTGACTTGTGGTTCAGTGTACAAGCTGCCGCTGATAATGTGACGCCTGATAAAGTAACATCATTACTTAAGCATGCAGATTTTGACTGGAATACACCAAACCGTGTCCGTTCAGTGATCAGTGCCTTTAGCTCACAGCCAACGGTATTATGGACGGCAGAGGGTCTGAAGATATATACTGATGTGATCAAAAAACTGGATGATGCCAATCCAGTATTAGCCTCGCGTCTGGTTCAAGTGCTGGCACGTTGGAATACCTTGGCAGAGCCGCACCGTCAAATAGCACAGGATCAGCTGATAGATTTACAGCAGAACGTAACGTCTAAGCATGTCATTGAAAGCTTGGATAGCGTGTTGGGTGCTGCAGATAGTTAATTAAAGAGATACGAACAAAAAAAGCCCGTTTGGCACTGGTTATAAAGTGCCAAACGGGCTTTTTGTTATTTGCTGATATAACTGTGTTCTAAAACGCAAACGATCAGCAATCGATATTAACGATTTGGTAGTATATCTTTTACCATAGCATGTAAGCTACGCATGGCTACGACGGTGCTATCCCAGTCTAGGCAACCATCAGTGATAGATTTACCATACTCAAGCTGGCTTAGATCAGCAGTCAGCTTTTGATTGCCGCCTTTTAGATGACTCTCAATCATCATGCCAATAATTGATTTATTGCCATTTTGAATTTGTTCTGCAACGTTTTGGATGACCATCGGTTGTAGATACGGGTCTTTTCCTGAGTTGGCATGGCTTGAGTCAATCATGATTTTACTATTGGTTTTGCCTTTTGCTAGCTCGTTTTCGACTTGAGCAACCGCAGTTTCATCATAATTCGGTTTGCCGTTACCACCGCGTAGTACCACATGTGCGTAAGGGTTGCCTTTAGATTTGATGATTGATACTTTACCATCTGAGGATAGACCTAAGAAGCTATGACCTTCCTTAACCGCTTGCATCGCATTGACTGCTACCGTCATACCACCATCAGTACCGTTTTTGAACCCAACTGGGCAAGACAAGCCTGAGCTCATCTCACGATGCGTTTGACTTTCAGTGGTACGAGCGCCAATTGCTGACCAGCTGATCAAGTCCTGCATGTACTGCGGGGTATTTGGGTCAAGTGCTTCAGTCGCACACGGTAGCCCTTTTTCATTTAGATCAAGAAGTAGTTTACGAGCAGTACGCAAGCCTTTTTCGATATCGAAACTGTCATTCATGTCAGGGTCATTGATCATGCCTTTCCAGCCGACGGTGGTACGCGGTTTTTCAAAATAAACACGCATCACGACAAACACGCTGTCTTCGATCTCTTTTGCCAATACGGCCAAGCGATCAGCATATTCATGAGCGGCTTTGATATCATGAATAGAGCAAGGTCCGATGACCACAAACAGACGCTTGTCTTTACCATCCAAGATGTTTTGAATGGTTTTTCGACCGTTTAGTACGGTTTTATAAGCCTCGTCTGATAGAGGTAGCTCGGTTTTTAGCTCATCGGGAGTAATCAAAGGAATAAATTTTTCAATATTCACGTCGTCAATATCTACATTATGGGTAACTGATGTTGTCATGATTATATATCGTCTAGCTGATTTATAGGAACAATCATTATGCGGACAAAAGTGTTGGTTGACAAGGGCAGTCGAGCAGTTAATTGACTGATAACTGGAATGAGGAAACCAAAACTTAGTTATACTTATAAGTACTTGGCATGATATTTAGTGTCTTAAATGTCGCTTTAGCATTTGGTTTTTCTGTTTAATTATAAAGTTTGGCGATACATGGGCACCGTAAACGCTGAAATTTTATATACGAATTTAGCTATTTGTATCATGGTCACGTATGATAGCAACATTAAGACACACCCTAACAGTAGACCGCTAAAATAATAAAGGTGCAAAACGTTTATTATTCATAAGATGCTATCGCCGATTGATTGTGTTGTATTTCACAACAATGGCTTTTTATTTTATTTGTATGTTTTTAATATTGAGAGCTTATCATGACAGATTCTGCGATGTCTCATCAACAAGCTGAGCTGATTTACCAGACCCAGATGAATGCCCAAGCGGCCAAAACAGATGTCAAGCCGCTAGTGATCGCCATTGTCGCAGGGGAGGTGTCAGGCGATAGCTTGGGCGCAGATTTTATGCAGCAGATGAATAACCTACGCGATGACATCGTCTGGGTAGGTGTGGGCGGCGCAAAGATGCAGGCGCAAGGGTTACAGAGTATTTTTCCATTGGAGCGTCTGGCCGTGATGGGTCTGGTCGAGGTCATGGCGCAACTACCAGACTTACTCAAAGCACGCCGAGAGCTATTAAGTGCCTTTAAGGCCGCTAGTATCGATTGGTTTATCGGTATTGATGCGCCTGATTTTAATCTGCGAGTGGCCAAAAAGCTCAAGCCTCAAGGTATATATTGTGTACAGTATGTCAGCCCTTCTGTGTGGGCGTGGCGTGAGTCGCGTATCCATAATATTAAAGCGGCGACCCATTTAGTGTTGTGTTTGTTTCCATTTGAGCTGTCGGTCTATGAGCGTCACAATCATCCAGCAATCTGTGTGGGTCATCCGTTGCTAAGAACCATCGATCAGGCGCTGATAGATGTACCGATTAATCAGCGCCGCAGTGAGCTCGTTTGGCACAATGACGGTCTACAGCAGTTTTTTATCGAGCGCTTTGATGATGTGAGCCAGCTGATTTGTGTGATGCCAGGCTCACGCCGCGGCGAAATCACAGCGATTTTGCCATTGATGCTTGATGGGATTCAAAAGCTCATACTGTTAGACCCAAAACTGTGCTTTATCATTCCAACGGTCGATCAAAACCATCAATACATTGTCCAAGATGTCATTGATCGGTGCTCAGAGCAACTGCGTGCAGCCATTGTCGTCGTCTACGATGATACACAGCCAGAATTTAGCCAGCACGCGATGGCCGCGTCAGATATCGTCATGCTCGCGTCTGGCACCGCCACATTAGAGGCGCTGCTGCTCGAGCGACCGATGGTTGTGGTGTATCAGCTGAACCAGCTGACCTATCAGATTGCCAAACGATTGGTAAAAGTCCCTTATGTGGCACTGCCCAATATTTTGGCAGGTGCGGCTATTGTTCCTGAACTCATACAAGAGCAGGCGAGTGGGGATAATATTTGCCGTACGGTCATGCGCTTATTGCAGCCACGCGCTTACGCTGAGCAGCTAAAAGACCTTATCACCACCAAGCAAGCCTTGCAGCAGCAAAGCAATCACGAGCCTGCCAATAGCGTGATTGACCAGTTCTTTGTTCAAACGCAGGATTAACACAGCCAACGACTCTTCATTTATTATCAATAAGACAGACAGCAAAGCGCTATGAATACTCAGTCCAATGTAGAAAACACCATTAAGCCAATTGGTGCGGATATCGAAAAAATCGATATTAAAGGTCAGTATATCGAGTTGGCCACACCCATCCGCTTGTTTGGACAATTAAACGTCTCCCAGCTGCAGGCTCAGTATCCAATGCAGAGTAAGCAAGGTTCAACGCCGTCAATATTACAGATTGGGGTAGATGAAGCGGGACGTGGCCCGCTACTGGGTAGCGTTAATGTGGCCGCAGCGATATTACCAGCCACTTGGTCGGGATTGATTGAAGAGCAGCTGCTTAAAGAAACACCATTGTCAATACTGACAGATTCCAAAAAATTGAGTGAAAAAAAGCGAGACCTGCTCTATCCACTGGTTCAACAGCATGCAGTGGGTTATCTCATTGCGGAGATACCGGCAGCGGTCATTGATCAGGTCAACATTCTACAAGCAACGATGCTCGGTATGCGGCTATGCACAGAAGTGCTGGTAGAAGCGGTTATCAAGGCACTGGCCGTACAAGCTATAGATAATCAGCCAAATCAGTTACAGATGCAGGTATTGTTTGATGGCAATCGCTGTCCTGAATTGAACCAATCGATATTTGATGCATTGGGTATAGAGACCAGTGCTATTGATTGCCAAGCGTGGGTAAAGGGCGATGCCCGTCATACCAGTATCGCTGCCGCCAGTATATTGGCAAAGGTGAGCCGTGATAAAGCCATGTATACACTCGATGCCGAGCATCCAGAGTATGGCATTGCCAAACATAAAGGCTATCCGACGCGTGCGCATATGGAGGCGATTGAAAAATATGGTGTCTTGTCTGAACATAGACGCAGTTTTGCACCAGTGAAAAGAGCACTCGAGCATGCATCAGCAAGTGAATAAATTAAATAGCCTAAGCAAAATGAAGCTATTATCTGGAATAAAAACCTGCTACTCATTGATAACGAGTAGCAGGTTTTTTATTTGTAAGTTAGAAAGCAAAAGCCTGTGGTTTATAATACAATAAAGATTGTATCGAAATAGCAAAAGGTGAACCGACTACCAATACTCACATAAAGGATTTCCATTTTCATCGCAATTTATATAGGTTGTTTTTTATAAGTTATTTTTTAAGGATAAGAGATAATGGCCAACACTTCCCAAAAAAATCTAGCGGCACTGCTGTTTTTGACAGTGTTCCTAACGGCTTGTGGTGGCAGCGGCGAAGACTCTGATAGTACGCCTGTATCTAATGACCCATCACCAGCTACTCAAGCAGAGAACACTCCTAAACCAACAACCTCAGAACCCATACTATCAGCACCAATCATCGAAACACCTGATAATGATGGAAATATCCCGAGCGTACCAGTTGATAAGGATAATAATCCCGTCAATAACGCACAGGCAGCGCTCAGTGCCAACAATCAATTCAGTATTGCCAGAACGAGCTGCGGCCTAAAAGGTCTGTCTGTTGATACGGATCTCGATGACATTGCTATTCAGCATGCCAACTATATCAAGCACGTGTTTGCAAACAGCACACCGACCAGCTTTAACTCTCACTTTGAAAATGAAATTGCCGATATCGCAAATGTGACAGGCTCAAACAATCCTTTTTTTAATGGATTAGACCTAGCAGATCGTTTAATAAACGCAAACTATCTCAATTCACAATATGGTGTCACCGAAAACATCGCGCAATCTGTCTATTATAGTTCAGCAGGCGATTTTTTAAGCTCAGAGATGGTGGCAGGCTCGATGGCAAAATCGTTGCTATCAGCGCCTTATCACTTGCGTTCGCTCATGATGCCAGCCTCTATTTTAGTGGGGACGGGGATGCTCACTTATAACCCCAATGGTAAGAACGCTGCTAACAATCGGGGCTACGTACTGGTGAGCAATGCGTCAGCGACAAAAGCGTCAGCAGACAATACGTTCTCAGGAGTGTTTACGTACCCATGTCAGAATGTGACAGGTACAGTGACTGCACTATATAATGAGACGCCAAATCCAGTGAGAGGTACTGGGCGCAATTTACGTACTGACCCTATCGGGCAGCCTATTTATATCAGTATGCCAACTGCCAAGAGCATTAAGGTCAGTAATGTCAAATTTCGAGATTTGCAACGGGCGACAGATGTACCGAGTCAGCTCATTGACGTCGACAATGATCCTTATCTCAATACCAACTATGCACTACCCGCGAACGAAGCGTTTATATTACCGATGACCGATGCCCTCAAAAGCTGTGAGGTAGGTAGTAAAAAAGGCGGGAATTGTGGACTCTATGGCAATACTCAATATCAAGTGAGTTTTGATGTCCTAGTTGACAATAAAACGTTAAAGCAGCAAGCATTTACCTTTACCACAGGTAATGTCAATTACTAGGGAAATTTGCTATTTAGATTGCATCGCTGAAATCACACAAAAAATGGCTGAATCAGATCACTGGTTCAGCCGTTTTTTTGAGTCATTTTAGAGAGTTTTTAATTGAACTGGGAATCTTTTAGAATGATGAGTTTGGTTGTCTGAGGAAGTTTTTCTCATCCTCTGTTGACTCGCGATGCAGTGTGTCATTACGATGCGGATAACGACCAAATTGATCAATAATTGCTTTGTGACGATGTTCAAAATCTAAGGTGTTGGCGTCGTCTAACTGCTCGAACAATGGCAAGTAACGTGTATGGATCAGCGCTGATTCAGAGTGCATAAATGGGATAAGAATGAATCTGCGCCACTGCATCGGTAATGTATTAAAATAGGGTTGCTGAATGGCTTCTTGGGCCAGTACCAATGCCATACTGTCTTGGGCAAAGGCACTGGCTTGTCCGCGGCATAGGTTACGTGAAAACTGATCCAATACGATAATCTCGGCCAGTCGTCCTGCCAAAGCGGTGATTGAGCTATTACCATCCAATGAGGACATCGCCGTACGCCACGTGACGCATTCTCCTTGTATCGCTGCCTGCCAAATACTGCCGAACTTATCCTTTATCTGCTGATCAAAGCGAGCATCTTGTACAAACCAATAAGGCTCACTGTCTTTATAGAACCAAAAATCCAAGACAGCACATGCGTCAGCGTTAAGATGCGTCAGATTTATACTTTTTGAATCGAGCTGCGGTGAATGAGATCGACTAGCAGGAGTAGAATAATCCGTTGATAGTGACATAAAATATTCTAATTATGATGAGTTTAGTCTACTATAGCGCAAATATTTATGTCTGTCTGTCAAGATACCAACAGCAGAGTTTCTATTAGGTAATCTATTATGAATGCAAAAAATTTAGAACAATTCGTCGGCGTATCATTGCCACCAACGCCTTACTATGTATTGGATGAAGCCGCGATCGTGGCCAACATGAAAATCATCGCGCGGCTCTGTGAGTTGTCTGGTGCCAAGGCATTATTGGCACTAAAATGCTTCGCTACGTGGGGCGTGTTTGATGTCATGCAGCCGTATCTGCATGGTACAACTTCATCATCACTCAATGAAGTCAGACTGGGGTATGAAACTTTTGGCAACAATGACGATGCTGATAGCCAAGGCAAAAAAGAGACTCATGCCTATAGCGTGGCCTATAGTGCAGATGAGATGCCTGAAGTATTAAAATACGCGGATAAAATCATCTTTAACTCTATCTCGCAGCTCAATGCTTTTGGGGCGCAAGCACGTTCGAAAAACATTCCTGTAGGACTACGACTTAACCCGAAAACCAGCAACTCGTCTTTTATCATTGCGGATCCTGCGCGCCCATTTAGTCGTTTGGGCGAGCATGATAAAGACAAAATTGCAGCGGTGCTTGGCGACATTACGGGCGTTATGATTCATAACAACTGTGAGAACGACAGTTTTGAGGATTTTAGCGAAAGTTTGGCTGATATCGAAGTACGATTCGGTGATATTTTGCAGCAGCTTGAGTGGGTCAGTTTGGGCGGCGGTATTCATTTCATCGCTCCTAACTATCCGCTAGAGAAGCTGGCTGAACGCTTAAAATCGTTTAGCGAAACCTATGGCGTTCAAGTCTACCTTGAGCCAGGTGAGGCGAGCATTCATGGCGCTGGCACATTGGTGACCACCGTTTTAGACACCATGCACAATGAAAAAAACCTTGCCGTGGTTGATTCCTCTATCGAGGCGCATATGCTTGATTTACTGATTTATCGTGAGTCAGCACCCATTGCCGCTATCAATCACACGGCGATGGATATCGCTCCTATTGGTCATTCAGTCATTGAGACGTCAGAACCGATGCTCGAAAACGATACAGACAGTACGCTTATTTATGGCCGTTCTTGCCTAGCAGGGGATATCTTTGGTGAGTATGACTTGCCAAGTGATTTACAGATAGGCGATCAGATTGCCTTTGGTAATGCCGCAGGCTATACGATGGTTAAGAAAAACTGGTTCAATGGTGTCAACATGCCTGCCATTGTGATTCGTCGCCTTGATGGATCGATTGATGTGCAGCGTGAGTTTGACTATCAGGATTACAAAGCCAGCCTATCTTAATGCTCAACACCAGTGCTTGATCTTTATTACCATGCTATTGTCGAGTTTTTATAATTTTAAGTAATAAAAAACAAAGGCTTAGCTTATATTGGTGAATATTTTAGTATCTGTGTTTTTTATACATTTTTTTTACCGATGATGTTATAAAAATTGTTATAATCGCGTCGGGCAAATACTAGAGTGGTATTTGCCCGACGGGTGCGTGGGTTTTCCTCGGTCTTCCTTTTTAATTCACGCATATCATTCACTCGTTTCTGTTTTGCATAGCCACAATCAATGGTATCGACAGGGACACAAAGGAGGATTGTTCATTGAACACAAACCAACCAGTTAAGCCCAACAAAAAAGACGTACTCATCATCGGAGCAGGCGGTGTCGCTCAAGTGGTCGCGCATAAATGTGCGATGCATAATGATGTGCTTGGTGAGATTCATATCGCCTCACGTACCAAAGACAAATGCGATGATATCGCGCAAAGCGTAAAAGAAAAAGACAGCTTTAAACAAGCTGCGGTTTTGCACACGCATCAAGTCGATGCGATGGACAGCCAAGCGCTGGTGCAATTGATCAAAGAAATAGAAATTCAAATCGTCATTAATGTCGGCTCGGCATTTATCAATATGACGGTATTAGAAGCCTGTATTGAGACAGGTGTTGCTTATATTGATACGGCGATACATGAAGATCCACGTAAGATTTGTGAGACGCCACCGTGGTACAACAACTACGAATGGCAACGTAAAGAGCGCTGTGCAGACAACAATGTCACTGCCATTTTAGGTGCAGGGTTCGATCCTGGTATGGTCAATGCTTATGCGCGTCTTGGCTATGACATGATGGATGCAGGTTCAGTTACCGATATCGATATCATTGATATCAATGCAGGTAGCCATGGCAAATACTTTGCGACCAACTTTGACCCAGAGATTAACTTCCGTGAGTTCACTGGTACCGTTTACTCTTGGCAGGATAGCAAGTGGCAGTCTAACAAAATGTTTGAAGTCAAACGTACTGATGACTTGCCAGTGGTTGGCGTACAGAATAGTTACCTGAGTGGTCATGATGAAGTTCATTCATTGTCAGCCAACTTAGATGTGCCAAACATTCGCTTTTGGATGGGCTTTGGTGAGCATTACATCAATGTCTTCACCGTCCTACAGAGCTTAGGATTGCTATCTGAGCAGCCAGTGATGACTGCTGAAGGTCAAGAAGTTGTGCCACTTAAAGTAGTCAAAGCAGTATTACCAGACCCAAGCTCGCTTGCACCGAACTATACAGGCAAGACCTGCATTGGTGATAAGGTCAAAGGCAAGATCAACGGTGTTGATAGCGAAGTGTTTATCTATAACGTCTCAGATCACAAAGATGCTTATAACGAAGTTGGTAGCCAAGGTATCTCTTATACCGCAGGCGTGCCACCCGTTGCTGCTGCCATACTGGTCGCGACTGGTGAATGGGATGCGGGCAAGATGGTCAATGTCGAAGAGCTAGATGCCAAGCCGTTTATCAATCTACTAAACAAGATTGGTTTGCCAACGCGTATCAAGGATAGCGAAGGTGATAGAGCACTTGAGTTTGATATTTAAATAACGAGTTTGATTTAGAAAAGCCTGTCTTCTATAGATAGGCTTTTTTTATGTCTGGGTTTCTACTTAAGTTTTATAATGAGACATGAGGACTGATACTGTCAGGACTAGCAGCGATATTGTGTTCTTGCTACTATCTATTGTAATTGAGGCTTCTTTGAATAAGCTTCAATTGGAATGCTTGAAAGTCAGCTTATCAACTCATACTTATATCTACTTTATCGGTGCATTGGACGCATCCTACGTCACTCATATTAAGGATGCTGATCTATTTAACTAGGAGGCATACAAATTGATCTCAGAATCTTACTACTGGAAAGAGTCTCTTCTAGAGTGTGCAAATCGTTTAGCAAGCTATTCAAAATTAAAAGATATAAACTTAAGAGATTTAGTTCAAATTGAAAAAGACATATTCATCAGTTTCTATTCTATTAGAAAACTAATGGACACCGCTAAAATAAGTGATTCTACTAGGGAGCTAGAAGTTAATCTTGGCTGGAGTCCTAATCTGAAAAACGTGACTATGCTCAACAGTCATAAGCTGAACGAACTATACGACTTAAATGATACAAGATGTGAAACAAAAAATCTCAGATTTTTATGCAACCAGTTTGTGCATAGCTATATATTTGAAGTTGTAATAGAAGATAGCAAAGGGCTTTCTTATTGTTACTTTACCTCTGATCGAGATAAAAATAAAAAATTATTTTTTATAACAGTAGAAGTACTTGTACATATACTCAATTTAGTTGGCAATGATTATCCATCTAAATTGAAAATCGCGAGAAATTCAAAGACTGGAGAACTTCTTACGGAAATATCATAATTCCTGTTATCGATACTATGGCGTAATTTATAGACCATTAAATCGACCTATAAATTACGCCCAGAACTCATCATAGAACAGCAACCCAAGTTAGTTTTGATTAGGATTATATTCTCTCAACGCCGCAATACGGTCATCAAGAGTGGGGTGTGAGCGGAATAGGTTTGCAATACTAAAACCTTGTGTTTGCCCTGATGAGATCGCAAAGGCTTTCATGCTCTCAGGCATCTGGTCTGGTCGCTGTGCAGAAGGACGTAACGCATCAAGCGCACTGATCATTTTTTCGCGGCTGGCAAGTTTTGCCCCCATTTGATCCGCACGGAATTCACGTAAGCGTGAAAACCACATCACGATGGCAGACGCCAAAAACCCAAGTAAGATATCCATCACAATACTGGTGATAAAGTAACCGATACCTGGGCGATCACTGGTGTTTTTGAACACAGTACGGTCAACGAAACTGCCGACAATGCGTGCAAAGAACATCACAAAAGCATTGACCACGCCTTGAATAAGGGCAAGGGTTACCATATCACCATTGGCCACATGACCAATCTCATGTGCCAATACCGCTTCGACTTCATCGGCTGTCATATTCTGTAGTAGACCAGACGATACCGCCACCAGCGCCTTGTTCTTATTCCAACCAGTCGCAAAAGCATTTGGCTGCGAATTATTGAATATACCAACCTCTGGCATACCGATGTTTACGGCTCGCGCTTGTTTGGCTACTGTATCAACTAGCCATTGCTCAGTCGAGTTACGAGGGGATTCTATCACCACTGTACCCGTTGATCTTTTAGCCATCCACTTTGATATAAATAGCGACACCATCGAGCCAACCATACCGTAGATGCCACACATAAAGGCAAGACTGACATAGTTAAGACCACCTGCACTGTGCACACCGCCAATCCCAAAAAATCTGGATAGTATGCCAAATACAATGCTAAACACCACAATCACGGCTAAGTTGGTCAACAAAAACAAGCCAATACGCATCATTATGTTAAATTCCTATTCAATAGATCGGTAGTGCCTCAACAGAGCGTTATCTCAGAGGGTTATTTGATATGATAGATTTTACTTTGGTTTTATATCAATAGTGTCAGTTTAATGAGGGCATATTGTATAGTCAGTTCAATATAATTTCGATACAAGGAAACCGAGTGCAAGTTATACATTAGTATGCTTAGCGAGGATGACGATGTAGCGGATTTATATAGACTTGACTATTAGTCAATAATGGCGTTAATGGCAATAGGAATGAGTATTATGGCAAACCGTAGCTATCTGTATTCGACCAACATTATCCCCGAACCTAATCAAAATGAGAGCAGCCGTGTGCTAACTGGTATCTCAGAATATAATTACGACATTCCGATCGTTTTTAAAGTGTTACTCTCTGGCAATCCGCAGGCCTGTATATCAGTGATTTGGGACAGCGCGGAAAAAATCGCATTGATTGGTGATTACCAAACCGGCGTGCAAAATCTTGAGGAATTCTTAGCCAAAATTGTCTTGCCTGAGGCACAAGTCCCTATTGCTGAGGCGCTTGAGTTCTTAAAAGACCCAAAAAATCAAAGCCAGTATTTTATTTTAGAATGTGGTGAGATCTTTGAGATGAGTGAAACGCCAGTAGAGGTACAAAATCTGTCACTTCTCAATCAAATAAAAAACCTTCAGCCAGAGATAGCTGCAGCCTACCAGTTACTGTTGCCACCTACACCAGTAGTAAGCAAGCAGCCTAAACCTATTGGCTTCTTGGCAAAACTGTTTGGTCGTCGTCCAACATCGCCAAAAGCACTGCCCGTGCATCACTCAGAACAAGCTATCTATGATTTGGGTCTTGGACTCTGGTCAAATATTCTGTATTTTGATTTCTCGGAATCAGACGATGACCAAAACTAACCTTTAAAAAATGTATAAAAACGAGAATATAAAATGCAAATAGAAATGAATGTCATCGATGCTTTTACTGATCACGTTTTTAAGGGCAATTCAGCCGCGGTTATTATCACAGACAGTTGGTTGTCCGATGCGCTGATGCAATCTATCGCGATGGAGAACAATCTATCCGAGACGGCATTTTTAGTTTTAGATAAGACTGATGAAGATAAAAACAAGTATCATATTCGCTGGTTTTCGCCTTTCACTGAGATTGCATTTTGCGGGCATGCTACCTTGGCTTCGGCCTTTGTGTTGTTTAAGAAAAATCCGACTTTCAAATCGATTAAACTCTCAGCCAAAGCGGTGGGGGTGCTAACCGTTGTGCAGATGGACTCTGGCAAAATACAAATGGATTTTCCAAACAGAAAGCCTGAAAAGGTGATTGATATTCCTGATGATTTATTGGCGGGTCTCTCTATTACGCCTGTTGAAGTTTATCGCAATGCTCAAGCGTATTTTGTGATTTATAATTCTGAAGCTGACGTCTTAACAGTAGAACGTGATAATGACGCCTTAAAGCAGCTAGCACCTTATGATGTGGCTGTGACTTGTCAGGCAAAGTCAGAAAACTATCATAATTACGATTTTATATCGAGGTACTTTTGGCCAGCAAATGGTGGTGATGAAGACCCAGTGACAGGGTCTGCGCATACAGGTTTAGCACCATTATGGGCTGAGCGTTTGGAGAAAAATGAATTGCTTGCTTACCAAGCCTCTAGTCGCGGTGGGATACTCGATTGTGTAGTAACAGGCGATAGGGTATATATCTCTGGCCATGCTATACAGTATCTGACTGGGTTTATCATGATTGAGGAGTCGTAAGTTTTGACAGAATTAAAGACGGTTGGCCTTTTTGCGCTGACAGCATTGGCTGAGATTGCAGGGTGTTATTTGCCTTATTTATGGCTGCGAGAAGGTAAGTCGATTTGGTTGCTGATTCCGGGTGCACTTAGCTTAGCAGCGTTTGTCTGGTTATTGTCACTACATCCGACTGCTGCAGGTAGAGTCTATGCAGCCTACGGCGGCGTCTATATTTGTATGGCGATTTTATGGTTGTGGACGGTCAATGGTATTCGCCCAACCGTCTGGGATATAGTAGGTTCAGTAGTTGCGCTACTAGGCATGGTGATTATCATGTTTGCACCGCGCAGTGGCTAAGGCGTGTCCTCAATTCAATCAATAGTCATCTAAATGGGTTAAAAATGGCTAAATCTTGCCAAATGGCGTCAAATAGCTGACTAATATCTCGATATTATCTGCGCTATTTTCCTTGTTTGACTGCAATTTATCTCATTTTTATCACCATTTTTAAAATGAGGACACGTCCTAGTCAAAAAAACGGCTCATCAAATCTAATGATGAGCCGTTCTATAAGATTAATATTTATTGACCTAATAGCTATTTACTTAATATTTATATACGTAAAATATTAGTGATTACCTAAAATACTGCTGTTGCCATCTTTCTTTGATTGTTTGGCGGCTTTTTTCTCTTTCGCAGTCAAAAGTGGCTTCTTTTTGACATTCTTTTTACTGTCTTGACCTTTACTCATGATGGTTTCCTCTTTAGACAACGCATATGATTCTCTAAGCCAAACTGAGCTGGCTTGAGGAGATATGGTTACGACTAACATAGTCGTTTACTGAATTGAGTATAGGCTTAAGCATTAATAATAGATAGCACTCGCACAATTTACCTACGATTTAATCGTCTAGGTTGTTGGTTAAGTCGTATGAATAAGTGATTCTGGTTAAGTGGTTTGGGCTAAGTGATTTTTTTATCAAAATAATGTGGCTTATATAAATGGACGTAGCGATGAAGGAGCAATAGATTCGTTCAATCAATCATTGTATTAATAAGTGCTTACTTACGGATACCTGACGATTTGCTATAATGAATGATAAACCGATTAATAAATGCGGCAAACTCTTACTTATTCACATCTAGCACTATGCTGCTCACTGTTTTGGTCAAATTATTATGCGTATTCGTAAACTATTTAAATTTGAAAATGCTCACATCGTTCGTAACTGTAGCTCTGAGCGCTGCAAGCACTCCATTCATGGTCACAGCTACCAGATTGAGCTGATTTTAGAGGCCAATCGTTTAGACCATGGACAAATGGTCTATGATTTTGGTTTGCTAAAATCCTCTATCAAAGACATCATTGATAGCTTCGATCACGCCATTTGTTTTTGGAACAAAGATGATCCAGAGTACGTTGCAGCTTGTAAGAAATTCAGTGCCCGCTGGATAAGTTTGCCAGTGTCACCATCAGCCGAGCAATTTTCGCGAGTGATATTCTTTTGGGCACAAGAGATACTGCGTCAGACACAAATGCAAAACGGTGAAGCTGATGTCAGTGTTTACTCAGTGATTGCCCATGAGACAGCAACAGGTTACGCGCAGTGTTTCGCTGAAGATGTCGCAAACGATCAAATGGGCAAGCTGGTTTTAGAAGACTTTGAATTTAGCGAACAAGTTAGTGCTGAATGGAGTGACTCGGATCTATACGCCAAGCTAATCCGCGGTGAGAGCTTTACCAACCCGACTGTAACCATGCAGGTACAGACAGAGCAAGTACAAGCAGGTTCAGTCTGATGTGTGATGATCAATCTATAGAAAATGGCAAATACCTAAAGACTCTGATATTAAACTCTGAGCAAGACACTCAATCATTGGCTGAGCAATTAGCGACATTGCCACTTACAGGCAGCGTCTGGCTAGCAGGTGACTTGGGTGCAGGAAAGACCACATTGACACGCTACTGGCTGCAAGCATTAGGTCACACAGGCGCGGTAAAAAGCCCGACGTATACTTTGGTCGAGCCCTATAGTATCGAGCAAAATGACGGTTTGATTAAACCAGTCTATCATGCAGATTTATATCGTCTCCAAGATCCAGAAGAGTTATCTTTCATCGGCTTTGATGAGTATCTAGACGAGCCTAATGCACTGGTCATCATCGAATGGGCCAGTCGCGCAGATGGCTATTTACCCTTGCCTACATTATTCATCGATATGACGCAAAATGAGCTCGATGATGCAGAGACCAGTGGTACAAGTAATGAATCTCGTCAAGTGGTGCTGCGACTATCGACAGCAGGACAAGCACAAGGTATAGATTTATCAAGCCTCACCCTCTGAATAGGGTCAACTACTAACTTCCAAACCAGCTAAAAATATGACAGTCATTCATGCCAGATAATCACGCCCATACCCGTATCAAAAAACTATCGCCGCTGCTTATTAATCAATTAGCAGCAGGTGAGGTCGTGACACGTCCAGCAGCCGTGGTCAAGGAGCTGCTCGAAAATGCGATCGATGCTGGCGCGACCAATATTGAAGTGCGCATCACCCAAGGCGGCATGGGCATGATCGAAGTGATCGATGATGGTATGGGAATTTATCCTGATGATATGGTCATGGCAATTACCCGTCATGCGACCAGTAAAGTCGCTGATGTTGCCAATTTACATGGCATCACGACGTTGGGTTTTCGCGGTGAAGCATTGGCCGCGATGGCAGCGGTCTCCCGTCTGACCCTGACCAGTAGTCATGATGATAGCGGTGTGGGTCGTCAGTTACAGGTTGCTGGCGTATTGGATGACACACCAAAACTGACACCAGTGGTGCATGGTCGTGGCACCACGATTATGGTGAAAGACCTATATTTCAATGTGCCAGCACGCCGTGGTAATTTGAAGTCTATCGCCACTGAGTTCGGTCATATCGAAGCCATCGTTCGTGATGTGGCGCTTGCACGAGCTGATGTTGCCCTTACGCTGTTTCATGATAATAAAAAACGCTTGTCATTATCTGCCAGCACTACAAGTAATAGTCATGATACTGTCAACCGTTTGCCATTGCCGCGTCTAGAACAAGCCACTGGAATACCATTAACGGACAGTGCATTGGAGATCTCCATAGATTTATCGAGTCTGATACAGCAGTCTATAGAGTATGATAATGACAGTGTTATTAGGCAAGCAGCGATTAGCGGTTGGTTATGGCCCATGCACGATGAGCAAACGGCACTACCAAGACTGATTTATGTCAATGGTAGGCTCGTGAAAGAGCTCTTAATTAGTAATCAACTGCGTCAACTGGCACAGGGTGCACAGCTAGCAGGGATGGGTTACGCCCTTTATTTCGATTTACCAACGCAGTGGTTGAACATCAATGTACATCCATCCAAACAGCGCATCAAGATCAGTCCGCTAAACAATGTCATGGCGCACTTAAATCATTCGATTCGTTCACAGTTAAAAATGCTCAATGCAAATACAGTAAAAGTGACTAGCTCCGACATTTTAGACACATCAAAAGAGGATGGTTCTGTAAGCACGCTGTCTGACACGCATCTATCAAAACCCTTGGCTATAGACCGTTCAAGACAAAATCAGCAAGTACAAGCGCCTAGTCAGTCCTATCAAACAGCTTCAAGTAAGCCATTTTCAGGAAAATCCTCATTCCAACAGTCAATAACCTCTGGTGTTGAAGAGATTTTGGATGATAAAAGCACGCTTCTAAATACTCTTGTTCTAAATAACGCGCCTAAAGCCACGACATCCTTACCTATATGCTTAGATGTTATCAGCAGTTTAAATGCTAATACAATGGGCGTTGTGATTGATCAAAATCTCAATGATAAAATGCTGCCTTGGCTACTGTTTTATCATCAGGGGCAGTGCATACTAATTGCTGAAAATGACTGGTATAAAAAGGTAGGCCAACTTTTTGAATCACAGGTTTTTGGTCGTGACGTGCTAGGTAAAGCCCAAGCCCCAAATAGTGCCAACGAAATTAATCAGCAACTTATCATGGTCAATACCCAGATGTCTGACCAAGACTCGGTGGTTTTTACTACAGATATGACAGCATTGCTGACAAAACATGCCATCAAAGTAATAGATAGTGAGCGTTTGGTGATGTCAATGCTCTCATCTACGTCCGAACCCTTTATAAACTAACCTATACTTTAAAGGTTATAATCAATCCTCTATAAAAGAGCTATGGCGTTAACCTCACTTGAAGTATCCCATATACATCTGCACTCGGTTGCCTTGTATCTCTTTTAAACTGAATCAACTATAGTCACTTTTTATAAACAATGATTAAAGGCAATCCTATGGGACAGTCGTCTGAGGGTTTATCTCATAAGCTAACAGATAATAGTGTGGTGTGCTTGATGGCACCCACGGCCAGCGGAAAAACAGCACTGGTATATGAGCTATATGATACAGGGCGCTATGAGCTGATTTCGGTAGATTCAGCACTGGTATATCGTGATATGAATATAGGTACCGCCAAACCAACAGCAGCAGAATTGTCACGTTATCCGCACCATCTGGTCGATATCATTGATCCCATGCAAAGCTATAGCGTGGCTGAGTTTGTCAATGATGTGGCGCGCCTGATTGATGAGTGTCATCAAAACGGGAAAATTCCATTGTTAGTCGGTGGGACCATGATGTATTACATGGCGCTGCTTGATGGACTATCGCCTGTGCCTGATAGTGATGATAGCGTACGCGCGCGCGTAGAGCAGTGGCGACAAGATAAAGGCATCAATGCCTTGTATGATTATTTGGGTAGCGTTGATCCAGTTAGCCATCAGCGTTTGAATGCGACAGATACTCAGCGTATCACGCGAGCCGTTGAAGTGTATCTGCAAACAGACATACCGATAAGTGACTGGCAGCGTCAGCCAAAGCAGGCGCTGGCACACAATCCAAATCAGCAATGGCATGCATTGGCAGTCATGCCGGATCGTCCGTGGCTGCATCAGCGTATCGAGCAACGTTTAGATATGATGTGGCATGAAGGGCTGGTTACTGAGGTAATTGAGCTGCTTGAGCAATATCCATTGACCCCTAACTTGGCGTCTATGCGCTGTGTCGGCTACCGTCAGGTATTAGAATATCTTGTGCATATTGCGCACCCCGTATTTGAGCTGTCGCATTTAGATAAAGCACAGTTTTACGATGCTTTTGCAGTGAGTCAAGATGCAAGTGATGAGCGAGAAAACCCAATCAGTGACTTTCAACGATCAGCGGTGCCTGATAATGAGACCAAGGCGCTTGCTTGTCAGCAAATGCAAAATAAGGCATTATATGCTACAAGACAGCTGGCAAAGCGCCAGTATACTTGGCTACGCAAAGTTGTGCAGCTTCCTAGCGTATCAACAGATAGCATTGCTGGATCTGAACATATTGATAATGACACGGCAAATCTGACGATTAAAACCTTTACCACGATGCAACAGGCCAGAGATTATCTGTCGTAAAGTGTCATAAAAATTTCTGTCATAAGTGCTTTGTAGATACCTATAGAAGGTCTGAAAACAGTAATCACAATTAGTTTCAAAATATCGCATAGATAACTGCTATAATTTAAAACTGCTGAAATAGTAGGCTTAATACTGCAAGAGAGTATCTATATAGAATAGATAGACATTGATATAGTGATTTTCTCAACAAGTATTGATTTATTTTGTTAAATAACAATCAATGAAACAAGTAGTTACTTAATTATTTACAATAATAATGTATTCGCGATAAAGTGGAATCACTTAACATCAGCGAATATCCGTTTAGATACGTTTTATAAATAAAACATATTATTGTATCTACCTTTTAGCCATTATAATTAAATTAACACGTAAAATAATTGGCACTTAAAACATAATTATATAATATTTAGGAGAGATTTCATGTCGAAAGGACAAACTTTACAAGATCCGTTCTTGAACTCGCTGCGCAAAGATCGCATTCCTGTCTCTATTTTCTTGGTCAATGGTATTAAACTACAAGGCCAAATTGAATCATTTGATCAGTATGTGGTACTTCTCAAAAATACCGTTAGTCAAATGGTTTACAAACATGCCATCTCAACTGTAGTGCCAGCTCGTAATCCACGTAGTAGCACAACAGCGACTGGCAGTACGCCTCAATCTCAAAGCACTCCGCCAACTGGTTACCAAGGTGGCGGTTTTGAACGTGGTGGCAACCCAGCAGCTGCTGGCGGGTTTGAAGAACGTGGTTTTGCCTCTAATCGTAGTGGCTTCAATCGCGGCGGCTTTAGCCAAGGTCAAGAGCGTCAAGATCGCGGGTTTGAACGTGGTAGCTTTGGCCAAGGTCAAGATCGTGGTTTTGAGCGTGGTGGTTTCGGTCAAGATCGCGGTTTTGATATGCCAGCAGATGGAGCAGGTTTCGAAGCTAAGCCGAATGATGGGTCTAATGACGGTGACAACTAGATAATGGCATGTGGCAACTGTATTGTCTAAGATGATAGCATTGATATATTTGATTAAGACCTACTGATACAGTGGGTTTTTTTTGTATAGATTCATATATATTGTCAGCAATAAGCGTATCGAACAGCGATCAAAATATGGCAGTAGAAAGCATGGCTGTAGATGGTTGTTTATATGAAACAATATAAAATAATATGAAGCATAGTATAGTAAAATACTGGATTCATTATAAAAATAGAGCACATTCATGAGTGATACTAAAAATAACCTAACCCATGAGCAATTTATTACCACCGCTATAGAGGCCATTAATACTGAAATATCTGCATTGGCATTGCTGACCGAGCAGATAGATGATCGGTTTGCGCAGGCCTGCGATATTATTTTGGCTTGTAAGGGTCGAGTGGTCGTCACTGGTATGGGTAAATCAGGATTAATCGGACGCAAGATAGCAGCGACTTTTGCATCGACTGGTACGCCAGCTTTCTTCATGCATCCAGGTGAGGCTGGGCATGGCGATTTGGGTATGCTAGTGAAAGGCGACGTACTACTTGCTATCTCAAACTCTGGTGAGTCGGATGAGATTAAGATGCTGTTACCAGTGGTCAAGCATCTGCAAATTCCACTGATCAGTATCAGTCGTGATAAGCGTGGCATGTTGCCACGGGCCGCAGATATCGTGTTGACGCTTGGTCAGTCACAAGAAGCTTGCCCGCTCAATCTTGCACCCACGTCAAGCACGACGGCGACTTTGGCACTTGGCGATGCGTTGGCAGTTGCGCTTGTGCATGCACGCAACTTCACCTCTGAAGACTTTGCACTCTCACATCCGGCCGGTGCATTAGGGCGTCAGCTACTTACTCGTGTCGAAGATCTCATGCACACCCAATCAGATGATCTGCCTTTAATTCATCAGCAAGCGCCCCTGCAACAAGCTTTGTTTACCATGTCTGCTGGGCGCCTAGGTATGACGGTAGTGACCGACGATACTGATAAAGTGGTTGGCGTGTTTACCGATGGTGATTTGCGCCGTGGCTTAGAAAAAGGGATCGATCTCCAGACAACGATGGGTGAGGTCATGGTCAGAAATCCACGCAGTATCAGTAAAACTATGCGCGCCTCAGATGCGCTAAGTGTGATGAATGAAAATGGTATCAGTCAGCTATTGATTATTGATAATGAAGATCGTCTAGAAGCCATTATTACGGTTCATGATTTGCTACAAGCTGGCGTAAAATAGCGTCTGCTTGAGATTGCTAAATGTTCAATACGCTCTAACCGTTAGAGTATTATTAATGATTGAATGATAGATTACGAGCAGATACCACTCAGACTACCAGCCTATAATAAGAGATAACTCATGCAAGATTTGATAAAAAAAGCAGGACAAGTAAAGCTATTGGTTATGGATGTCGATGGTATTTTATCCAATGGTCAAATTATTTATGATGCCAACGGTATTGAGACCAAAGCATTTTCCGTACATGATGGCGTGGGTGTCAAATCACTGGCTCGTTATGGTATTTTGACCGCGATTATTACTGGTCGTAGCAGTGCTATGGTAGATAAACGTGCCCTCGAGATGGGTGTTAACTATGTAGTACAAGGACGTGATGATAAGCTTGTCGCATTGAATGAGCTATTATCCTCTCTTGATCCGGCGCTCAATATTAGCGCTGCTGATTGTGCGTATATGGGTGACGATTTACCAGATATTAAAGCGATGCAAACAGTGGGATTTGCGGCCACAGTGCCTAATGCTCATGCAGAAGTGATCAAGCGTAGCCATATGGTGACCACTCGTGCAGGTGGCACTGGCGCGGTACGTGAGGTATGTGACCTTATCTTAAAAGGTCACGGAGAATATCAAGACTTTATCTCGCACTATACACTGGATGAGACCCCAAACTAGGATAAACTATCGTGAACACACGTGTTTTAATTGTACTCGCATTAATCATTGCAGGGCTTGCTGGTTGGTTCTTTCAGCAGCAAGGAGACGTGACACCGCCAGTCAACATTGAAAGCACTGATGTTGATTATGAGGCCACGGACATAAAAGCCGTTCAAACAAACGATCAAGGCGAAACTGAGTATGAGCTAACGGCGGATTCTTTGACGCACAATCCTGAGACCAATGAGGATGAAATGTCAGGCATTACTATGAATTGGGAGCCTTCACCAGAACAGCGCTACCGTATTCAGGCCGGTAGTGCTGCTATCAGTCAGGAGACAGGAGAGCTCAGTTTGTCGGGAGGTTTTACGCTCGTCAGTGAAGGCAATAAAGACAAGCCTGATGTGGAACCAATAAAAGTGACTGGTAGCGCTCTGAAAGGCAATACAAAGTCAGGTAAAGTATATAGTGAAGCACCTGTGAAGATTGAGCAAGGGATGAATCGGTTCGAAGCCTCTAGCATGACTGCCAATCTTGAGACAGGAGAGTATGAGTTTGGTCAAGTTGCCGTCGATTTTATGCCTGCTGATCGTCAAGACAAAGCATTGTTTTAACCAAAAACTAGGATTAACCAAGATCTCTTTTATCTGTTATATGACATAACCACCATTAGCATGAAGTTTGCAAATCCTATTACCAATTATGAAACGAGTCATTTATATGAAACCTAAATTTTTGCCTACTTTGCGCTCATTAGCAGTACGTTTGGGTCAAGCCGCACCGAGCTTATCTACATTACGTGCTTTGCCAGTGGGTCTGCTAATCGCATTGCCATTGTATAGTCATGCATTACCGTCAGATGCCAATCAGCAAATAAAATTGCTAGCGGACAAGGCCACTTACAGCGAGCGTACAGGTATCACAAGTTACTCAGGTGGTGTTGTTATTACTCAGGGTACCTTCAAAATGACGGCCGACAATATCACGGTCAATCTATCGCAGCAGCGTAGTATCAATTCTGCTGTAGCGACAGGTCGTCCAGCTACCATGCAGCAAATCGTGACTCAAGAAAAAGGCTTAGCAAAAGGCCAAGCCAATAAAATCGATTACAATGCAGTATCTGGCATCATTACTTTAACAGGAAATGCCAAGCTGGTTCAAAATGGTGCAAGCTTTGCAGGTAATGTGATTCGCTATAGCCTAAAAGCAGGTGATGTAGAAGCCACTGCTGGTGGTAACCAGCGAGTAGAGCTGGTATTCCCGCCTAGTAACAGCAACAGCCAGAGTGGTGTGCGCTAATCTAGCCATCAATCTATAGTAGAGGCGTGTGTTTTTTCAATAGCGCTTGAATTTTGTGAAAGTAAGAGTAAGTTATGAGCGATAATCAAAATATAGATCCATTGGTGTCAAGTGCTAACACAGCGCCTGTCGCTCGACTGACAATGCAAAATTTGGGCAAGCGCTATGGTAAGCGTTGGGTAGTCAAAGACGTTTCGTTCTCTGTTGACCAAGGGCAAGTCGTTGGATTGCTAGGCCCTAATGGTGCGGGTAAGACGACCAGTTTTTATATGGTAGTTGGTCTAGTCAATATGGACAAAGGCCGTGTCACGCTAGGAAAAATGGACTTGTCCAAATATGCCATGCATGAGCGCGCTCGTGCAGGTATCGGGTATTTACCGCAAGAAGCATCGATTTTTCGTAAGTTGTCTATCGAAGATAATATTTTAGCGATTTTGCAGACCCGTACAGAATTGAGCAAAGCTGAACAGCAGCAAGAGCTTGAAAAATTGATCGGTGAGTTCCATTTAGAACATGTACGCCGCTCACTTGGTATGAGTGTCTCGGGCGGTGAGCGTCGTCGCTGTGAAATCGCACGTGCGTTAGCAGCCGACCCTAAATTTATATTGTTAGATGAGCCTTTTGCTGGGGTTGATCCCATCTCTGTTGGCGATATCAAAGATGTTATCTTGACGCTAAAAAACCGCGGTATTGGGGTGTTAATCACTGACCATAATGTTCGTGACACTTTGGCTATCTGTGAAAAAGCCTATATCGTCTCAGAAGGCGCTATCATTGCTGAAGGCACCTCATCTGAAGTCTTGGAAAATGATTTGGTGAAATCCGTCTATTTGGGTAAAGATTTCCAAGTATAGTATTAAAAAATACTGTTAAATTTTTCTCATATATATACTGACTGGCTTTAGTCTTGCGATAAACGCATAAAGCCAGTCCGAATATACTCCTTTCTTTAAAAAATAGCCTGTCATACTAATGGCTGATTGATCGTAATCAGTACTCTTACATTCGCTCTCATAAAAATAATCATATTCTATTCATTATTCTCGACTGATCATCTGAATAAGGCTCATAAGTCATGGCAAAAAATAAAAGCAGTTATGTCTGTCAGCATTGCGGCGCGCATTTTGGTAAATGGGCAGGGCAGTGTACAGATTGCGGTGAATGGAACAGTTTGGTCGAAGCCCCCAACGTCAGTATGCCGCATCATAACAAAGCCGCTTCTAAGCCCGCCGCAAATCGAGCAGCACCTCGTGCATCAGGCGGCGCGCCAGCTGGCAACTATGCAGGTACACATAGTGCGGTTATGCCGCTCAATGCGGTCAGCATAGGATTGGATACGCGCTTGCCAACAGGGATTGGTGAATTTGACCGAGTGCTTGGCGGCGGTTTAGTGGCCGGGTCTGTGGTACTGATCGGTGGTGACCCGGGTATCGGTAAATCGACTATTCTATTGCAGACAGCGACTAACATGGCACGGGCAGACTCGCTGGCAGGGAGTGCTCTGTATGTAACTGGTGAGGAATCGCTTGCACAGGTGGCGATGCGAGCTAAGCGCTTAGATTTGCCTGCTGATAGGCTCAGGGTGCTGGCTGAGACCAATGTGGAAACCATCTGTGCGGCATTGACTCAAGAGCAGCCAGCCATTGCCATTATTGACTCTATTCAAACTATCTACACTGACGCTATCAATTCTGCACCGGGCGGTGTCAGCCAGATTAGAGAATCGGCAGCGATTTTGACACGTTACGCAAAGCAAACGGGAACCGCTCTGTTCTTGGTCGGTCATGTGACCAAAGAAGGTACCTTAGCAGGGCCCCGCGTGCTTGAGCATATGGTTGACACGGTACTGTATTTTGAAGGTCAGTCAGACTCTAAATTTCGAATGATTCGTGCAGTAAAAAACCGCTTTGGGGCAGTCAATGAGTTGGGTATTTTTGGCATGACCGATATGGGTCTAAAGGAAGTTGCCAATCCATCAGCGATATTTTTGAGTCGCTATGATAAGCCTGTTGCAGGATCTGTGGTGATGGTCAGCCGTGAAGGGACGCGTCCCTTATTGGTCGAAGTGCAGGCTTTGGTTGATGACTCTCAAGGCTCGCCCAGACGTATGGCATTGGGCCTCGACTTTCAGCGCTTGTCGATGCTATTGGCAGTCATGCACCGTCATGGCGGTATTCATACCAGTGGGCAGGACGTCTATGTCAATGTGGTGGGCGGTGTCAAAGTCATAGAAACTGGATCTGACTTGGCCGTGCTATTGGCGTGCGCGTCAAGTATTAAGGAGCGAGCATTGCCCTCATCATTGGCTGTGTTTGGTGAAGTGGGTTTATCTGGTGAAATTCGCCCAGTACCTAATGGTCAAGAGCGCCTAAAAGAAGCAATGAAGCATGGGTTTAAACATGCGATTATTCCAAAGGCCAATGCGCCTGCTAAGAATGCACCTCAGTTTAAGGGAATCAATGTAATCGCGGTCGAGCGTCTTGATGAGGCGATTGAAAGTGCGTTTGAGCTATAGTTGATTCAGTTTAAAAGAGGTACGTTAGAAATAGCGTTCTGCTAGGATAAATTTTACTCTCTTGCTGTGCGCTTCGCACTCCAGAGACTTCGTAAAATTCATCCCAGAAGCACTGTATTGTTTTTAAATTGAATGTTTGATTCTGTACTGATTCTTTAGCGCATAATAAATATGGTTCTACTGAGAAGCATAAAATTCAGCCACAAAAAAGCGCCTAACTACAAGTGAGTTAGGCGCTTTTTATGGTGTCATATTTGTTTTACTCTAGCGAGGTGGCGCTCTGAGTATTGATATCTTACTTAAGTGTAGGATTAAGGTCCTGAGACACGCTCAATCGCGACGTTGCCAACACCTTTGCTTGTGATGCCTAGACGTTTGGCAGCACCATAAGATAAGTCTAATACGCGGTTGCCATGGAATGGACCACGATCATTTACTTTTACCACGACACTCTTACCATTGGTCTTATTGGTTACTTTTACATAGCAGTTCAACGGTAGTGAGCGATGCGCTGCTGTCAAACCGTTCATATCAAATGTTTCACCACTGGCTGTTTTACGACCATGGAATTTACGACCATACCAAGAGGCAAGACCTGTCTGCTTAAACTTGCTCACTGAATTAGAAGCGACTGCTGTTAGGCGTTCTAATACATCTTCATCATTACTCACTTGTGAGGTATCACTAGCGAGCAAAGAGCTATTAAGTGCAAGAGATGTCGGTTGACGAGCTGATTTAACCAAGCTAGATGCACCGTCATGTTGACGGCTAAGCTCACCCAGTACACGGTCGATATGGGAAGCGTTGTCTTGCGACATGATCGCAAGGGAGGTTTTTGCTTCTACAGCGTTTGCATTTGTAACAACTGCAGAGCCAGCAAACAAAACTGCTGACATTGTAAGTAAACCAGATAAACGCTTATTCATAAATACCTCTATAACTTATACATCAAAACCTAATGCTAAAACTTCAGATAGAATGTGACAATATTGGATCAATCCAGTAGTGGCGCAGACTTTAGAGCATTTATATTAATCTTTTATTTTTTTGGGGATTAATACAAAGGTCTCTATAGGTTTCAATCTATGATAGTGTTCATTTTATTATCACAAGCAATAGGCATAACGGCCAAAATTACTGGTGATACCCTCAAATGATCGTTAGCGACATTCATCTAATATTTTGCTTTAGAATAAAAATCGAGTACCAGTGTCACTGTACGATTTACTGAATATGTTGTATTTATCAAGTATTCAATAAACCCGCTATCTACACTATGTAATTAATCGTCTAAAGTAATGCTTTGTTATTAAACCGTTAATTAAGTAGTGAATTTGAAAGCGTGAAATCTACAAGATGCTAACTATACGGCCAAGCTACAACCAAAATATAATTAAGTGCAAAGTTTATTAGTGACTGTGTACGGGTTGTGTATCAATGTACAGTTAAAAGAGGTTAACGCAATTTTTTGTAAAAAACAAGGAATAAAATATTTCAGCTAGGATTGACAATCACTAGAGGATAAGTAGTTTATCTTCGATAAAATTAAGACATAAGCAATTAAATAACAATTACTTATGTCAGCTTTGTGACTACAATGAGAGTGATGCGTAAGGCAGATTATGTAGTATTTGTTAAAAGTAACAAGATATGAATGAGATGAATGTGGTTCAAATTCTATTCTGACTCAGAATTTTCACAGGCTATTTTAGGGCACATAAGGAACAATATTGGAGCAAAGTTCTTGCTCAGGGTGGCTTTATAATGTGCCCTAATATAGGGTCAGCCCGATTTATGGGTGTGAATAGACATGAGCAAACCAAACCCTGCCATGAGCGTCACGATAGCAGTACCACCATAGCTAATGAACGGTAATGGAACACCAACCACAGGCAAAATACCACCAACCATCCCAACATTGACAAAGATGTAAACGAAGAAAGACATAGAAATTGCGCCTGCCAATAATCTGCTATAAATATCAGGATGCGTGATCGCAATATATAATGCACGTGTCAGCAGACAAGAATAAATAAACATGAGAAGCATCACGCCAAATAGACCGAACTCTTCGGAAAAAGCGGCAATGATAAAATCGGTATGACCTTCTGGTAAAAAATGAAGATGTGACTGTGTGCCTTCCAAATACCCTTTACCCGTTAATCCGCCTGATCCAATGGCCGTTTTTGACTGAATGATATTCCACCCAGCACCTTGTATATCAGCCTCGGGGTTGAGTAGGGTAAGAACACGTGTGCGCTGATAATCATGCAATAAAAAATTCCATGCAAAGGCGACAAAAGGTATTGCTAAAATGACAGCAGCAGAAATCAAACGCCAAGACAGTCCTGCCAAAAATAAGACGAACATGCCGCTCGCAGCAACCAGTAATGAAGTACCAAGATCTGGTTCTTTGGCAATCAATAATACGGGTACGACAATCAATGCCAAAGTGATCGCGATACTAGAGGCTGATGGCGGCAAATCACGTTTTGACAAAAACCAAGCACACATCATTGGCATACCAAGCTTCATAAATTCTGAAGGCTGGACGCTACCGAATCCAGGTAAGTTGATCCAGCGCTGAGCGCCCATACGCACTTCACCAATGATGTCGACCAATATTAACAGGATAAGTCCTAGCACATAAAATATGGGCGTAAAGCTACGATAAAGGCTTGGCGGTATCTGTGCCATGATAAACATAACAACAAATGCCACACCATAGCTGACCATCTGACGTATGACCATGCCAATATCTTGACTAGCGGCACTGTATAAAATGGTCAAACCAATGCAACAAACGGTCAGCAGGAGTAGGGTCAACCATGGATCAATATGGATACGTTGCCAAAGTGTTGGCGCATGACCTTGGCCTAAGTGATGGCTTTGGCGTGAAAAACGGTATTGCGGGTTAGATGACATAGGCAGAGTTTGGCTGGCAGTTGGTGTAAGAGAAGCGCGCGATCTGAAAATGCGGTATCAATGAGCGTTGTCATGCAAATACCATCAGAAATTAGAAGGCTACAATGAGTCAAATAAAAGTGCATAGACAATAAAATAAGCAGATGGTTCACGCTCAGGTAATAAAGTCACATGATTATAACCATAATGAGGATAAGTGTTAATTACGAATATTAGGCCTCTGATTATAGGCGATAGTTTAGCCTGCTTGATAAAAATTTGATAGTATCGATAAAACGTTTTTAGCGGTAGTCTCTTGCAATGATAAAGTCAAAAATCCATGCCCGTAGGTACATCACTCAGCCTATTATCACATTCGTTGTGTGCGCGAGCAGTATCTCTGCTCATGCTGATCTCGTCAGTGACCATACTGAACGCCGTATTCAAATACGTCAAGGCAGTAATGCTTATATTAGCTCACCCAGTAACTCCTCAAATCTACGCTCTGCGGCTACTACACTGAGCGACACAAATGCTAGTAGTGGCGACAGTATGCAAAGCTTAATTGTACAAAAACAGCGCGATTTTGAGATCGATGCTCGTTTGTCTATCGAAGAGAATAAGCGTGTTAACGTCGTGAGACGAGCACCTACTTATAATACGGTCTATAGTAATAATCGCAGCTACAGTACGCCAAATAATACCTATAACTATACTCAGAACGATGCTATGGATATGAACTTTACCGCATGGTTGAACAGTAATAGCTACCGTGCTCAGCAAGTAGCGGAATATCAGCGTTATCTCGGATCACGAATTGGGGCACAGAACGTACCACCGCTGGAGCAATTATTGAGCACGGCTCGCAGTTGGGATAAGTGTGGTTACGAGCCCTATCAGTTACCACCGCAAGAGCTGTGGCAGAATGTTGTACCCACTTTACGCTTGTATAGCGAACTCAAAAACCAAGGAATTTTGCCACTGAGCAGTGAGATACGCTCAGTATATCGCAGTCCTGGACTCAATCAGTGTGCAGGCGGCGCTGATAGTAGTAAACATATGAATGCAAGTGCGATAGATATTTGGGTGCCAGAGTACGAAGACAACTCATGGCGTCTGAGCACGATGCAAGACGGTCTATGTCAATTTTGGCAATATCAAGGACAGCCTTATAATTTTGGCCTAGGTCTATATGCGACGGGTGCCATTCATCTAGACACGGACGGCTATCGTAAATGGGGTTTTAATCATGCCAGTAGCAGCTCTTCTTGCCGCTACTAAACCGAATATCGTCAATCCTCTATGAATTAGATATGGTGTCAGTCTTGCTTAGTCTACTATCTATAGTACTTTCACCCGGCTTCCTTGTATTTAAATTATATTGAACCGACTATCGTCAATCAATCGGAGTAGCAAGTAGGCAGTGGCTTAGCAAGCGAGTAGATACTTGGTAAATGAAAATGATCTGATGAAAATTAAGCTGATAACATTTAACTAGTAGGCATGCATCTAAATAACATATTATGAATATAATGTGTCTAACTACTTGATAATGGTTAAAAAAGAGGTAAAATACAGAGTTGAACACATAAGTTCACTGAAAATTTGTTTAGAGTTATAAAAAGTGTGCTTTAATAGTCTAAGATCATTATTTACCTTTGTATCCTTGACGTACGTAAAGGAATATGTCCACGTTTATGGTAAGCGAAATCTATGAAAAATTATCATTTGGTTCGATACAGCAAGCGAGATAAAATCCCCCGACATCTGCCGCGTTCACATGCCATAAACAGTGCGTTGTTAGGAGCGGCGTTTTTGTCTATGCTATCTATGAGTGGCTGTAGCTCAGAGGCATCTACTGATAACAGCGTGCTAGCCACAGATCCTTCTATGCAACATTTAGAGGCAAACACACAGAGCTCTGCCAATATAGAAGAAAGCATCAAAAACTCTTATGCTCGTTTGGCCTCAAAACGCTCTGATGTCTGTCCAAAATTGCTACAAGATGAGCAAAGAAGTCAAACGATTGAGCGTATCTCTGAAGTCATGGTAAACGATTACTGTGATTATTTTTTATATCCAGAAGAGGGTCAAGAGCTTTCTGTCAAAGTTGATAATAATCAAATAGAAACATTGCTCATCGTACCGACGCTGCATAATTTTGCCAATGGCAATTATCAGGTAACGTCATATGATAAGCATGTCGTTCGACTGAGCTACAACGGTGCAACGCATAAGCCTGAATCACTTACCTATAATGTTGCTATCAAGTTATCTGATAAACAGTATTTATAATATAGTCGATTCAACTTAACAGTAGTACAAAGCAACCGAGTGTAGAGGTCTATTTAATACTTAACTGACAGACAATGAGTTGGAAACACCTGACAGACTATCAATGACAAATCATCATAACCTATCAAGTGTCCCAATGACGATCAGCGTCAGCATCAATATTGTGAACAGTATGACTTACTGACACTTACTGTACATCGAGTTGGTTTGTGATACCTATTATTGATTTATTGTTTGTTTGAATTTTTTGCCAATGTCTTCTTAACCGATGCCTTCTTTGTCCAAGGGTCTTCTTGACCCACAGTCACAATCAAAAAATTATCAGGCTGTAGCGTACTGCGCAGGGTATTATTAACCCCTGTAAGCGTCACTTGATCGATACGATTGGTATAATCTGCCAGATAGCTGCTGGGCAGCTGATAAAAATTCATCATTGCCAGTAGCCCATTGATTCCTGCATTACTCGAAAATCCCATCGGAAAGCTATTTTTAAGATTGTCTGTCGTCAGGCGCATCTCATCTTTGGTGATACCAGTTGCTAACGTTTTATCGATGACGTCTAAGCTGGCATCGATGGCCGCGCGCGCTTTATCATTGCGTGTCGAGAACCCAATTTGATAAGGGCCTCGCGCCAACATCGGGCTCATTGAACCTGAAATCCCATAGGTATATCCCAAGTTCTGTCTAATTTCAGTCATTAATCGAGCATTGAAGTCACCACCCGCCATCACTTCATTACCCACCGCAAAGTTGGTCTGCTGCTGCTGAGCGACTGGATCAGTCGCTCGCTGACTGCCCAATTGCCCCATCAGTACAGTAGTCTGAGTGCTTGGAAATGGGATATGGATGTGCTTTGCTTGGGTTAATGGTGCAGGCTCAGGTAATTTGGCAGCTATTTGACCCGCAGGCAGTTGATCAGTGATGTCTTCAGCCATTTTTTTCGCTTGCTGCAATGTCAGATTACCAGTCATAGAGAGTGAAGCATTGGCTGCAACCAAATAGCGATTCTTAAAATCTATCAGGTGTTGCTGCTCAATAGTAGGGATGCTCTCTAGTGTGCCGACGGATGGATGCGCATAAGGATGGCTACCATATAAAGCATTGTCAAAAGCAATGCTGGCAAGGCTGTTAGGGTCTTGTTTTTGCTGCTGTAAGCCGACCAGTAACCTTGCTTTGTTGCGGGCTAGCACCTCATTGTTGAATGCAGGCTCATTCACCATTTGGGTCATTAAATCAATAGCAGGTAATAGATGTTTGTCATCAGACAGACTGCGTAGGGAGACGATAAACATGTCTTTGTACGCGCTACTGCTTAGGTTGATGCCTAATGTTTCAACGGCACGAGTGAATGCATTTTCATCTAGGCTCTTTGAGCCTTGTTCAAGCATGGTCGCGGTCATATTGGCAATACCAAAACCGTCTTTTCTAATGCTGTCGTCGCGCGCGCTACCAGCATTAAAGCGCAGGTCAATATCAACGATTGGCAGCGCCGTGGTCTGTACAAAAAGTACAGTGACGCCAGCTTTGGTTTTAAAGGATTGAATGGTTGGTACCGTGACTTTTAGAGGCTTACTATCATCAATGCTGGTCAGTGTAGCTAGGGCAGCAATGGGCGCACTCGTATCGACGATGGAAGGCGCACGAGCATCTTCAGCGCTAGCAATGTCTGCTTGAGCCGTATTCATAGATAAACTCAAGGCAAAAAAGACACCAGTACTAAGGACAGATAACTTTTTAAATGAGATGGTGCTGTTTTTTTGGGTCAGTCGGGCAACATTTGAAGCGGCTGATCTTGTTTGCACACCATATTGATTCTGAGTCATGATTTTCTTCTTATTGAGAATGCGGTTTTATCGTCATTTTTATTAGACGTCTGATAATAGATGACAGCTATTTTACTTTTGCTGTGTTTTCTTTGGGCGGCACGATATGCATCACCGTCAAGTTATCCTTAACCAAGTATTTTTTGCTAGCCGATTGAATATCAACCACACTGATATCATCGAGTTTGGTCGGTAGCGTCGCAAGTAGCCTATCATCTAGACCGATAGACTGTAATGAACCAATCATGCGGGCTTGTCCTTCCATACTGTCCTGCGCATAGACCAGACCAGTGACCGCGTTGGTTTTCGCACGGCTGATTTCGTCTGCGGCAATAGGATCTGTTTTAAGTTTTTCTATCTCTAATGTGATGGCTTGTTGTGCTTGTTCTAAGCTGACACCTTCGCGCGGTGTTGCTTGAATCAAAAACAGCCCATCGCCACGATCAAGCAAGTCGTAAGAAGTACCAACGGTCGTTAGTAGGCCTTGCTCACGTATCAGGCGACTCTCTAAGCGTGCAGATAGACCGCCATCGAGTACGTCTTGCGCCAACGACAGGGCATACGCTTGTTTCGTATTATTGGCTCCCGCCGTGATAAGGCTCGGTACGTTGTAACCCATAAGTAGAACAGGCACCTGTACCGCTTGCTCAGAGTCTACTTTTCGATAACCTCGAAAGCCTTTTTGACTGACAGCGGCACGTTTGGGTAGGTTACTTGGCGCAAGCTCACCAAAGTATCGTTTGACTTGAGTCAACACTTCTTCAGGTTGTACATCACCCACGATCACCAGGGTGGCATTGTTTGGTGCATACCATGTTTTGTACCAGTCCTTTAAGTCTGGCAACGTGATAGATTGCAGCTCGTTCATGGGTCCGATGACAGACTCGCCTTTTGGACTGTTAGGCAGTGCCAGTAATCGAAATGACTCATAGGCTTTGGCGAGAGGGTTATCGTCTGTACGTTGACGACGCTCCTCCATAACGACTTGGTGTTCTTTGGCAAATTCTTTATCATTAAAGGTCAGGTTTTTCATGCGATCCGCCTCAAGCTCTAGTGCTAGAGGCATGCGATTGGCTGGGAATAGCTCGTAGTAACCAGTATAGTCATAACTGGTAAAGGCATTGTTGACGCCGCCAAATTTAGCAATGAGCCGCTCATAATCATCACTTGATACATTCGTCGTACCCTTGAACATCATATGCTCGAGCAAGTGAGATATGCCCCCTTTATCAAGTGGCTCATCTGCTGAACCTACCCGGTACCAGATCTGGGTCATGGCGACTGGGGCACGGTGATCTTCTTTTATGACGATTTTTAGACCATTTTCTAACTGATATTCATGTCGACCCGACATGTCCATTGCCAACGCTGATGGCTGAGCCTCTACGCTTGTGCTACTGTCATCCAAAATACTTTTAGCCGATGCCTCTGCTACTGTGCTTTTAGCTGCCTTAGCAGAATGAGACTGCGTTGTTGTGGTCTGACAGGCGGTAAGAGTGGTGGCTAATGCTAAGGCATAGGCAATGCGTAAGGGAATAGCATAGAGTGGTAAGGACAATGACATGGTATGGTCTGCTTATATGAACAGTGACTGAAAATATTGACGATAGCAATAAAAGGTACTACAAAGAGGTTTGCGCGCCAACTAAGACACTAGCGGTCGGTCTAAACTCTTGCGTGGTACTGCAACCTGTTGTAAACAGAACAATCGCTGTTAGTAGCATAGGCATGCTAATCGCGGTAAGTCTTTTGCTATGGCTTGATAATATTTTCATGAGTGATTCCTAATAATTTTTATAAATATAGCTTCATAGATTAAGTTAAGTTCAGTCTATTGCGGGTCAGATTTTTGTGTCCAAACCTTAAGCAAGACTTTCTCAAATCATTTAGCAATTTTTTGAGCGGACAAATTTTGATGCTAGGGCATGTCCTCAATTCAACCGATGGTCATCTAAATGGATCAAAAATGGCTAAATCTTGCCAAGCGGCGTCAAATAGCTGACTAATATCTCGATATTATCTGCGCTATTTTCCTTGTTTGACTGCAATTTATCTCATTTTTATCACCATTTTTAAAATGAGGACGCGCCCTAGTCTATAATGGTAGGGGCTGAGCACGACTTGAATTATGCTAAAATGGGCTAAAACGAATTGTCATGTCACCGGCAAGCTCATGACAATCTACGAATCCATTGATAATAAACAAATAATTGATAGTGATAATTTTTAGGGCAAACTTATGAATAACCAAAACAATAGCAATCGTGTGGTCATCAACTTGGATGATAGTCTTGACGACTTAGATGACGACGATATTACCTTACCCAGTCTACCGGTGCAATCTGTGCCCATCATTGATGATGCTGAGAATGTCGCGCCGCAAAAGGACAGTACGGTAAATCAAGACGTCTCAAGCAATGATGCAGCAGAAAATATTGCTTTGGCGACGCCGATTGTCATGACAGAAGAACATAACGTACCTAAAGGTAACTCTGAAAGTTTCTCAAACGCCAAAGAAGCAGACGCTACGAGTAAAGCCAATACTGCGCCGACCATGCCATTGCAAGCGCAATTAGGGGATACACCAAGCGTGAGTCCAGTTGCGAGCAATGATGCGCAAACGGCTATTCCAAAAGAGCCAGCAGTAGAGTCACAAGAGACTCAAGAAAATAAAAAGAAGGGCAGCTGGTTTAATCGCATGAAGACGGGGCTGAGTAAGTCACGTAAGAACTTAGCCGAAGGTATGGTCAGCATTCTTATCGGTGGTAAAGAGATCGATGACGAGCTATTAGAAGAAGTCGAAGATCAGCTATTGGTGGCTGATATTGGTGTCAACGCGACCAATCGTATTATCAAGAGCCTCACCGAGCAGACCGCCCGTGGTGATTTGATTTATGCACACTCACTATATAAAGCATTGCAAAGTGAGCTGGTTGATATCCTCACACCAAAAGTTGCGCCTCTGGTGATTGACACCAGCAAAAAACCGTTTGTTATATTAGTTGTAGGCGTCAATGGTGTGGGCAAAACGACAACGATTGGTAAGCTTGCCAAACGCTTACAAGGTGAGGGGAAATCAGTCATGTTGGCAGCAGGCGATACGTTCCGTGCGGCAGCTACCGAGCAGCTACAGATCTGGGGTGAGCGTAATCATATTCCAGTAGTGGCGCAAGGTCATGGCTCTGACAGTGCTTCTGTCATTTTTGATGCCATGCAGTCTGCCAAAGCAAAAAACATCGATGTACTCATCGCCGATACCGCTGGACGTCTGCAAAACAAAACACATCTGATGGCAGAGTTAGAGAAGGTCGTCCGTGTGATGCGAAAAGCCGATCCGAGCGCGCCGCATGAAGGTATGATTGTACTGGATGCTGGCACGGGTCAAAACGCCATCAATCAAGTTGAGCTGTTTAATAAGGTTGTGCCGCTGACAGGTATTACTATTACAAAGCTAGACGGTACGGCTAAAGGTGGTGTGGTATTTAATATCGCTGAAACGACTGACGTGCCTATTCGCTATATTGGTGTGGGTGAATCGATTGATGACTTACGATCTTTCAGTCCGAAGCAGTTTGTCGCCGCCTTATTTGAGACCGATGATAAAGAATAAGATAGCCAGTTTCAGCTGGTAAATCATTTTTAAGATAATTTGGAAGTAGAAGCCATGATAGTTACCACAGCAGCCTTTGGATCACATCGATTAACGCTAATCGCCCGTGTCGATGAGCATGGTCACCCTATGCTCGTTGAAGCCAATTGGCTGCTGGCAGGTAACTCATGGCACAGCTCAAAATCTGTGCCTAAACTTAAAAAGTATTATGGTCTAGTAGATCAAGACTTTACGTTTATAGACAGTAATAGCCTAGGCATGAATGATGCTGCTCAAGCATTATTAATAGAAGCCATTTTCCAGCTCAAAGATTATGCTGATGGTAAACGTAAGACGTTGGATTTGCCTCTAGATTTTTCTATGGGAACTGATTTCCAGCAAAGGGTATGGCAAGCATTGCAAGACATCGACTATGGTGAAACGATTAGCTATGCCACATTAGCAAAGCGTGTGGACAGTCCAAAAGGGTTTCGCGCGGTTGCGCAGGCCAATGGCAAGAATCCTTTTAGTATCATCGTTCCGTGTCACCGAGTCATTGCGAGCGATGGCACGCTTGGTGGTTATACCGGCGGATTGGATAAAAAGAGATTCTTATTAGGCCTAGAAGGGGTAGACTGTTAAAGCATGTCAACGCTGTCAATTTATAGATCTTTGAAAATATAAAAAAACGCCAAACCCGGATATGGGTTTGGCGTTTTTTTATGAGGATATGCCCTAGTATTATAGGTTGATCCTATATCTAACGGTTTTGTCTATTGCTGGCTGGCTACTTACATTTCTTACAGCCCGAGCACCCTGCTGACTTCTTGAATATAATCTTTGTCCATACGTAGTAAAAACAGGCCGCTACGATCATAAAAACGATGAGGTACTCTACCGCTGTATTCATTGTTGACTCCTTTGTGAGTTTCTTAAAATCCAAAAATACTTCCAGTGATTCGGTAAACAACCCAAGCCATTAAATAAGCCAAGACAAATAGATAGGCCGTAATGGCAAAGGTCTGCTTAAAAGACTTGGTCTCACGGCGAATCACAGCGAGAGTGGCCAAACACATGGGGGCATACACATAAAACGCCAAGAATGAGAATGCAGTGGCCAAACCCCATTGAGCGTGAATGATAGGAATCAAGGTTTGGTTGATAGCTTCATCACCAACGCTACCCACCGCGTAGACTGTACCCAGCGCTGCTACGACGACTTCTCTAGCGGCGAGTCCTGGAATCAAAGAAATACACATCTGCCACGTAAAACCAATAGGGGCAAACATAGGCTCAATCAAATGCCCAAGCATGCCAGCAAAGCTATAATCAATAGCAGGGCCAGTCCCATTAGCAGGTGCAGATGGAAAGGAAACCAAGGCCCATAGCACCACGGACAAAGTGAAAATAACCGTACCTGCTCTTCTTAAGAAGGTATTTACCTTATCCCAAAGCTCACCAGCGATATGCTTAACATTGGGCATGCGATAAGTAGGCAGCTCCATCAACAAGGGAAAAGCAGATGATTCTGACTTGGCATTATGAAAGCACTTAAATAACCATGAGACAAATGCCGCTGAGCAAGTGCCAACCACGTATAAGGTAAATAAAGTGATGCCCTGTAAATTGAATATACCGAGCACCGTTTGGCTAGGTATCACTGCTGCAATGATGAGTGCATAAATCGGTAGACGAGCTGAGCAAGTCAACATAGGTAGGACCGCAATCGCCATTAAGCGCTCTTTATGGCTAGGAATCGTACGAGTCGACATAACAGCTGGTACAGCGCAAGCAAACCCTGAAAGCAGCGGAATAAATGAGCGTCCAGAAAGTCCCACTTTTGCGAGTAAGTTATCTAACAAAAACGCTGCGCGCGGTAGATATCCTGAGTCTTCTAATATTAATAAGAATAAAAACAGTAGCGTGATTTGAGGTATGAATACAATGACGCTACCTACACCAGCCACGATGCCATCTACGATGAGACTCTGTAAGATACCATCTGGTAGCCATTGCATCAGCAGTATGCCTACGCTACCAACCAGCCACTCAATACCATCCATCAAAGGTGCAGCCCACGCATAGACTGCCTGAAAGATGACAAAAAGAATCGTCAACAAAATAACAACCCCTATGACAGGGTGTAATGTCAGCTGATCTAAACGTTCATGCCACTTTGGTAAACGTTGTGCACTCGTGACCGCTCGGCTCAAAATATCATCCGCTTGTTGATACATGATATGCGTGTCGCTATTACCACCAAAGAAATGAATGGGTTTATCACTATTACCAATATAATCAATCAGATCGCTAGCCAAGGCTAGTAGCTGATCACAGCCCTTACGCTTGATAGCAACAGTCTTGGCAAAGGGTACACCGAGCTCCTCTGACAATACTGATGCTTCTACTACTAGCCCGCGACTATGCGCCACATCACTTAAATTGAGTGCGACAATGATGGGTAGGCCTAAGTTTTTTAGCTCAAGTAGCATTCTTAAGGACATGCGTAGGTTGGTCGCATCTGCCACAAAGATGATTCCATCAGGGATAGATTCACCAGGCATTTGACCAAATAGGACTTTGCGAGTGACTTCCTCATCTAAGCTGGCGGTCTTTAAGCTATAGGTGCCGGGCAAGTCTAAAATATTGACATTAGAATGTCCAAGCAGCGCAGCACTGCGCTTATCAACGGTGACGCCAGAATAGTTAGCGACTTTGGCTTTAGAACCTGTCAGCACGTTAAAGGTCGCCGTTTTACCGCAGTTGGGTGCGCCGACTAGGGCCAATATTATAGGGGCCGTACGCTCTGTTACTTGATCGATTGGTACTGAAAAGGATAATGAAGAGGACATAGGCTTATGCATCACTTCTGGAGATTTATATGGGAAGGTTGGATAAAGCAGGTCAGTATCGAGCAATCAGTGCAAAACTATCGCTTATCTTTATACTGACGATATCACTCGGCATCTAATTTTAATCAGCTCATCAGCGCGTAAGCTAAACTGAGCACCTGTACTCAGCTGTACAGCATAAGGCGGCTTACCAAAGAGTCCTTTGGCAACAATATGAATCAACGTATTGGGCAAAAATCCTAAGTCCTTTAGTCTTTGGCTGATAGCACCATCTATCTCGCCAAACCGTTTATTGGCAACAATATCTTCAATCATGGCAGGTTGACGTTTATTGAGGTCTAATAATGAGCACAAAGGTAATAGGTTTTTGTCTGAAAGAGTAGGAGAGTGAGTTGAGGTAGGATAAGAAGATGTAATTGTCACACTCATAGAGAGTCCTTAGTTATTTGCATTCGTGCAAATGATAACTATTACGATTTTTGTGTGATTATATGCCTCGTCTATAAGAAAAACAATCGGTATAAAGTGTTATTTATATGATAAAAAAACCAGACAGTATGGAACGGTCTGGTTTTATCGTACGGATATCTAGAGCACTTGATATGGAAGGCTGTTTTAGCTAACCCTCAAGCTGAGCCATGACTTCAGCAGAGAAGTTAACGTTAGTATAAACCTCTTGCACATCATCAGCATCTTCTAACATATCAATCATCTTTAGGACTTTTTCGGCATCATCGACATTGTCGATCTCAGCTGTGGTAGATGGTGACATCGTGACTTCAGCATTGTCAGAGATGAGGCCTGCAGCATTGAGAGCATCTTGGACTTGACCAAAACTTTCCCATTCAGTGATAACGAGCAAGCTTTCGCCGTCATTTTCAATATCAACGGCGCCCGCATCTAGTGCAACTAGCATGACCTCATCTTCTAAGCTGATATCATTAAAGGTAATCTCACCGCGCTTAGTAAATAAATAAGCAACCGAGCCTGACGTACCCAGATTGCCATCGCATTTGGTAAAAGCGTGACGCACTTCACTGACCGTACGATTGAGGTTGTCAGTCATGGTTTCGACCAGTACCGCCACACCGCCAACTCCATAGCCTTCGTAGCTGACTTCTTCCATATTTTCATTATCACCGCCGCCTGTACCACGGTCGACAGCACGATTGATCGTGTCGCGCGTCATATTGACTGATAGGGCTTTTTCAATGACAGCACGTAAGCGTGGGTTTTTGTCGGGATCAGGATCACCTTGCTTGGCAGCAGAAACGATTTCACGGATAATTTTGGTAAATACCTTACCTTTTACTGCATCCTGACGGGCTTTGCGGTGTTTGATATTTGCCCATTTTGAATGGCCTGCCATATAACATCCTTAAGTTCTAGGTATCAATTATTATGTATAAAAAGGGGTGATCAAGAACACCCTTAGGTCTGTGAATACTTGTCTTTATAGTATCATTACTTTGTCATTTTGAGGTAATAGCGCTACTCATGCGTTGACGATTTGTATGTTGTTGAGAGTGCTTTTTTGTTACACTGTGGCAACTTATAGATTGTATTCGCTACGACAAGTGAGCAATATTATAAACCAGTTTTGACTGTTTTCACCAACTTGCCCTTATTCATCCTATTTTAAGTCATTGACTGTCATCAAGTCATTGAATTTATAAAGTTACTGATCCTATGAAGCAATCAACTGCTGAAGCCATTACACATCTGCGTAACCGCACGCATATCATCATTGAAGGTACTGATACCCGATTGGGTAAGCTGTTTGATATCGTGCTGCTGATTGCGATTGCAGCCAGTGTGGCTGTTGTTATGCTAGACAGTGTGCTCTATATGCGTTTGCAATATGGCGTGCTGTTTTTTTATGCAGAATGGTTTTTTACCATCTTATTTACGATTGAATATGCGCTCAGATTGTTTTCAGCACCCAACCGTTTACGCTATATCTTTAGCTTTTTTGGCGTCGTAGATTTATTGTCCGTGCTGCCAAGCTATCTGAGTCTGATGTTTGTGGGTGTACAGTATCTACTCGTGATACGTGTCTTACGTATTTTGCGCGTGTTCCGAGTGCTCAAGCTCAAAGCTTACATGCAACAAGCAGGGTTTTTGGCTTCAGCGCTTAAGACCAGTCAGCAAAAAATCACCGTATTTTTCTTATCCTTGGTTTTATTGGTCACCATCTTTGGTTCAATTATCTACGTGGTAGAAGGCCCCGAAAACGGTTTTACCAGTATTCCATTGTCTATCTATTGGGCAGTTGTCACGATGACCACGGTCGGTTATGGTGATATGTCACCTAAAACGCCACTGGGACAAGCCATTGCAACCATGGTCATGATCACCGGTTATTCGATTATCGCAGTTCCGACGGGTATCTTTACCTCTGAGCTGGCTCGTAATATGCGTCCTCAGCTCAATCCGGTTACCTGTCCAAATTGCGGCAAATTCGGTCACGCACTAGGCGCAGATTTTTGTGATCGTTGTGGACATGCGCTGCATATCTAAGGTGTGTCCTCATTTGAAACGTGTTTTTTATGATGCCTCAGTGTACTCATGAACCAGTGTAGACAAATCAATCTCGACACCCAAATTGACCAGATTCCAGTACTGACCTGATACAGTACGGTCCAGCATCATTGTCATGGCAGAGGGTTGAAACTGTCCAAAGTATTTCAATGAGGTACGCATTTGGGTAATGGCTTCATGATGTACCTGACTGCTGCCAAAATCAAATGCCCCTTCCTGATACGGACTGATAGACAAAGGTTTTAGACCAATGGATAGCCACTTCTCATAAAACTCACCTGGGATATTTTTGTCATCCTGACGTCGAACCTCTAATGCCACAAGGTCTTGCTCGAGTGCCGTGACATCACCTTTGATAGCATGCTTGGCAAAGCGGCGAAACAGCTGTACTTCGCTATGGCTATAACTTCGAATACCACCAAAATCGTAAGCCACGACGCTACCGTCATGGCGAAAAGCAAAGTTACCTGGATGTGGATCACAGTGCATACGGTACAAGCCAAATAATTGCCCTGCGGTAAAGTGAAACAAACGCTCAGCTATCTTTTGCTTGGTGTAATTGTCCCATGTCGCAGCCACTGTCAACGTATCGCCCATCTCTTCGGTCAAGGTCAAAATACGTCTAGAGGAATGACTGCTGATTACTTTGGGAATGATGAGACCTTCGTCTTCTGCATGAAAGGCGCCAAATACGCGCAAATTATGCGCTTCTTTAACATAGTCCAGCTCGTCATGCAGGCTCTGACGAATCTCATTAAACAACTGCTCTTGCAGCTGCTTACTCATATTGAGCACGCCCGCGATTTTCAGTGCCATACGTACTTGTTTGAGGTCACTGTCACAGTTTTCATCGACATCGGGATACTGGACTTTGACCACCACTTTCTGTCCAGAGGGTAGCGTCGCTTTATGCACTTGCCCGATTGAGGCGGCAGCAAATGGGGTCTGTTCAAACTCAAGGAACAGTTCTGCTATAGGGGCTTTGAGCTCCCGTTCGACTTGTGCGCGTATCTGCGCATAGGGCATCGGCGGGGCATCTTTTTGCAGTTTCTCCAAAGCAGTGGCCACTTCAGGAGGGAACACATCTTTATACTGTGAGGCAATTTGTCCCACTTTCATCACCGCGCCTTTCATCTCACCTAAGGTCTCAGCAATCTGAATACCCACATCTTGCATCAAGTCTGAACGGGCTTGTATCCGTTTTTCTTCATCACTTGAGAGATGCTTAAAGGAGTTTTTAGCGGCTTTTCCGGCAATGCTCGCTGTCATGCCAGCAAGTTTCATAAAGCGCTTTCCAGAAGATTTTGCCATTCATGTCACCATATAGTGGTTTGTTTTTCAGTCACAATTCTATTATTTTCAGTACAAAATTACTGTTTGACTACTGTGTGATAGCAGCGTGATTTTTCTGAACCATGACGTTGCTGTGTTTTACCTAAAGTCTATGAGCTGTCAAAACCTATAACCAGATTCTTATTAATGATCCAAATCGATCGAGTAGGTGTTGCTCAACCAGTAGTCTAGTGCCATCTGATACCCCATATGCCCCAAACCGCAAATAACACCAACGGCAATATCACTTAGATAAGAGTGCTGACGAAAAGACTCACGTGCATGGACATTGGATAAATGTACTTCTATAAAAGGTTTTTGCGTGGCCAATAGGGCATCACGTAAGGCGACAGAAGTATGCGTAAATGCGGCAGGATTAATAATAATCGCATCGACTTGGGCAGGCTTTTCTGCCAATAAGCCATTATACTGTATCTCATCCACCAGATTACCCTCGTGATTAGACTGTATACACATCAGCTCAATACCGTGTTTGGCTGCACGCTGGATCAATCTGTTTTCGATGTCTGCGAGCGTCATATAACCATAAATTTCAGGCTCACGCTTACCCAATAAGTTTAGATTAACCCCATTTACCAATAGTAATTTATGAGTGAGCGCCTGCTCAGTACGTTGGTCAGTTGGGTTTTCTACTTCGTTAGCAGGGGCAGATGGCGTCATAATGGTCTCGGTCATGATAGTTGGTTAAGAGGGCGTGCATGGTGGCTTCAAAATGAAGTCGATACTTTAGTGACTATATACTAGGTACTCTATTTTAGAAAATACAGGCATATTAAAAAATACAGGTGACTAAGATAAAGGTCTCTTAATTGATAACACGCCCTAGTATCACAAAGCCTTCGTCTACGAATCTATCATTTCAGCTGACTTTTCTCTTTTTAATCAGATTAGGTATGTCTTTGCTAAATAGCAGCAAGCAATTTGTCTCAGCGCTTTATCATAACAGCTCGCAGGCTGCGGTATAAAAAAATTACACGAAAACTTCACCTAGGCGGCAAAAAGCATGTTAAAAGTCTTTATGTTGCTAAAAACCCGTGCTATGATATTTTTTATGCAATATATATTGCAAGTTTGTTACTGATATTTAATATAAGCATGAGTAATAAACGTCAGACTGTTAAGTTTTTGATTTCACAATCTTAGATCCCGTTTATATGCAATGTTGCAAAGGAATTTGGGACTAAGCGAACTTTTTTAGGAAGTAATATTATGTCAGCTCGTGAACAAGGTACCGTTAAGTGGTTTAATGATTCAAAAGGCTTTGGTTTCATTCAACGTGACAGCGGAGAAGATATTTTTGTCCATTTCCGTGCGATTCAGGGTGATGGCTATCGCTCTCTAAAAGATGGTGAAAAGGTTGAATTCAGTGTGGTAGAAGGCGATAAAGGCCTGCAAGCTGAAGAAGTCAGAAAGACAGAAGAGTAATCTATTCAGGCATTAGAGCGGTTTAGTGATAATGTCTGTACGAACTACTGATATACTACTAAGTCAAGCCCATCTTGTCTTACCTATGCTGAGAAAAAGGCAGCATATTTGGTAGGGTTAGATTTGGGCTTGGCTTTTTTTATGCTTGTCTGTCTGATGTCTCTCCTCCATTAGAAAGACGATAGTCGGCTGACAATAAAGTCGAGAGACCAATAGAGATATGCTCTGGTTATAAATTTTATAGCATGTTTGCCTTAAGCATATCAAAATCGGAGCATATCAAAGCTGGGATATATCAGAGACGGCAACACATCGATATCAATAGCATCGTATCGCTTTTAAAGTGACGCCGCGATATTTGTAGATTTGATACAATGACCGTTACGGTTCAACAGACCTTAATATGCATGAGAATATAAAGCGTGTTTAGAATGAATAAAATACAAGCAATTAATTTAAAAGGATATTTTTTTGAGTAATTTTACGACGTTTACGGATCTGCCGCTTACGGATGCGACCTTACGCGCAGTGAGTGATTTAGGCTTTACTGCATTGACGCCTATTCAAGCGAAAATACTACCCCATACATTGGCCCATCAAGATGCGATTGGACAAGCGCAAACTGGCACCGGTAAGACCGCAACGTTCTTGATAACCATCATGGAAGCGTTGCTCAAGCGTCCTTTTGCTCATGATGAAGAGCGTTATTTGGGTGAGCCGCGTGCCGTGATCATGGCACCAACTCGCGAGCTGGCGCAACAGATATTTGATGACTGTATTACGTTGACCAAATATACCTCACTTCATAGTGTCTGTATCATGGGTGGTACCAACTATGAGACTCAGCAGCATGAGCTTGAACGTCAATATGTCGATATTTTGGTGGCGACACCTGGTCGTCTGATTGATCTTGCCAACAAAGGCATGGTCTATTTAGACCGAGTAGAAGTGTTGGTATTAGATGAAGCAGATCGCATGCTTGATATGGGTTTTATTCCTGATATAAAACGCTTGGTTGGACGAATGCCAGCCAATACAGATCGTCAAAGCCTCCTGTTCTCTGCCACCTTTAATCAAGATGTGATGAACTTGGCTTATCGCTGGTTACATGAACCACAGTTCGTCGAAATCGAGCCAGAACATAAAACCAGTGAGTTGGTCGATCAACATTTTTACTTACTGACAGAAGATCAAAAGTTAGAAGCTTTAGAGCGTATTATCAGTGATAAAGCAGTCGAAAAAGTGATTGTATTTGCCAACCGCAAAGATCAAGTAAAGCGCTTGTATCATAAGCTGCGCCAAGCGCATAACATTGTCATGCTATCAGGTGATGTGATCCAGCAAAAACGTGAGAAATACTTACAGCGTTTCAAGGACGGTCATGCTTCTATCTTGGTCGCGACAGATGTCGCAGGACGCGGTATTCATGTGGATGATATCAGCCATGTGGTCAATTATACGCTGCCTGATCAGCCAGATGATTATGTACATCGTATCGGGCGTACGGGACGCGCAGGCCAGACAGGGATTAGCATCAGTTTTGTGAGTGAGGATGATGCCTTTAATGTACCCGCATTAGAAAAGCACTTGGACACTAAGTTTTCATTAGAGCAGTGGCAGCCATAGTAGTGCAGTGACCCTTACAATAAAAAGAGCCTGTAAAACAATTATGTTTTACAGGCTCTTCTTTTATGGCTTTTATACACCTTGGCAGCCAAGTACTGATCTGGCTTACTTCGTCATCATTCAATGTGCCTGCGCTGTTGGTTCTTGTCCATCTTCTGTATGAGCGGGCATGGTACTCATGTCATGCATGCTATGATCCATATCCTCATCCATCATCATCTCTGACCCCATGTCATGACCTTCATGATGCATGGCGCTCATATCATGATTCTCTGCCATATCAGCCTCCGACATCATCGCAGTATGACCACTATGATCCATGGCAGCCATATCATGCCCGCCATGCATACCCGCCATCACGATGGGCACGATAGCAACTGCCAACCCAGATATCACCATCACAGCGCCATTGAGCTGTCTTAAGCGAAAACGGCCAATCTTGTCACGCAACCAACCAACTGTCTCATGTGTGGCGACCAGCATCGGTACAGTTCCTAAACCGAAAACGAGCATCAATGCGGCACCGCTCAGCGGATTGTGAGCGACCACGGCAATCAGCAGGGCACCATAAACCAGCCCACAAGGTAAAAACCCCCACAGCAGGCCAGCGGTCAATGCTCTTGGAAACGTATTGAGCGGAAATACCTTTTGACGTAGTGGACTAAGATACTGCCAAAAGCGCATCCCAAAACGCTCAAGCTTGGTCAAAAACGGCGCTCCAAGCATGGTAACACCCACAAATACTAGTACCAGCCCCAATAAGATGCGCGGCATACTATTGCCGCGCATCAATGGCTCCAATACAGTAATACCAATCAATCCTGCAACCAAACCCAACGTGGCATAACTCGTTAAGCGTCCAATGTGATAGGTGGCAACCAGTGCGCGGCGTTTAGTGGGGCTGACCTCTTTCATAGACAGTCCAAACGCTGTCACCAGCCCGCCACACATACCTAAGCAATGCGGTGACCCAAAAAATCCCATTAATAATGCCGCAACGAGTAAAGCTGTGGTCATGAATGCATCTCCTACAAATGGTGAAAAGCGAAACTATCAATATCATTATTAAAAAATGTTAGTCAATGTGCCTGTATTTATAGCACCATCTTTTTGGCTATCGCTAGTCTTTAGCGCTTCAAGCCCAATAAGAACGGCTTAGCGTTTGGCATTTTTATCTATATCAGAATGGCTGATAGTGTCTGCATCCTTCACGGTATTGGTATGCTCACTATCATTAGCACTGTCATCATCAAGCAGGACGTCATGAGGTGATACACTTGATACGGGACGCTCATGCGCTTGCATGGTTTGACGACGCTCTTGACGATCCTCTAAGATAATACGCTGTGAGGCATTATCCAGGTCTTCAAACTGGTTGGATTTGACGGCGTAGCGTACTGCCCAAATCGCAACCACAAACAACATCAGACTCAATGGGATTAATAAAAATATACTAAGCATAGCGATCTCTTTAGTAGCAATCTCTTATTATACACCCATCATTACGTCAAATGACTTAGTTCGGGTCAATCGTTATTCACTTGGTGTTTTTGTCGCATTACCTCTAGGAGTGAGCAGCTGCTGCGCCGTTACGTCATTGGCATGGCGACAGTTCATTTGCGGACGTATCACGTCCCGTAGATACGCGGCAATCTCATAAACAGCACGGCGTGAATGGCTCAGGTTTTGTGCAGGTTTCATCCAGTCGCGTCGTACAGGCAAGGGCGCACTAAGAGGCGTACTGTTGATACCATTTAACGCAAACTGTCTGCGAGCACGTGCCATATGGTAGCTGTCAGTAATGAGGTAGACATGATGTAGTGGGATGCGTTTGGCAGTAAAACGGGCATTTTCACAGGTGTTCATGCTGGCGTTTTCACTGATCAGTCCATCAATACCATGCTCGATCAGCCATTGTCCAAGCCAAGGGGCTTCAGCGCCACTCAAGACAATGGGCAGAGGGAGGTCGTGATAAGCACCCGCTGCGGTACGGGCACGGTTGAGACTATAGCGATTGAGAATGATCTGATTGTTATTGTCATTGGTCAGTCCGCCACCTAACACGACGTAAGCGGTAGGCGGTGAGCTTGTGGCGACAGAAGGCATGGCTGGCAGTGGTAATAGCATCAATACATAAACAACCGCTTGTGAGAACAGCGGTGTGAATAGGCTTATCAGCATTAAAATAACAGACGTCGAGCCTAATATAAAGGTGACGTTGATGATACGAAATAGCTTTATTAAGCGTTCAGCTGAACGCAAATAGCTTCGCCACAAACGTTTAGACCATGATGGTTTAAACCACATGCTCAGCAGACCCAGTCGAGCCATCAGCGTTTACCCATACTGGCTCACGCGATAACTGAATCGCAAATTTTTCATATACTGTGTCAGAGATGTAATGCTGTGCTATCGCAACATCTTCTTGAGTGGCTTGATAAGGAGTGTGGTTGGTTAACACTAGGGCTTGCTGCTGGTGAGTGACAATAGGGGCCACGCCGCCACCTTTTAATCCTGCCTGCTCAATGAGCCAGCCTGCAGCCACTTTCGTCATCGCATCAGGCATTGGATAGCCAACGATCGTAGGATAATTGGCTTGCAGCGCCATGAACTGCTCCTGAGCAATGATAGGGTTTTGAAAAAAACTGCCACAATTGGGCAATTGCTTAGGGTCAGGCAGTTTCTGTTGACGAATATCTATAATCGCTTGCATCACATCGTGCGGGGTGGGCAGCTTGCGTCCTTGCTGATCAGCGTAGCGCTGCGCTCTGCTTTGAACATCACCATAACTGGCTAAAATATTGGTAGGATCAGTATGCAGTCTGAACCCCACACGGCTTATTAGCCATGTGTTTGGCGTACGCTTAAAGATACTATCACGATAGCCAAATGCACAGTCGCTCGCTGATAAGTGATTCCAAGTCTGGGTTGGTAGATGATAGGCACGTACGTATTGTAGGCAATCCTCTAACTGTACTCCATAAGCACCGATGTTTTGTACCGGTGCAGCACCAGTGAGACCCGGTATCAGCGCAAGGTTTTCTAACCCGTACCACCCCTGATTGACGGTATGTACCACCAAATTATGCCAGTTTTCACCTGCCATGACCTCGATATCGACGTAATCATCCGTTTGATCAATAACATCAATACCGCGCATTTTTGGCTGCAATACTATGGCATTTAGTTCTGCTGGCAAGAGAACATTGCTACCACCAGATAACACAAATAGTGGAATCTTATGCGCTGTACCCTCAGCATACGCTGTCATAAAATCATCAAGCTGTGCCTCATCTGTCAATGTGACAACTGTGTCAGCGAGACAGGCTAATGCCATGGTATTGGCCTGTGACAGATCACTTGAACTGCTGGCTAGTAGGTCTATCGAAGAACCAGTTGCAGTCAATGGTTGAGTACTCAGATCAAGAGGTGAAGCTTGGGTCATAATATAGCCTATGTGGCAAATAGATAACAAATTACATCACATTTATTATAAAGGATACAGCGCGTAGAAGTCTTAAAAATATAGCCCTGATCGCTAATGCGTGTCTCAATTCTTAAAAGGCGTATTCTCATCCTTAAAATTAGGGCATGTTTATGGCCTATCTTAGCAGTATTTCCAACTTTCTATCCAAGCTTGTGCACTGGATTCGATGCGCTCAATCACTTCTTCAAAATCATCACCATCGCCTTTATAAGGATCTGGCACATCATTACCGCCATAGGTAGGGTCTTCTTCGCTGAATAAGGCGATCTTTGCCAAAGTGTTTTCTGTATCTGTGATGCCATCTTTGATGGCTTGCAGATCAGCCAAATTTTGCGCATCCATGGCCAAAATCAAATCAAATTTTTGAAAGTCACTGGCATTTATTTGGCGGGCGATGAGCTTATTAATCTTATAACCGTGTGACTTTGCATGGCGCTGTGAACGCTTATCAGGTGCATCACCGACGTGCATATCACTGGTGCCCGCTGAGTCTATCTTGATTGACAATCCGGCAATCGCCGCTTGCTGGCGAAAAACCTCTTCAGCCGTTGGAGAACGACAAATATTACCTAAACAAACCAACAGTACAGAAGAGGGCGTACAGGATTTCATCAACATAGTGTGACCTTCTATAACAAAAAAAACATGCCATAAGAAGCTCACAGTGTTAGCGCGGCTTTTATCAGCATGCAATCGATTGAATCAGCTGCTAGCGTAACGCCTAATGTCTTGAATGGCAAGGATAGAGATTAAACAATAGCGTCACTCGTCATGATTTTGACGCAATATTATGCATGGCAATATCATGTAATGAAACAGCATACAAGGACGGGGCTATATTATTCTTGGTTGCTTTTAAAGCGATGCAAATCACGGCGCTCTTTCTTATTGGGTTTATTATCTGGACGAGCGAGGTTAGCAAGTTTGCGCTGTTCAGCATAATAAGCACGTCGTGTCTCACTTTCTTTGGTCTCTGAATACAAGACCTCGGCGGCAGCAGCATTGCCGCGCTGTGCGGTTAGGGCCTCAACGGTGACGGTTTTTTCCGTCATGGCAGTGGCTGAACCTTGACGAATGGTAAGCTCATCTCCGACTGAGATCTCCTTACTGGTCTTTACGCGGCTACCGGCATAGTGTACTCGGCCACTTTCGATCGCTTGCTTGGCAAGGGTACGTGTACGATAAAAACGTGCGGCCCATAGCCATTTATCGAGACGAATTTTGGCCAATCCTTGAGAGTTGTCAGTATTGTTCTTCATAAGTGCCACTCTGTATTTGTTTTTATACTAACTAATATTAGGGCAACTTTGATATTTGCAAATAGATTTTATGACTATGACATGAGGGACAGTGCTGACGTGAATGAATGAGCAACAGCGTTAGCAATGGCTTTCGTTTGTAATACCTAATCTGTCTTTTAAGGGGGTTGTATCAGTGACACCACTGCTGCTCACAAGGTATACCATCGTTATTGCCATCCATTTTTGTACTCGGGCAATTATTGATGAAATAAGTGGCCTCTGCACAGGATGTCATTTGAGAGCAGTGTTGTCTACCGTCACATGAAAACGCTGCTACCGCTGGCTGGGTATTCAGAACAGGCGGCATAGTGGACTCTGAAGTGGGGTCTGCATCCACGTAGGTAAGCGGTATGTCGTCAATATCAGTAGCGGTAAGAGCAGGTTGGGTGACAATATTTGCCGCTGCACTGGGTGCAGGTTGCTTGATCGTATGTTTGGGTTGAAGCAGTCTATAACCTATCAGCACGAAAATCAGTAAGGTTATTATCACTAATATTTTGTTTATCACTGTGCCATACCTACCAGCTCATAATCATGATTAATATGGCACTGGCAGTTTCAATCAATCGAGAAACTGCCAGCGCGTACGATACTTTAAGTGCGTTTTTATTCACATGCTCTGACTTACTAGCGCACTTTTGCTATTTTAAAAACAACTGATAGCCAATATTGTCATTGAGCATCGTACAGTCATAACCAATATCAAGCAGCGCATCTTGTAGCTGACGAGAATTGCCTTCTGAGGCTTGTAATCCAACCAACACCCGACCTTCAGCGGCACCATGATTACGATAATGGAATAAGGTGATGTTAAAATCATCGCCCAATTTTTCTAAGAAGGTCAGTAGTGCGCCTGGACGCTCTGGGAATACAATACTCAGCAGCTGCTCATTTTCGACATGAGCATGCCCACCGATTAGATGGCGAATGTGCGATTTGGCGATATCGTCATCGGTTAAGTCGTGCGCCGTATAGCCATCGGCCGCCAACTGATTACTGATGGTTTGACGCTCTTTATCGCCTTCTTTTAAGGCAATACCAACAAAGATTGAGGCAGGCTCCCTTGAGTCTGGTGATTTTTTGCTGTCCGCACGATAGTTAAATTCAGTGATATTACGACCATGTAGACTGCGACAGAAGTTTAAAAATGCGCCAGTCTGCTCTGGGATAGTCACTGCAAAGATGGCTTCTTTTTTCTCACCAATCTCAGTACGTTCAGCGATATAACGCAGACGATCAAAGTTCATATTGGCACCGCAAATGATACCAACGCAGTTCTTGTTTTGTATGTTATTGGCTGTCAGATATTTTTTCATGCCAGCGACTGACAATGCGCCAGCAGGTTCAACGATGCTGCGGTTTTCTTCAAAGATGTCTTTAATCGCTGCACAGACTTCGTCATTGGTACAAGTGATGACTTCAGGCTCAACCACAGGGCCAGAGTTGTCGCTTTTTTGGGTGCGTATCACATCAAAAGGCAGCTCGCCAATTTGAGCCACTGCCACACCATCGACGAACAAGCCAACTTGCTCAAGTTTGACGCGCTCGCCAGTTTCTAGTGCGGCTTTGAGACAGGCGGATTGCTCAGCCTCTACCGCGATGACTTTGACATGCGGCGCCACTTCACCTAAGAATGCGGCAACACCTGAAATCAAACCACCACCACCAACCGCCACAAATACGTAGTCCATATTACGCCACTGCTGGGTCAGCTCAAGTCCGATCGTGCCTTGTCCTGCAATGACCAGCTCATCATCATAAGGCGGTATGAAAGTGAGACCTTCACGCTCAGCACGATCAATCGCATAGCGGTTTGCTTGGTCGAAACTGTCCCCATGCAGATCAACATGACCACCGAGGGCCCTGACAGCATCGACTTTGATGTCGGGCGTGGTGGTTGGCATCACGATGATGTTGTTCAGTGATAGTCTGCGTGCAGAGTAAGCCACGCCTTGTGCATGATTGCCTGCTGACGCACAAATGACGCCGCGCGCTTTTTGCTCATCACTTAACTGGCTGATACGGTTGTAAGCACCGCGCAATTTAAAGGATTTAACTGGCTGTAAGTCTTCGCGTTTGAATCGAATATCATTGGCAAAACGTTGGGTCAGCTTGGGCGCCGTTTCAAGTGGTGTTTGAATAGCAACATCATAGACGGTGGCTTGTAAGATGGCTCGTACCCAGTGTGACAGCATAGTAATTCCTAAACAAAATGTAGATGAATATAAAAGTATAAATGAATACAAAAACGAAATAGATTAGCCTATGCTGATTTTGAGTGTCTTGCAACACTCAATTGCAGTTTTCTTAGGATTTCAGGTCTGAATGTACACAAAGTAGCGGTATGTGCGAAAGATAGACGCTAGATAACAGGAAAATTAGAGTCATGATTGCGCTAACATCCATCAAAATCATCGGTTATAATAGCCGCGCATTTTACCTCTTTTATAATGATATCGTCGGTTCAAGATAATTTGGATACAAGGTGGGCGAGCGGACGTGCTACCAGTGGTAGGCTAAGCGAGCCCAACGAACGCCATATCCAGTTTATATAGAACTGACTGTCCGTTTATTTTCCAAGGATTTATGATGAGTGATCAGCAAGCACAAAAGCAAGCCGCAGCCAAAGCTGCTCTAAGCTATATCGAAGATGGCATGATACTTGGGGTAGGGACGGGCAGTACGGTTAATTGTCTGATTGAGCTATTGCCACAGTTAAAGCTTGCTGGCGCGGTTGCTAGCTCACAGGTGACAGAAGACAAACTTCGTGCGCTTGGTATCGAGATAGTCGATTTGAACTTTGCTGGTACGCTCGATGTTTATATCGATGGCGCTGATGAAGTCAATGAGCACTTGCAACTGATCAAAGGTGGCGGCGGTGCATTGACTCGTGAAAAGATTGTAGCAGCTGCCTCGAACAAGTTCGTTTGTATGGTTGATGAGAGTAAAAGCGTTGAGATACTAGGTCGCGCGTTTCCTGTACCGATTGAAGTATTGCCACAAGCACGCTCTTATGTGGCTCGCCAGTTGGCCAAATTGGGCGGTGAGCCTGTCTACCGTGAAGACTTTGTTACCGATTACGGTAATGTCATCTTAGATACATATGACTTGGATGTGAGCAATCCAATAGCATTGGAAAAAGAGCTAAACAATATCGTGGGCGTGGTGTGTAATGGTATCTTTGCAGCCAATCAAGCAGATATTTTGCTAAAAGCAGGTGCAAATGGGGTGACGACGCTCACGCGTTAATCTACTTCAAACCGCTGTGACTGTTATTGATACTGATACATACAAAAAAGCCGTCCAGATTTGGACGGCTTTTTTATTTGGGAACTTGTTAATGCGTTATACCACTCTCTTTTTATAAAGTAGGTTATGCAGGCAACTTGATTTTGTCTTTGAGCAAGAATTCCATCAAGGCTTTTTGCGCATGCAAGCGGTTTTCGGCTTCATCCCAAACGACAGAGCGTGGGTCATTGAGCATGTCATGGGAGATTTCCTCGCCGCGATGGGCTGGCAAGCAGTGCATAAACACCACTTCAGGATCAGCCTTGTCTAATAGAGACGGCGTCACTTGATAAGGCGCAAAACGACGTGCGCGCGTATTTTGCTCTGACTCTTGACCCATACTGGCCCATACATCGGTGACAATTAAGTTAGAGTCTTTTGCCGCGTCTTGCACATTTTCTACCAAACTGACACAGTGTGAAAATCGTTCCATAAGCTTTGGATCAGGCTCAAACCCATAAGGCGCTGCAACACGTAGCTCAAAACCAAACTGATTGGCAGCCTGCATAAAGGATGAGCACATGTTGTTGCCATCACCAACCCAAGTCACGATTTTATTTTCAATGCTACCGCGATGCTCATAATAGGTCTGCATATCAGCAAGCAACTGGCAAGGGTGGTACTCATCAGTCAAGGCATTGATAATAGGCACACTTGAGTATTCAGCAAAGGTCTCAACTTTTTCGTGCCCAAAGGTACGAATCATGATGATATCGACCATGCTAGAGATGACACGTGCTGAGTCTTCTAATGGCTCACCGCGACCGAGCTGCGTGTCGTTCGGTGATAAAAATATGGCGTTGCCACCAAATTGACCCATGCCCGTCTCGAACGAGATACGGGTACGAGTCGATGACTTTTCAAATATCATGCCAAGCGTACGACCCACAAAAGGCTGGTATATCTCGCCTGCATGTTGCATCTTACGCAATTCGCTTGCACGTTTGATTAGGTTTTCTAGTTCTTGTTTGGTTAAATCAGATAAGGTTAAAAAATGGCGCAAACTCATAGTAATCCTAGCAGTCGATCGCAGTCAGTGAAACGTCATCAGTGTTCAATAGCATCGCGTCAGGGCGTATACTGGGTTGACAACAAACTTTTAGTATAGCGTATTTACTTTCAATGTAAACGGGCAATTTTATCAAGATTCAATGGCTCACCAAATACGTTAAAACAGAGTGGTCAGCCATCAAATCTTGATAGGTTTCGATGACTACGCCAGTACACGCTTTGGACGTATGCTGAGGCGACACAGTAGCTCGTAGCTAATCGTGCCCGCATGTCCTGCGATTTCATCGACGCGTGGCGCATCGCCCCAGAGTATCACTTTACTGTCCAAAGCAAGGCTCTCAGGTGCATCACTGATATCAATGACAATCATATCCATAGCCACGCGCCCAATCACAGGGCAGCGGTAGTGTTGGGTGCTGTCGGCATCGATGACAGTGACATAAGCGTCACCTGTGACCACACGCGGATAGCCATCCCCATAGCCGACACTCACCAATGCCGTTCTAGTGTCTGTCTGAGCTTGCCAGTGACTGCCGTAACCAACGGCATCATTGGCACCGACAGTCTGTAGCGCAATAATCTGAGCACTAAAATCCATCGCTGGCTGCAAGTCTAATGCCTGCGCGCTTTGGTCAGTCACAGGTGAGCTACCATATAAAATGATACCTGGGCGTACCCAGTTATAATGATGCTCTGGGAAATTAACGACACCCGCCGAATTGCAAAATGAGCCTTGAATGTCTGGGCTAATAGTTGCTTGTAAAGTAGCCAACACACTTGAGAAACGCTGAATTTGCATCGCATTCAATGGGTGTTCACGCTCGTCAGCATTGGCAAAATGCGTGGCCAGTATCAGCTGATATCCAGCTTCATGTAGACGTTTTGCTACTGACAACACTTCCTCAGCATTAAAACCCAAACGGTTCATACCGGTATTGTATTTGAGCCAAGCCACTCTCGTTGCACTGCCGGCAGGCGGGATATTTTGTAGTGCCCACTCTAGCTGTGGTCGGTGGTGAATGACGCAGCTAATATCATGGTCAATCGCTTGTTGCCATTCATCAGCGCTAAACGCACCCTCTACGAGACCGATGGTTTTGTTCCAACCCAGTTGTCTGGCTTCTAATGCTTCCGTCAAGGTAGCAACGCCAATACCATCTGCTTGCTGCAGGGCTGGCAACACTGCCGCCACGCCATGTCCGTAGGCATTGGATTTTACCATGGCAAGCACTTTAGAGTGCGGTGCGCGTTGTTTTACCTGATTAAGGTTATGGGTAATGGCTTTTGGTTTTATGGTAATAGTGCGCATAATTGCCTTCTTTATAAGTAACATTATGAAGTTATAAAGCCAGTGCAACATTCATTGAGCTAATGTTGCACTGGCTAGTTTATTAAAAATCGTTCGCTATCTTACGAATATTGTCTCTTTAAAAAGCTTTTATTCATCATTTTCATAGCTGGCATTTTGATAGTACTCTGGTGTTAGATTGATAAAGCGGGTGAATTGACCCTCAAAGCCTAAGCGTAGCGTACCAATAGGGCCGTTACGCTGTTTGCCGATGATGATTTCAGCCACACCTTTATGATCTGAGTTTTCATTATAAACCTCATCGCGATAGATGAACATAATCAAATCGGCATCCTGCTCAATCGCACCAGATTCACGCAAATCTGACATGATAGGCCGCTTGTTAGGGCGGTTTTCTAGACTGCGGTTAAGCTGTGATAGTGCAATCACAGGGCATTCAAGCTCACGTGCTAGCGCTTTTAGACTACGAGAGATCTCAGAAATCTCTCCGACACGGTTGCCATCTAAGCCAGGCACTTTCATCAACTGTAGGTAATCGACCACGATCGCGCCCAGCTTGCCATCATGGTTTTTGGCGATACGGCGGCAGCGCGAGCGCATCTCAGACGGTGGCAGAGCAGTACTGTCATCGATATATAAGTGTTTGGATTGTAAGTGCTGAATGGCATTCATCATTTTTGCCCATTCATCTTCATTCATTTGTCCAGAGCGTAGATGCGTTTGGTTAATCGCACCCCATGAGGAGAGCAGACGCATCACGATAGACTCAGCAGGCATCTCCATCGAAAACACCACCACTGGTAAGTCTTCATTGAATAAAATCCCTTCTGCCAAGTTCATCGCAAAGGTGGTTTTACCCATAGAAGGACGGGCTGCGACAATGATTAAATCACCTGCCTGTAAACCTTGGGTTTTATTATTGAGCTCAGCAAATGGGGTCTGCAAACCAATCATGCCGTCTGGGTTTGACTTTAGTTCTTGAATCTTATCGATGACATTGGTCAACACAGAGGTAATGCCGACAGGGCCGCGCTGCTCAGCACGTTTGTTATGCTGCTCATTGATACTAAATATCTTGCCTTCAACATTGTCCAAGATATCACTGACGCTTTGATCTTTTGGATTATAGGCAAGCGTTAGCATGTCGTTACCCGTAGTAATCAGCTGACGTAGTGTGGATAGCTCACGTACACGCTGGGCATAAGCGGTCAGGTTAAACAATGTTGCAGGACTTTGGCTCAAAATATCGGCCAAATAACCGTCACCACCTGCGCCTTTGAGCAGTTTCTGAGCCTCTAGCCAGTCGTGTACCATGACCGTATCATAAGGCTCATTCACTGCTGCCAAATGGGCAATGGCATCAAAAATATACTGATGTCGCCCAGCATAAAAGTCGTCTTTGGTGACAATATCTGCAATTTTGTCGTATGCCTCTTCTATACTCATCAAAGACGCGAGCAATGCTTTTTCAATATCAATATTGTGCGGCGGTGTCTGATTGAGTAAGTCGTCGGTTTTTTCGTTGTCTGCCATGAGTGCCTAATGTGTCAAAAGTCGATATAGTCAAGTCTATATAAATCCGATACATCTTCATCCTCGCTAAGCATACCAATGTATAACTTGCACTCGGTTTCCTTGTATCGAAATTATATGGAACTGACTATATAAAAGAAGGTATAAAAAAAGAAGATAAACGGATATTCAGTATCCGTATTTATTTTAATAATATCGCAAAGTAACTGTGGCGTCTCTCTACGAGAGACGTACCAAAACGTGGTCTTACATCTGCCTGTAAATGCTACAATCAAAGGCGAAAGTTTAACACATAATGTGCTTTTTTTAGACCTCATGAGTAACTAAATCAAAAACTATCAAGCCTTATGAATTGAAAAAAGCATGCCACACCCAAGCATATAAATTAGTAAAATCCACTATAAATACAATAAAATCAATGATTTAATATAAAAAGGCCATTGTTATGACACAAGAAAAAAAACCACTATTGATTACCACAGGTGAGCCTGCGGGCATTGGAATGGATGTGGTATTAGGACTGGCGGCCGAGGGTAAATTGCAAGACTTCGCTCGTCCGATGTGGGTGACTGCTGACGCTAAAGCCATGCAAACTCGCGCAGATGAATTGGTCGCAGCAGGCATGCTCAAAAGTATACCTAGTTGGCATACTATCAATACAGATATAAATGCCGATAACTTCGATGTTAACTTGGTAACGCAGGTATCACAGCAGGATATAAACGCTGATAGTGCTTTTATTTTACTGAATATTCCTTGTACCGCACCAGTCGTCTGCGGACAAATCAATATCGCTAACTCGGCGATGGTGGCTAAGCAGTTAGAGATTGCCCATAATCTCGCAACCAGTGGCACAGTTGCTGCGATCGTCACAGGTCCACTACAAAAATCAGCACTGATAGATGCCGATATCAAGCTGTTAGATGGCACGATGTTCAGTGGTCATACCGAGTTTTTTATGCAGCAAAGCGATCGTGAAAAAGTCGTCATGATGCTCGCCAATCAAGCGATGAAAGTAGCGCTTGTTACCACGCATTTGCCATTAAAAGACATAGCCGCCGCTATCACAGCAGAAAATGTACGCCAAACCGTACAAATCGTGATTGATGACATGAGAGAGAAATTTGGTCTCACGCAGCCTCGCATCTTAGTCTGTGGCCTCAATCCGCATGCAGGCGAGGGCGGACATCTGGGTATGGAGGAGATTGATATTATCAATCCAGTGTTACGAGAGTTCATCCATGCGGGCGTGGATATATCAGAGGCAATGCCAGCCGATACATTGTTTACTACTAGACATTTAGCAAATTGTGATGCCGTTATCGCCATGTATCATGACCAAGGTTTACCAGTGCTAAAATCGCACGGATTTGGTGATACGGTTAACCTGACTTTAGGTTTGCCTTATATTCGTACTTCGGTCGATCATGGCACAGCGCTAGACTTGGCAGGAAACGGCGGTGCAAGTGCGACCAGCTTATATCAAGCACTGTGTATGGCAAATGAGATGGCTGACAAATCCCTTATTGATAGACCTCTTGCATAAGTCAATGTCTTAGAGATATTTGTCACGCAGTATTGGGTCACTTTAATATCAGCAATGGCTATCTGTTTATGAATCATCGCATCATCAAACATACTCTAATATAAGTGGTTTAATTATATCGGTCTTTTTTGAGTGGTCTGTTAATAGGTTCGAAGGGTAAGTTGACTGGTTCCGTTGAAGTACACCTAGGGCAAACTGTCGAATTATTTTCCCTTGAGGAAAATAATTCGACAGTTTGCCCAGCTTTAATAAGCTTTGGCTAAATATTCAAAGCAAAACTCAATAACACGCGTTTACCAGACTGAATTCGTGAAACACTGTGCTCATACTTATCGGGACGAAATAAATAAACTCTGTCAAACAGGTTTATAATGCAGTTTGAACACTCGAACACACCACCAACTTTAGGTTGAATTAAGACAAAGTTCAATTTGTAATAACGGCCTTTTTGTACGGGGTCACAGTGTTTCATAACGCTGTGGTTAGTAGGGTAGGTGACATAATTAATTGAAAAAATTCTACTACTGAAAATTGCTTTATTGGTTACTCTTTCGGTCATATCTAATCCATTATTTTACGTGTATTAAACGTCTCTTAACGCATCTCAAGCTAGCTGTATTGGTTGTAACTTAGTTAAATACTAGCGTGAATAATGTAATGAAATGTTCTACTTAATCTGAATTTTCGACAATGAGTACTTGATAGGCAAGCGAATCAGTAACCTATGAATAATTACATTAGTTGTGCCAAAGAATTACATCAGAACTGCCAGTCATTACTATCTCACACTGCCATCGGATGACATTTACGATGACCATTGAATAATATTAGGTTTACCACAAAGAGATTATGAAACGCTCTAGATATATCGGAGAGCAGATGTTTTAAAAGGTAATAGCAATTTAGGTATAGCTATTACAGACTGATCAACCAGTAACCAAGTTTCCAATAAACCACTCCCATACCGCATCGACAGCAGGTCGTGATACTGATGTCTGTTTACGAATAAGATAGTAATCAGGCTCAACGGCTAAATCTAAGTCACTGACTTGTAGCAAACGACCCGCAGACAAATCTGCTTGCACGAACGCCTGACAAGCAATCGCAATCCCTTGTCCTGCTAAAGCCGCATCTAAAGCCAGCGCAGTTTGGTTGAATACTGCACCTGGCAGCTTATCTTTCGTGTTAAGAAAATGGGGCCAATGGTTGTGTGAATCATGTAGCAGTGGCATCCCTTTTAATTGCTTGAGTGACATAGGAAGCGTGATGTTAGCGACAAAATAAGGATTAGCAATGGCTACCAGTTTTTGTTTGAACAATAACTGCGTATCAAAAGAGGATGGAAATGGTGGACGCGTGAGCCGTACCGCTATATCTACCTGATCACGGTCGAAATCTGCAATAGATTCAGTAGCGACAGTACGTAAGTCGACGTCAGGAACCGCAGTAGCTAGCGCCGAAAGATTGGGTAGTAAAATTTTAGTGGCAAATGTTGGTGTCACACTAATGGTCACCGTCTTAGGTTCTTTGAGTATCTGAGTGTTGGCCTTTTTTAAAATCTCAAACGCTCGTGTGACTTCTACAAAGTAGATTGCGCCTTGACCAGTAAGAGCCACCCCCTTTGGTAGCCTTTGAAACAGCGCAAATCCCATGTGTTCTTCTAATATACGCACCTGCTGAGCGACAGCCCCTTGTGTCACAAAAAGCTCATCGGCAGCCGCGCGAAAATTCAAGTGACGCCCCGCCGCTTCAAATGCACGTAATGCATTTAAAGAGGGTAAAGCGCGATAAACTTTTGACACAGCCACCTCTTAGACAATAGATTTTCTACAGTCTAGCATCTTTTAATATCATGCGAGATATTTACCCCTATTAGTTATGATAGGTAAACCAATCACTAATGGAGAAAATCATGACTATAGAAAAAGTTGCTCTGATTATGGCAGGTGGCTCAGGAATGGGTGCAGCGGCCGCGCGTAAGCTCGCTCAGGATGGTTATCAAGTGGCTATCTTATCATCCTCAGGTAAAGGGGAAGCATTAGCGAAAGAGCTTGGCGGTGTTGGTGTCACTGGTTCTAACTTGGTAGATGCTGATGTACAGCGCTTAGTTGATTTGGCAATGGATAAATGGGGCCGTATTGATGCGCTGGTAAACTCTGCCGGTCACGGTCCACGTGCGCCTGTTTTAGAAATTACCGATGAAGACTGGCATCAAGGTATGGAGGTTTATTTTCTCAGTGCGGTGCGGCCGATTCGCTTAGTTACGCCGATCATGGTGGCACAAGGCGGCGGTGCTATTGTCAATATTTCCACAACTTGGGTCACAGAGCCGACAGCAACCTTTCCAACCTCGACAGCGTTTCGAGCCAGTCTGGGAGTGTTTACTAAGATTTTCTCTAATGACTATGCGTCACAAGGTGTTCGCATTAATAATGTCTTACCTGGTTGGATTGACAGCTTGCCTGAAGTCGATGAGCGCCGTGAGAATGTGCCGATGGGACGTTACGGTAAAGCTGAGGAAGTTGCTGCAACGATTGCCTTTTTATTATCAGAGGCGGCTGGATATATTACGGGCCAGAGCATACGTGTTGATGGCGGTGTGACTCACTCTATTTTATAAAGGTCAATGCTATGTTTAGAGCATACACAGCACTAATATTGCTTGGTGTGATTTGGGGGTCAAACTTCATTTTTATGAAGTGGGCCACCGCTTTAATTACCCCTTCTCAAACTGTCTTTCTCCGAGTGTTGTTTGGGTTTATACCTTTAGCGTTAATCGCATGGCGTCATAAAGTTATTACTCGGGAGCAACTTGCGTATTTGCCGCATTTTATCGTTATGTCTGTACTCGCAACCTCCTTCTACTATTAGGGGTTTATTGCTGGTACTGCGTTGTTGCCCAGTAGTATCGCGGGGTTATTAAGTGGCTCAATCCCTATCTTTACTTTTGTAGGGGCAGCGCTTTTTTTGCCAGAGGAGAAACCCACTAAACAGATGGCGCTAGGGGTTGCATTAGGGTTCGCTGGTATTGCATTAAGCGCACGTCCATGGCAAGGCGGTATAAATATATCTCTTATAGGTGTTTTATGGATGCTCGCTGGTTCTTTGAGTGTTGGCGCATCATTCGTATACGTACGTCGTTTCTTATCGCATCTAAAGCTCCCACCATTGGCATTAGCCACATGGCAGATTGGTATTGCGGTGATGACGCTTGCCGTGCTCATTGATTTCGACGGAATTACTCATATAGCGACAGATGCCCAAGCACTGTGGGGCACTGTACTAGGACTTGGTATATTAGGAACGGGCGCCGCTTTCTTAATTTACTACTTTATTATTGAGACATTAGGCTCTGTGCGTGCCGCTGGTGCTACGTATATTGCGCCTATCGTTGCTATGATCATCGGCGCGATTATAGGAGAGGCTATTACTTATGTAGAAATTGTCGCCTTGCTACTGATACTTAGCGGCGTATTGCTCATTCAGACAGGTAGAGAGAAGGTAAAGTGAATCAATAAAACATAGGTCAACGATTAAAATATCAGGGAGCTTAAGAGTTACTGTTTATTTTTATAACGGGCTTTATGGTAAATGGGTTTAGAGGTAAAAATCCACCGGCTCGGTTGCGCTAAGGTATGGGCATTTTATCGATAAAATGTCTCAAAAACACAGCCTAATTATGAGCTGTGGTATAATTTGTCATTATAATACCAGCACATTGCTGCCATAGCCCATTTCTCTTTTATACATGAAGCCCTTTTTATGTCCAAAACTTCGTTTGATGCTCAAACCATTTCTAATAGCCTACGTGCTGCTAAACACCAACCGCGTAAACGCTTCGGCCAAAATTTCTTACATGACCGTAGTGTTATCCGTGAGATTGTTGAAAGCATTCGCTTAGAGCGCGATGACAATTTAATCGAGATCGGGCCAGGGATGGGCGCGTTGACTGAGCCATTATTGGCGGAGGTGGATGCGATGACGGTCGTAGAGCTAGATCGTGATTTGGCAGACAGCTTACGTATTCGTATCGGTGCCAATAGCCATCCAAATTTTGAGATTGTCAAAAACAATGCCATGCATGTAGATTATCGTGAGTTCTACAGTGAAGAACGCGGTAAGCTGCGCGTGGTGGGTAATCTACCGTATAACATCTCAACGCCTATCTTGTTTCATCTGCTTAGTTATGCGGATGTGATTCAAGACATGCATTTTATGTTGCAAAAAGAAGTGGTCGAGCGCATCACGGCCGATGTCGGTAGCAAAACCTATGGCCGTTTGTCTGTCATCATGCAGTACCACTGTGATACAGATTATCTGCTGACAGTGCCTCGAGGCGCATTTAATCCGCCCCCAAAAGTGACCAGTGCTGTCTTTCGCCTGACACCGCATATCAACAAGCCCATCGTTGCGAACGACGAAGAACATTTTGCCATTGTCGTACGTGAGACCTTCAATCATCGCCGCAAGACATTACGCGCAATCTTTAAAAAATCAACGCTGTTACCAACGCTGAGCGAAGATGATTTCGCAGCGTGCAGTATTGATCCGCAAGCACGTCCTGAGACCTTGAGCGTCACAGATTTTGTCAATCTAAGCAACCATTCAAGGCATTTAGAAGTATAAGTGCTGATTTTTCTGCCATTATCATCTCTAAAAGATTGAGGTATTATGAGTTTTCGCCATCAGTACGTCATTGGTGACCTACAAGGTTGCCATGCAGCTTATCTGCAATTACTAAAAACACTAGATTTTGATCCTGCTCAAGACAAGCTATGGTTTGCCGGTGATTTGGTGGCGCGTGGTGAAGATTCATTGAATACGCTGCGTGATGTAAAGGCATTGTGCGAGCAGGGTGCTGCAGCCACTGTGTTGGGCAATCATGATCTCAACTTGATTGCGGTATGGCGCGGTGCTGCAAAAATTAAGCGTAAAGACAAAACAGCACCTATTTTTGCCGCTGATGACTGTGATGAGCTGCTCGAATGGTTGCGTCGGCAGCCGATACTGGCTTATCCAGATGATCATACGGTACTGGTACATGCTGGCATTCCACCGCACTGGACTATTGACGCGGCAGAAACACACGCTCAGGAGCTAGAATCACAACTACAAGGCAGCTTAAAACAGCTTGATCGATTATTACCGAATTTGTATAGCAAAGAAGCTGATGAATGGCATGCAAGCATCAATGGCTTTACCAAGATGCGCGCGATTGCCAATTACTTCACTCGGATGCGTCTGTGCAAGCAAGATGGATCGCTTGAGTTTAGCTTTTCAGGGGAATTAGATGAGCCGATGCCAGAGGGCTTTTCTCCTTGGTTTGAGTGGCCAGTACCGCGTACGCGTAAGATATTATTTGGCCACTGGGCTGCTCTAAAAGCCGAGATTGATTTGCCAACTGTGCGTGCACTTGATGGTGGCTGTGTTTGGGGCAACCATTTATTGGCTTATCGATTGGGGGATGGTCAAGTCATCACGTCTAGCGCCCATTGCCACGTTGATAATTGAGGCATAAAAGCCGTTTTTACAGTTCATTTTAGTGGTTGATACATCAGCTTAACGGACAATGTACCGAAACCACCAAAGTCACCCATCTAGTTGGGTAGCTTTGGTGGTTTTTTAGGTTTTGGCAAAGGGTTTTTGGCATCACCAGTAGATTTGTCATCATGGTCGGCATCACTATGCTCATCAGCGATAATATCATTGTGCTCGCTATCAATCGTACTGATGGTCTTAGTGGCTTTGTCATACTGGATATCATCAGTATACGGCATGCTGTTCAGTTCATCATCTACCAAGCCATCGTCTAAATCCATGACCTTTTTGGGAGAGGTATGAGGCTGAGTATAATCGCCGTTTGGCTGATTGTCATAGTATATGTCTGTACTTGTTTGAGTGGTTTGCTTAGACTCAGGCAATATTCTGACATCAGACAGTCGGCGCACCACATAATTACTGGGTATGGCTTTACCATTTTTTTGTGCCGAGGTATCATCAAATATCATATGACCTTGGCTATCAATCCGTGCATACTTCATGGGCTTATCGCGCGGCCAAAAGAAGTCAGAGGGGTGGCTGATAATATGACCAAACACGAGCTTTGTGAGGCGACTCCATTCAAAGAAACGCACTTCTTTAGAACGCAGAGCGACAAATAATGCCAGCGAAAAGCTGACGACCAAGTTAACCATACCAATAAGCGCCACGCCAAGTATGGACAGCAGAATGATATTCCAGTTTATGTCATCAATCGAGGAGTTAAACAGTCCGTGTGCTAAGTTGGCCGAGGCAAAGGCAATATGACGAATATCAATTGGTAGGCCAAATAAATAGCCAATCGTCGCGGTACTCCCTAAGAAAACCCCGAACAAGAAATTACCCATGATAGCGCCCAAGTTGGCTTCTATAAAGCCTCCTAAGCGTTGCAGCCATGCTTTTGGCAGTAGGAACTGTAATAGTCTATGGCGCTGTATACGAGCGCCAACATTGTTATACACGGCTAGATTGTCATAATAACCGGCAATCAAACCAGATAAAAACAAGTACACACCAGCAATGGCTGCATGAGGAAGTGCCAACGAATGAAAGGGGTCTAAGTCATGGAGTAGGTGACCTGCTTTTTCAGTGCCAATCATTGGCGCACCTGTGTACTGCAACCAAGCAAAAGAGATGATAAGCGCAACAGGTATAGCCAACATGACGTTACCCATAATGGCAATAAACTGCGTGCGCAAAATATCAACGACCAACTCTGAAAGTTTGGTCAGCTGGTGAGACTTTTTACCAGAGCCTTCAGAGATGGTAGAGGCAATGGCTGCTGCTGTCATGGCGGGCTGCTTGGTTGCTACGGTGCCCCGAATAACATGAATGAAAACAAAGCCCAAGCCATAAATCATACTATTGATAAATGCTCGGCCCATAGGGGCAAGTGCCAAATGATAAGCCAATATCTTTATGGTTGCCATAAAGGCAATCACAAAACCACCAATAGAGGCTTTTTTGAGCATCTTTTGATAGCCAGCTTTATCGGTGCTGATATAGTGCTCACCCACACGGCTCGCATTTTCGGTGACTTTACGTGAGAGCAGTTTGGTGTTGTTATCAATCAGGTAGCCGATACTATAACGGCGATTGGCAGTGGTAATCAGGGCTTGTATCAGCTCAATAACGGCCCGATCTCGCTTTTGGTTGTCATCGGTCACAAGCTCCGTCAAAATCCGTATCCGCTGCAAGCTTTGATCCAAACGCAGCATCATATTGGTCAAACGAATAGAGATACCTGTTTTATAAATACGTTTACGTACCGTGGCCACAATGTCTTCGCATTGCTCTAACATGACCAGTAAAGGTGCTGGATCAACAGCATGCTCAGGAGTAATGTCAGTGAGGGTATCCAATTCATGCGCTTGACGGTATTGATTGACAAACAGTACCGCTTCTTGATTTTGTGCCACAAAAGAGGCTGAATAATTCAGCATTTGCGGATAGGAGTCCATCAAATCAGGATGCAAACCAAGACCACTAATGCGATACGATAGAATAATGATGGCATTCAAAATGCTGTTTTTTGCCGTCGCTACTAAATTTAAGTGCTTGTCTTCTACTTTGATCTGCTTGACCAGATCATCCCATTTGTCTTTTTCGATATTGTTGAGCCAACGTTCGTCAGAGCGTTTGTCGAATAAATAACCAACCAGTTCAACCACTGAATCGTCTTGAGGTAATATCGGCAAAAAACGATGACCGATCAGCCGCCGTAGACTATTAAAGAATCCTTGATCTGACATGATGCCAGTATCGGTATACAGCGCGATTTGACGGTATTGGATAATCAGTTTTAGCACAAAGCTAGACAGACCATCTCCATATTCTGGATGCTGATGTAAAATATCAATGAGATTTTGGATTTTTTCATTGGCTAAAGCAGGTTCTTTATCGCTGACACGTAGCTCATCAATCAAACGTTTGAGCACCGACGGATCGGGCACATCACTGAGTGCTGTAATCTGTTGTAAAATGCGTTTTAATTCTGACACGTCGCACCCTTTATCATAGTTGTTTCGATCGTTTTTATTATCTAATACCGTGCATCATACATGCGATTAGGAAGATGGTTCTTGCTAAGAGTTTATTAGCATCATACTGTTATCAGAGCGACATTCTGTCTTGCGTTATTTTAATCATAACAGTGGCCGGATAGTAAATTATTTTGTTAGCAGTTATTTTGGTGGTTCTTGGTTAGGGTTTCTTGGTCAATGACTGCGACAAAAAAAGGACAGTAATATTACTGTCCTTCTTATCGATACTTTATAAGACTGTTCGAGATTTCTAGCTAGCAGGGACGTCAAAATAATTCAGATCAAAGTTCATCATTGGATCACTACCAGCTTGTACCATCTGTGCATGCGACTCAATACGTGGCAATATACGACCAACGAAATAATCGGCTAGCTTGGCTTTATTGGTATAAAAATCACCTTCTTTGCCATCAGCAGCTTCGACCATCATCGCAAACATGTAAGAATAAGACAAGTAACCAAAGGCATGCATGTAATCTACGGCACAGCCATTGACTTCATTTTTGCGTTCGCCGATGTTACTCAGTACGGTGTTGGTAAGCGCTTCAATGGTATCTGCCGCATCTAGCGTGGCTTGTTTGATACCGTGATCTGCTTGCATATTATTGACAAAGTCACGAATCTCACCCAAGAAATGAGTGACGTATTTGCCGTTATTTTTTGCCACTTTACGACCCAATAAATCAAGCGCCTGAATACCGTTGGTGCCTTCATAAATCTGAGCGATACGCGTATCACGTACGATTTGCTCCATACCCCATTCGCGGATATAGCCATGACCACCAAAGACTTGCTGGCAATCAACGGTCGCTTCTAAGGCTTTGTCAGTTAAGAAAGCTTTAGCAACTGGGGTCAGTAGGGCAACGCGAGCAGAAGCCGCTTTTGCTGATTCAGGATCGGTACTAAATTTCTCTTCATCGAGGTTCTTAGCAACGTACATGGCAAAACAACGTGAGGCTTCGGTGTTGGCTTTGGCATTCAGTAGCATGCGGCGCACGTCAGCATGATGAATGATGGCATCAGCAGGTTTTTCTGGGCTTTGAAGCTGCGTATCGCTACGACCTTGACCACGGTCATTGGCATATAGCGCAGCATTTTGATAAGCCAGCTCAGAACCGCCAAGGCCTTGTAGGCCCATGGTGACACGCTCGTAGTTCATCATAATGAACATTGATGACAGACCTGTGTTTTCTGCACCAACCATCCAACCTTTGGCATTATCAAAGTTCATCACACAAGTGGCAGAGGCTTTGATGCCCATTTTGTGCTCAATAGAACCAACTGCTAATGTATTGCGCTCGCCCAAGCTACCATCTGCATTGACCAAGAATTTTGGTACCACAAACAGCGAGATACCTTTTGAGCCTTCTGGTGCATTAGGTGTTTTTGCCAGTACCAAATGAATGATGTTGTCAGTGAGGTCATGCTCACCGCCCGTGATAAAGATTTTGGTACCAGAGATGTCATAGCTGCCATCATCATTAGGCACTGCTTTAGTTTTGATAATGCCCAAATCCGTACCTGCATGCGGTTCAGTCAAACACATGGTGCCTGCCCATTCACCATTGTACATTTTTTCTAGATAAGTTTGTTTTTGCTCTTCAGAGGCTGCTGCGTTTAGGCATAGCGTCGCACCAACGGTTAGATTTGGATACAGTGCAAACGATTGGTTTGCAGTAAATACCATCTCTTCTGTCAGCATGGTCACCATTTTAGGGAACCCTTGACCGCCGTATTCTGCATTACCACTTAAGCCAACCCAACCTGATTCAGCAAATTGCTTGTACGCTTCTTTAAAACCTGTTGGGGTAGTGACGACGCCATCACCATGAAAGGTTGCGCCTTCTTCATCACCACTGCGATTGATAGGCAATAGAACGTTTTTAGACAGTTTTGCCATTTCTTCTAAAATCATATCGACTGTTTCTATATCGACATGAGCGAGGTTTTCGTTATTTTGCCAAAATTTAGGCGCATTAAATACATCATTTAAGATAAAGCGCATGTCATTAAGAGGGGCATTATAAACAGCCATAAACATTCCTTTGATTCAAATGAATAAAATTAGATTCTTTGAGATTATTAATGGTTCTCTTGATATAGCATTAGAGGTGAATAACCAAAGTTTAACAAATAAGCGTGTGAGCGAGTGTATTTGTTCGTGAATTGTGCGTGCACCAAAAGTTAGTAGCGACTATTGTGATGCTGAAAATACCTCTCAAGTGTTAGAGCCACCATTGACGTATGGTACTAGCAAGATGAACAGCGCTACAAAATAAATCGGCAACATACTATGGTATGTTGCCGATCATGTATCTTAGCTAACTTATAAAGTCTTTAATTAAAAGGCAAACTGCTCAACATCCATGCTCATGTACGGCTCAACACCAGTGCTGATTCGCTCTACGTGTGTGGTAGTACGTGGAAGCAATTTGGCAAAATAGAACTGTGCCGTCTTGATTTTAGCATCATAGAATGCAGGCTCGCTGCTGCCATCAGCAATAGCGGTTTGTGCCACAAGTGCCATACGTGCCCATAAATAAGCCAAAGTCACATAACCACTGAAGTACATGTAATCAACCGCTGCACCGCCTACTGCTTCAGGGCTTTCAGTGGCTTGCATGCCAATGCGTGCTGTTAAGTCGCCCCATTCTTTTAGATGCTTGACTAGTGGACGGATAAATTGACCCATCTCATCATTTTCTTTGTTTTCATCACAGAAGTCTTGGATAACTTTGACAAAGTTTGCAAGCAGCTTACCTTGTGAGCCCAATACTTTACGTCCCAATAGATCAAGTGCTTGGATTTCAGTCGTACCTTCGTATAGACAAGCGATACGGGTATCACGTACGTTTTGCTCCATACCCCATTCACTTACAAAGCCATGACCGCCATAGACTTGAATGCCATGGTTGGCCGCTTCTAGACCCGTCTCGGTCAAAAATGCTTTAGCGATTGGTGTCAATAGTGACAACATTTGGTCAGCAAATTTCAACTCTTCGCCTTCACCTTTTGCGACGGTATCTGCAAAATGTGAGAGATAATAGACCAATGCACGACCACCTTCAGCAAAGGCTTTTTCGGTCAATAGCATGTTGCGGACCGCTGGATGTACAATGATTGGGTCAGCTACTTTTTCTGGTGCTTTGGTACCTGACAAAGAGCGCATGGCCAGACGATCTTTGGCATAAGTCAATGAGCCTTGGAATGCGTACTCTGCAGCAGTCAAGCCCTGAACAGCAGTACCGATACGGGCAACGTTCATGAAAGTGAACATGCACTGTAGGCCACGGTTTTCAGGTCCGATTAAGTAGCCAGTGGCACCATCGAAGTTGATCACACAAGTGGCAGAGGCTTTAATGCCCATTTTATGCTCGATAGAGCCACAAACGACATTGTTGCTTTCGCCAACGCTACCATCTTCTTGAACCGTCATTTTAGGAACGATAAACAAAGAGATGCCTTTTGTGCCAGCAGGTGCGCCTGGTAGGCGCGCCAATACAATGTGAATAATATTGTCGGTTAAATCATGCTCGCCAGCTGAGATAAAAATCTTTTGACCAGTAATGCTATAGCTACCATCTTCTTTAGGCTCAGCTTTGGTACGGATGATACCCAAGTCAGAACCGGCATGTGCTTCAGTCAGACACATCGTACCTGACCATTCACCGCTGATCATTTTTTCTAAATAGATGTTTTTTTGCTCATCAGTACCATGATGCTCGATGGTTTGGATCGCACCATGTGATAGGCCTGGGTACATAGAGAATGACCAGTTAGCCGTACCAACCATCTCATTGATGACCGTTGATAGTGAAAACGGCATGTTTTGACCACCAAACGCTTCTTCAGCAGATAAAGCAGGGAAGCCAAGCTCACAATAAGCTTTATAGGCTTCTTTAAAGCCTTTTGGCGTAGTGACAACACCATTTTCAAACTTACAGCCTTCAGCATCACCGCTCTGGTTGAGTGGCGACAGCTCATTCTCAGCAAAGCTTGCAGCCATTTCAAACAGGCTATCCATCAGCTCGCGGTCCGCTTCTTGAAATGCAGGTAGCGTTTTGTAGTGGCTTTCGCTATCGAGTAGTTCATGCATAACGAATTGAATATCACGTAAGGGCGCTTTGTATTGCATAACTTCCTGTCCTTTTTGGAATGTAACCAATCACAGTCAGTATTAGGCATAAAATTGCACTGGTATGTGGTGCATGGATTCGGCCTGACTTATGCTAAAAATTAAACCAGCAGTAAGTATAAAAACAGATTGACTGTGTTATTGATGACATAAAATAGTATTGAAAAAATCATGATTGTTAGAGTCGATAGACGACTAAATGAGTTCTAACAAATTCACTATAAAAGATAGGCGTTCATAGGAAATTATACAAGTTTGGTGACAGGACTGATAAGTCATGAACCTATCTTGCATCAATTATACAATCAACGTTAGGCGCAAAAAAATCATCGTAATAACCCTATGAAAACTTTCATGATGCTAGGGATTATCATCATTAGTATGCTACATTTTTTAGCCGATTTAGACCGCTGTTAACGGCACTGAACCACACTAAAGCCATGCTCTAAAAAAGCCGCTACAACTATATTTGCAGCGGCGCATCTGTTAACTGTGTCTGATAGGGTGTCCTGCTTACCATCAATAGGACGTATTAACAGCAGTTCTATTTGGCAGTGTGCTGTTCCATTAGCATTTTGGTTGCAGCATCAGCAGTTACTGGTTTGCTAAACCAATAACCTTGACCGTTCTCACAGCCCATGTCCAATAAAACATCACGCTGTTCCACCGTTTCAATGCCTTCGGCGACGACCTGCATGTCTAGCGCAACTGCTAAATCCAAAATGGCTTTGACGATAGCATACTGGGTGCGATCGGTATCAATATTTGAGATAAAGCTTTTATCGATTTTGATAAAGTCAAAAGGATACTCTTGTAAGTAGCTCAAAGACGCATAGCCAGTACCAAAATCGTCTAGAGCAAGACAAATCCCCAACTCTTTTAGCAAATTCAGTTGTTTTCTCACATTATCGTGGCGTTGAATCAAAGAAGATTCAGTCACCTCAATATGCAATTGATGGGCGGCAATATCATGCTCCACCAGCAAGCCACTTACCATCGCAAAAAACTCAGGATGACTAAATTCAGCGGCATCCGCATTGATACAAACATGCTGAGAGAATCCTTGCTGCTGCCAAATCGACAGCTGCTTTGCAATCTGAATGGCCATTTGTGAAAACAGCTCAAACGACAGCTTATGAGTGAGAATAGCATCGATGAAGTGTATGGGCTTTAATAGTCCACGAGTTGGATGCTGCCAACGCACGAGTGCCTCAAATCCTGTAATCTCGCCAGTATCTAATGAGAATTTTGGCTGATAGTGGGGGACAAACTGACCTGCTGTGGTAGCCAGCCTAAGCTCAGCCTCGAGTTGTAAGCTGCCTGCAGTATCCTCTTCAATGGCATCATCATACCAGCGGATGTCATCCCCGCCATGTTGTTTGACATATTGTAAGGCTTTCTCAGCTTTGGTCAGTAGTTCTATGACATCACAATCGTCTTTTGGAAAATAACTGACGCCAATAGATACGTGATAATAAATATTGTTGTCAGCAGCTTGATTTTTTCCTAAAGAAAAAGGACGTTCACACATTTGCATGAGTGTGTCTAGCTGATGGCGTACTAGGTTGGCGTCATTATATTCAAACAGCAAGGCAAAGTCGTCACCACCAAAGTGGGAGAAACATCGTAAATTTTTTAATTTGAGTGCTTCGACACCTGAGACAAAGTTCTTTATTAATTTATTGGTACCTTCAGGTCCTAACAAGCTCGAAAGATTGCGATAGCGATCGATATTCAGACGTACCACCACCACTTCTTGGTAACTGTCTAATAATATATCGCTGGTCTGGTTCAAAAAAACTTTTCGGTTGGGCAGTCCTGTCAATTGATCGTAGTTGAGTAAATGTGCGAGCTGTTTTTGGTCTTTCACCGCCGAAGACAAATCTTGTATCATACAAACATGGTAGGTGCCTTGCTCGATATGGATTCTACGGTAGCTGATATGGCAATCTAATGTCTGTCCATAGCGATTGGCCATGGAAAAATCAAGCTCATAAAACCCATGCTCATCTAAGTTGTGATGGATGTCTCTTAAAATAGACTGTTCTTCAACTGATAAAAACTCAGCAGCATAAATACCTAGCGGTCGACCAACCAAAAAGGCCTCTTTATAGCCTATCATGAGCTCATAGCTGGCATTAACGGATAGATAGCGTAAATTGCTATCTAATATAAATATGGCATCTTCGAGGCGTTCGCACAGTTCGGTCATTAATTGTTGTTTGGTCAATACTGACAAGGGTTCAAAATTGCTCATAATAAGATCTCACAAAAGAGAATGGCTTATAGGAAATAAGAATTGAACTATCAAGGCATGCTTAATCAGTGACAAATAAAAAACAGCAGGCTCTTAGATAGTAGGTGTAAATGATCTAAAATGCTATTGTTATTCAATTATTTATCAGTTTTATCAAACACTTAATGCATGCAAGGTAGACAGTGCGACCACAGGTGCTGTTTCGGTACGTAGTACTCTGGTACCAATTTGCCAAGGACTAAAACCAACGGATGATGCCTGCTGACGCTCATCAGGACTTAAACCGCCTTCAGGGCCAATCAGTAATTTAATATAAGGGGTTTCTTGTTTGAGGATTTGGAGTAAGTTATCAGGCATTGCAGGCTGACCCGCTGCTGGCACACTCATTTGCATACACAGATCTGCAGGTTGTAGTAAGGCTTGATAATAAATATCTTGACTAAGTAGAGCAACAAGAGGGCTGACGGTCAGCTGTCTATTAGAAGTATCAGAATCTAAAGATTTTAGCCAGTCATTAATAGACAAAGGGGAGAGAATCAACGGTGGGCGGTTGAGGCCGCACTGCTCACAGGCAGCGATAGCCACTTGTTGCCAGTGTGCGAGTTTTTTGTCTACTTGAGCGGGTTTTAGAGAGATTTCCCCATGGTGGCTACTCAGCAATTGGATGGCCGTGACGCCAAGCTCAGTGGCTTTTTGGATAGCATAATCCATACGCTCTCCGCGGCTCATGACCAGACCTATTTCACAAAGAATCGGTGCGGTTTTATCATCTGTGACTTGCGATAGCAATGTGGCTGTCGCCGATTTTTTGCTAATGCTCTTAAGCTGAACTTGATATTCACCGCCAAACCCGTCAAACAAGATACCTTGATCACCAACACTTGCTCGCAATACGCGGCACCAGTGATGAACAATATTATCTGGTAGTTCAAGCTCACTACCTATTGAGAGCGCTTTTAGCTTGATTGAGAACGAAGTATCACTGCTGGCACTTCCATGGCTATAAAAAAAACGTCGCACGTTATCTTATTCCTATTATTTGATTAAGCTTAATTATTATCGGGTTGGTAGAATATCACTTGAGACAATTAAAGACATTTATTTTATGAGAATTTTTCTTAATAAAAGTTATTTTTATAAAAACAATATTATTACACAGTGAAGATATTTTTAATAATAAAATAAGACGAAGTGTACAAATATAATTACGAATGGTTCTCAATAAGAGTTTTACCAATAAAAATGGCGCTCCTAGGAGCGCCATTTTTATTGGTAAGTTCAGTAGAGGTGAGGGACTAAGAAGTTAATCCCAAGGCTTCCACCAAGCGTTTATTGGGCTCAACTTTGTTCATGCTATAAAAGTGCATGGCGGGTACACCCTCCGCGATTAAGCGCTCACAGAGACGATATACCACATCAAAACCAAACTCGCGGATGGCTTTACGATCATCACCAAAGTCAGCCAGTTGCTTACGCACAAAACGCGGAATATCAGCGCCGCAGCTGTCAGCAAAGCGTATCAAATTGCTAGAGTTGGTGATTGGCATGATGCCAGCAACCAATGGCTTAGCAACAGTATCAATACCACGCTGCTCTAATGCATCACGCAAATATAAGTAGCTGTCAGCATTATAAAAAAACTGAGTGATGGCCGCATTTGCACCCGCTTGGTATTTATTCACTAAGTTATCAATATCGAACCCAAAGCTGCGTGCTTGTGGGTGCATTTCAGGATAAGCGGCCACTTCGATATGGAAGTGATCACCTGAATGCTCGCGAATAAATTTAACCAAATCCAGTGCAAATGGTAGCTCGCCCATGCCAACTTGCCCTGATGGCAAGTCACCACGTAGGGCGACCAAACGCTTGATACCTAAGCTCTGGTAGTGCGTCAGTAGCTCAGCGATTTGCACTTTGTCATCACCAATACAGGATATGTGCGGTGCAATTTCGGTGTCACCGCGCGCGCACAAGGCTTGTACGATGTCTAAGGTGCGACTACGGGTTGAGCCGCCTGCACCATAAGTCACCGAAAAGTACGCAGGTGCCAGCTCGTTAAGATCATCATAAGTACTCAGCAGTTTTTCGTGCCCTTGCTCAGATTTGGCAGGAAAAAACTCAAAAGAGAAAGCAGGCTTACTCATCGTCGTGCTCCTCAGTACTTTGATTAGTATTTATAAGCGTCAGGCTTAAATGGACCTTCAACAGGGACACCTAAGTACTCGGCTTGCTTGCTAGTTAGCTTGGTCAAAGTGCCGTTAAAGCCTGCAACCATAGCAGCAGCCACTTCTTCGTCTAACTTCTTAGGCAATACTTTGACGTATAAGTTATCAGTACGTTGGTCAGCAGGCAAGTCTGCGAATTTTTCATCAAACAAGTACATTTGCGCCAATACTTGGTTAGCAAATGAGCCGTCCATCACACGTGATGGGTGACCAGTGGCATTGCCTAGGTTCACTAGGCGGCCTTCAGCAAGCAAGATCAAATAATCGTTCTCATCATCTGAGCGGAAGATTTGATGCACTTGTGGCTTGATCTCAACCCAGCGCCAGTTGTCACGCATGAATTGGGTGTCAATTTCGGTATCAAAGTGACCGATGTTACAAACGACTGCACCAGGTTTCAGTGCTGCTAGCATATGACGATCACAAACATGGTAGTTACCAGTGGTGGTAACGATCATGTCAGTGTCTTCAAGCAGACGCGTGTTGATGTTTTCTGCGCCGCCAGTGTTATCACCATTGATGTATGGTGATAATACTTCAAAGCCATCCATACATGCCTGCATCGCACAGATAGGATCGACTTCTGATACACGTACGATCATGCCTTCTTGACGTAAGCTTTGCGTAGAGCCTTTGCCCACATCGCCATAACCGATAACCAAAGCGCGGCGACCAGCAAGGAACATGTCGGTAGCGCGTTTGATCGCATCATTCAAGCTATGACGGCAGCCATATTTGTTGTCGTTTTTAGACTTGGTAACGGCGTCGTTGACGTTGATTGCTGGTACTTTAAGTGTACCTTTGGCAAGCATCTCAACCAGACGATGGACACCAGTAGTCGTCTCTTCTGAGATACCATGGATACTATCAAGCAGTTCAGCATAATCATTATGAATCAAAGCAGTTAAGTCACCGCCGTCATCCAAAATTAGGTTGGCATCCCAAAGTTGGCCAGACGCTTCGCCGCCAACGTGAATTTGTTGACGTAAGCACCATTCGTACTCTTCTTCTGTTTCGCCTTTCCAAGCATAAACAGAGATACCAGCAGCAGCAATCGCAGCAGCAGCATGGTCTTGAGTTGAGAAGATATTACATGAGGTCCAACGTACTTCAGCACCTAGCGCGACGAGTGTCTCGATAAGTACGGCAGTTTGGATGGTCATGTGGATACAGCCAGCGATTTTCGCGCCTTTAAGCGGTTGATCGGCTTCGTAGCGACGACGCAAACCCATAAGGGCAGGCATTTCGGCTTCAGCAAGGGTGATTTCACGGCGGCCGTAATCAGCAAGGCTGATATCAGCGACTTTATAGTCAGTGAAAGAGGGATCGATCGTATGGGCAGATGGGGTGTTAGACACTGCGTCCATAATATGCTCCTATCAGTGGTTAATTTATGATAAAAAGAATAAAAACGCAGGTGCCGTTGTTTGCGCTGTGAGCGACCAAAATAGGACGCTCGACAGTTAACCGAGCCTAACATAATGATTGATTAGCATGGCTTTGAAGCCTAGATGCAATAATCAATTATTATGGCGCAACACCTCTCGGAGGGTGTCATTGTAATAGATGACAGATAAAATGTCACCTACTGGCTAATAGAAATAATAGACAGCAGTGTTATGTTTGATTTCAGATTTTTATGGCAATAAAAAAAGGCCATCGATTGATGACCTTGCTATTGTTTGCAATAAATACTATCTCAATTTTCGATGAGTTTAGTACCAATCATAGGTTAGCGAGCCAAAATAGCTAGTGCCTTCAGTGGCATATTCTGTACCGAATTGATTAGATAGTGTGTAATCTTCATCAGTGATATTGTCAACGCGCAAGTTAGCACGAAGATTGGTCGTCAGATAGATAACGCCACTTAAGTTTAGTAGAGTGTAGTCATCCAACTTAGTAGTATTTGCAGCATCAGAGAATCTTTCATCAGTATATTTAGCTTCTAAACGCACATCAAAAGCAGGTTGCTGATAACCAACATAAATCAAACTGCTATTTTGAGGGCGGTATACAAGGTCGTTATTATAGTTAGTACTATTGGTGGTTTTGTCTTTGGCTTCTAGATAGTCATAACCCAAACCGAATACAAACGAACTAACGCTCCAGTCTGAAGTCAAGCTTAATCCTTTGATTTGTGCCTCACTCGTGTTGGTATTACCACCAATCAAGTCATCAACGTCAGTATGATAGCCAGTCAGACGGGAGATTTGATTTCCTTTATTGTACTCTACAAACACTTCCGTATTTTTACTGGTCTCAGGCTTTAAGTCTGGGTTACTGTAACCAGGGTAGTATAAATCGTTGAAGGTTGGTGCGCGAAATCCTGTCGCATAGCTTGCACCGATACGCAAGCCATCTAATGGACGTATAGCGGCACCTATGTTGTATGTGTCCTCATTGCCATATTGTGAATTGTCATCGACGCGATAATTGGCTTGTAGGTCATAACTATCTTCTGATAATTGATAGCCGACAAAACCACTTTTAACGGTTCTATCTTCAGGATCGTAAGCAGTTTGAGCGGCAGGTGCAGGAAAACCTGAAAAATCTAAAACATCGGATGCTTCTAATTTCTGTGATAACCATTCTGCGCCAATGATAACGGTACCAGGTTGTGCATTGATACTTGTTTCTGAACGTGCCTGCTGTTGAATGGTATCAAATTGACTGCCATCTTGATAATCAATAGAGTTAGCATCATGAGTAGTGGATTTATCAATACTTTGGCCATAGCTAAATTTAGTGACCGCTAATGGTGTTTGATGCTGAATAAAAACGTTGGCGCTGCCATTTTTTTGATCTGAATAAGCATTTGGAAAAGCGTTGCCTGCAGAGTCAATATCCGTTGTAGAGTCAGAATATAATGCACTAAGTCCAGCACTTAAAGAGTCGGAAATCTTATGTTGTAAAGCTAGACTGGCATTGGTAGATTTAAAACCATCATCATCAGCATTGTAATCATAAGAGCTGGGGTTAGCAATTGCGTTAAAACCGTCTGTTTCGTTGCGGCTGACACCTAAGCTCAATGAAGAAGTCTCATTTTTAAGCTGACCTGTTATGCCTACTTGGTAATGGTTGTTGCTACCATAACCAACGGTCGTTGAAACGTTAGATTGTTCTACGTTATTGCCTTTAGTAAATATTTGAATGACACCGCCCATCGCGTCAGAACCATAAATACTAGAACCTGATGCGCCATATAGTATTTCTATACGGTCGATTTGATCGGCAGATAATAGATTTAGTGCTGGCGCGCCTGTAGAAATAGAGCTGTAGCGAATACCATCAATGATTACAAGCACTTGCTTACTATCGTAGCCACGCATATAAAAGTTACTGACTGTGCCTGTACCGCCACTTTGAGCAATATTCATACCGGATTGATTTTTAAGTACATCAATCACGGTTTGACCTTGATAACGTTGCAATTCTTCTTTATCGATTACTCGTGTTTGAGCAATAATATTACTGGTCTTAGTCGGCGTACGGGTGGCTGTTACGACAATTTTATCAAGCTCAACTTGTGGTAGGTCGCTATCGTTGATGGAAGTATTTTCAAAAGTCGCTGCCATTGCGGTATTAACAGCGAGCAGGCCTAGCGCGCTTAAGATACTCAAACGAAGATAAGCACGTGAAGATGAACGTGATAAAGACATAATTGATTCCAAAGTAATCATATAGAAAGGCAGAAATAAAAGGTAACGAGTCTGACGTTAAGCATGTCAAAGGTTACAAAAAGATGTATATAAGCAAAACTATATACATTATCTACAATATGGCAGGCTTTATAAACCACTTTAACCTAATTTTTACTCAGGGTAGGCTGAATGTTATTCATTATAGAGTTGTTAATTATCCATCTGATTATGGTTTGTTCATTGATGAATGTTTTTTTAGCAGACATTATCAGACCGGTATGCTGTGTCAAAAGATAGAAAGCCAACACCGTTGACCAAAAATCATGTAATCAAAAGCACTGCTGTTATAAATAATTGTTACTATAGTGCAAATCTTGAATGTTCTCCATTGTACCGTTTATAAAAATAAGAGGTTTGTTTTGTCTACCAAGCATGATCTGACTCCCAGTGTGGCGCTTTATCCCTTCAGCTCTATCATCAAAAAGCCATTAACTATCATAGTATTGTTGATGGCGATGGTGATGGGGTTTTTTCTTCCAAACAGCGCATTTGCCCTTGAAGCAGGGGCTTTGGGTGTCGGTGGCGATAGCAGCGGAGAGTCTGTTATCTCAAACCTGCCTGACTCGTTTGGGCGCGATTCACCGCGGCATACTGTACAAGGGTTCATCAGTGCGCTGGGCGAAAACGATTACTTGCTCGCCAGCAACTACCTCAATTTATCTAAATCTGACAACCCGACTACAGTGGTGCGCCAGTTCAAGCAGGCACTGGATGCAGGCGGGCGTTTTCAGCCTGATTTACAGATCAGCAATGCCCCTGAAGGCAATCTAACGGATCAATTGCCACCAAGCCAAGAAAATGTCGGCGTGATTAATGTCGGTGAGAGAAGTGTGCCACTGCTGCTAGAAAGAGTGGTGTCTAAAGACGATGAGCAATATTGGCAGTTTTCGAGCGATACGCTCAGCTCAGTGCCAGAAGTGATAGAAAACACGGAACCTACCTTAGTATCTCGCTATACCGTTGACTCTTTAGATGGTAAAAAACTCTTCGGCTATCAATTGGCTGATTTGGTCGCTGCGCTAACCATGATTATCAGTAGCTTTGTACTGACCTATATCGCAGTGTGGCTGTTGTACCATTTACTGAGAATGGCTTATCCTTATGTACGCGGTGCACCATTGCCATTGCCGAACAAAGTGATACTGCCACTCGCTGTCGTTATTATGGCGCTGATATTATCCGAGGTCATGGTATATGCAGGTGTATCAGTGACCCTGCGTGAACCGGTCAATCGATTTACCGATATTGCTTCATGGGTAGCAACCACTTGGCTGCTGCTACGCGTGATTGATGCGATATTTACTCGGGCAGTCAATCTAAGTTATAAGAGAAACCATACCGAGCGTGTGTCTATCTTGGGGCTGCTTCGCAAAGTCGTCAAAGCACTGCTACTGATATTTGCCGTCATCGTTATCTTTGGCAATTTGGGATTTGATTTAACCACTGGTATCGCCGCTCTAGGTGTCGGTGGTTTGGCATTAGCGCTTGGTGCTCAAAAAACCATCGAAAACCTTGTTGGTAGTGTCGTTGTGGTTGCAGACTCACCAGTACGCATCGGTGATTATTGTAAATTTGGGGCTTATGAAGGTACGGTTATCGATATTGGTATTCGCTCATCACGGGTACGTACCTTGACCCGTACCGTTGTGACGGTACCAAACGGTGATTTTTCATCCATGCAAATTGAAAACTTTACCTCAAGGGACATGTTCCGATTTTTTCATCAGCTATATCTTAAACGTACTGCCGATCTTGATGTCATCTTCAAAATGGTCAATGACTTGGATGGGTTTATAAAAGAGCATGATTTGACCAATCAGGAGTGGAATCAGGTCAATATTTTAGAGCTGCGTCAAGACTGCTATGTCATTCAGTTGCAGGCTTATGTCAATGCCGTTGGTATTATTGAATTTTATGACAAACAGAATATTTTATTTGTCGATATATTAACCCAAGTGGCCAAATACAAGGTCGAACATGCCCTGCCAACGCAGCAGCTCATCGTCAAACAAACTGAGCTTGACCACCATATAGAAAACAATACTGCTGAAACCGTGGACGGCGTCTCGGATAACGGTAGCGATATGGATAGTCATGACACCAATGGCAGCTTGGAGGAGACTATTGATTATAATCATGACCGTATAGATCTTGATAAAAAAACGGATAGTGATAAAAATAGTGAAGAGGCCAAACAGAGTGCCGGTATCAACAGCCATCACTTATCTCTGGCAACCGTCAGTAAAAGTGGCGCAATGAAAGCGCTGAAGCACAAAAGCCGCATGCTCAGAAAAAGCAAGTTTAAACATACTAAGAGAAAACCTGGCTTATCTATATGGAATCAGAACTAAGTGGACTGCTAAGCATGCGTTGCTGACTTATCCCTTTTAAAGGGGCAATGATGATGATTGAAAATGCCAGTTGCTATCAGGGTTTTTTGCTATAAAGGTAGGGCAGTTTTATTGCGTAATACCCCGTAATACGACCATAGTAAGAGGCCAGCGCAACTGCGATAAGGCGACCAGTGCTGAGTTAGGTCTTTGAGTTGCTTGGGTGTTGGGCGCTCTGCTAAGCCCAATAACTCCATAGCCGCAACTTTGATGGCCAAATCATCAACCGCGAGTACATCTGCACGTTGCAGTGAAAACAATAAGTACATCTCAGCCGTCCAACGCCCGACGCCTATCACAGCCGTTAGCGTTGCGATAACGGCGTCATCTGACATAGAGGGTAGCGCGGCAAAGTTGATATCATGCTCAACCAATGATCGAACGTAGCGAGTCTTTTGTTTAGACAGTCCTTTTTCTCGCAAAGTCTCGTCCGTTGCCTCAATGATTGCGTTCGGTGTCGTCAAGCTTGCATCAACCAACCGTTGCCAAATACTGGCTGCCGCTGCGACAGACAGCTGTTGACCGACCATGGCTCTCATCAATTGCTCAAAGCCGCCTGAATTGTGTCTGAGACTTGGTATGCCAACCTGTGCATAGATAGGCGCAAATTTGGGCTCAATAGCGATCAGCGCTGTGATATGCTCGCGCAGCTGATCTGCGTTTTCGATAGTTCGTATCGTCATGATGGTATCGCTCTGATGGCAGGAGAGTAGGGTGATGATGCTAATGCTAATGCTAATGTTAATGTTAATGTTAATGTTAAAAAATATATAGATAAGGCCACATCGTAAGCCACTATCATATAAGGCACTATCATAGCAGTATCAAATTGATAGATAAAAAAAGGACTGCATCGTTGCAGTCCTTTTTTATGGCTCATACTGATGCTTACTCGCCATCAGCTTTAGGCTTTTTAAGCAGGACCAATACCGCGCCATTGCCACCATCTTTTGGCGGTGCAGAGCAAAATGCCAATACTTCTGGCAATTGACGTAGCCAACCGTTGACGCACGTTTTTAGAATGGCCTCAGAGCCTTTGCCATGGACGATTTTTACCATGGTTTCGTTCTTTTGCTTGGCTTGACTCAATAGTTGAGTCATGGCGACGCGTGCTTCTTCTATCGTACAGCCATGGATATCGACGGCATCATACCAGCGTAGCTTGCCTTTTTTGAGTTGATCAAAGATTTTATTCTGCAAGGTTGGCTGCTTGTACGATAAAAAGGCTTCAGCAGCGACAGGGTTTAGCAGTGCTTGCATATCTGATAAGCCGGCACCCAAATCACTTGCTTCACTACCTTGGGCGGCTGCACGTTTAGACAATGTGGTCGCATCAGGTTTGCCCGCTTTGCTCGCATTGGCAGGTGAGCGGACGTTTTTGTCTTCTAGTTGGTTGACACCGTGCATCGCTTGCATGAATAGCACTTTATCATCATCAACATGTTCGCTGTTCATTTGCTTGACAGTCTTGTTCACTTGCTTTTGCGTGGGCAATGACACAGGCTCAGTGGGTTTTTGATTGTCACCATCTGCTGATGAGGTATCACGGCCTTTGCTTAGTTGGCCTTTTAGCTCTTTGAGTTGGTCTTGCATTTCTTTTGAAAATAGAGAGTTTGACATAAAAGTTAACGTATCGTTGATTGATGAAAGGTTGGTTGAGCAATTCGTATAGCACACGTATTACTCAATGCGATCTGGTTATATTGAATCACTTTACCCGTCTAGTGCAGCGCCTGCAAGTAAGGATTGTAACGCTTGACCTGGGTGGTCGGTTTTCATAAATTGCTCACCGATCAAAAAGTGCTGAATATCATTATCTAGCATCAGACGAATATCATCACTACTATGAATGCCACTCTCGGTGACGATGAGTGGTTTGAGTGCATCGTCATCACTTTCCGTGGTATCGATAGGGTCGGCAGCTAGTGCGTCGATCAATATATGCTTTAGATCAAGCGTGGCTTGCAGGTCGACATCAAACGTATTTAAATCACGATTGTTAATGCCGTAAATGTTGTGGTTTGAACGTGGTAATTGTAGTGCGCGCTCAAGCTCAGACTTGGTGTGTACTTCTATGAGTACATCCATACCCAATTCAATGCTCAGCGCATGCAGCGTTTGAACTTGAGTATCATCTAAGCAGGCCATGATAAGTAAGATGCAATCAGCACCCATCAAGTAAGACTGATAGATCTGATACACATCGATCATAAAGTCTTTGCGTAATATCGGTAGGCTTGAGGCATTGGCCGCTTGAATTAAATACGTATCATCACCCTGAAAATAATCACGGTCGGTCAATACTGATAGACAGCTGGCACCCGCTTGCTCATATTGTAGCGCGAATAGGGCAGGCGTGAAGTTGTGATTGATAACGCCTTTAGAGGGCGAGGCTTTTTTTATTTCGGCAATGATGCCGACACCGTTCTCTTTTGTGCTAGCCGCGCGTAAAGCTGCCGCAAATCCTCGGCGTGATTTTTTATCCGCTGCGACTTTTGCCTGCAAGTCTTCAAGAGAAAGACGCGCGCGTGCCGCTGTTACTTCTTCGACTTTGGTGGCGACGATGCGCTGTAGTACTGAGGGAATGTCTGAGTGAGTCGTAGTCATGCTGGTATCCAAATAGTGTTAAATGTAAATAGACAACGTTAGAGAGTGTTGCACCGAATTGGTGCTTATCTACTATTGGCTAAACCTGAGCAGCCAGTTGCTGTGTGTATTTGGCCAAAGACTCAAGCTTGAGTAGCGCATCGCCATTTTGAATGACTTGCTGTGCTCGGCTGACGCCATTGGCATAGTTGCTGGCAAGCCCTGCTGTATATATCGCTGCCCCTGCATTCAGTGCAATCATATCACGGGCTTTTAGCACAGCACGGTCATGAGTATCAGCACCTGATAGAGCCGCGCGAATAAGCTCAAGGCTCTGTGCTGGAGAGTCGACATCTAGCCCGATGAGGGTTTGTGATTCGATACCAGCATCTTCTGGCATCATCTCATACACCGATATCTCACCGTCTTTTAATTCAGCAACAGTGGTCGATGTCGCCAGACTGATTTCATCCAGACCGTCTTTGGCACCCACAACCATGACATGGCGTGCGCCTAAGTTTTTCATGACCTTGGCGATGGGTTCACATAGCTGCGCCGTAAACACACCGATGACTAAGTTAGGCGTGCCAGCAGGATTGGTCAAGGGCCCTAATATATTAAAGATGGTACGGGCTTTTAACTCACGGCGGATGGGATTGGCATGACGCATGGCGCTGTGATGATTAGGCGCAAACAAGAATCCAATACCTTGGTTTTCGATGCAGTCTTTTGCTTGCTCTGGGGTAAGCGTCAGGCTGATGCCAGCTTGCTCAAGTAAATCTGAGCTGCCAGATTTGGTTGAGACACCGCGGTTGCCATGCTTAGCCACTTGCGCACCAGCTGCTGCCGCTACTAATGCCGAGGCCGTTGAGACGTTAAACAGGTTGGCGCCATCGCCACCAGTACCCACGATATCGACCAAATGCGCACAGTTTTTTGGTTCAATATTGGCGGCCAATGCACGCATGGCGCTGGCCGATGCGGTGATCTCATCAATGGATTCACCCTTCATGCGTAGACCGGTCAAAATAGCGCCCATCATCGCTTCGCTACATCTGCCTTGCATGATAATCAGCATCACTTGATACATCTCATCAAAGGTCAAATCAATGTGCTGAAAGATTCTACCCAAGGCGGTCGTTAGCAGCTTGTGCGTTTCTGTATCAGAAAGTGCTTCAATGCTCTCTGGCGTGTGCGTGTCTTTTATTTCTTCTGCGCTCATTATGGTCTCGCTTAATATTGTTTTTTATGATGATTTGTGTGAAATATTGAGAAGTTTTTTGAAATACGGGTGACTGGTTTGAAAAAAGCAAATCATACTACATGGGAAAATCAACCCACTTGCGGTAGCGCATCTGATGCTAATATTGCCAAACCATGCGTCTGTAAAAAATTATTGAGCAACTGATAACCCACTTCACTTAAGATAGACTCAGGATGAAACTGCACACCTTCTACGGCAAGTGTTTTATGACGTATGCCCATGATTTCTTCGATACTACCATCAATATTCTGTGTCCATGCGGTCATCTCAAGGCAGTCAGGTAAGCTGGCTTTGTCAATGACGAGCGAATGATAGCGTGTGGCTTGTGAAGGGTTGGGTAATCCAGCAAATATACCTTGATTGTCATGGTAAATTGCCGACAATCGGCCATGCATCACTTCACCAGCTTTGACAACTGAACCACCAAACGCCTGTCCAATGGCTTGATGCCCCAAGCAAATCCCCAGTATCGGTATAATGCCCTTAAAGGCCTCGATGGCCTTAAGCGAAATGCCCGCACGGTCAGGATCGCATGGGCCTGGGCCAATAACGATGATGTCTGGCGCAAGCGTCTGAATCTGCTCAATAGTGACCTCATCATTACGCCAAACGGTGATGTCTTGCTGTAGCTCACCAAAGTACTGCACGATATTGTACGTAAAACTGTCGTAATTATCGATCATCAGAATCATGAGTGTATCAACTTATCGATTTTCTATGTTTTCAAAATGAGGACACGCCCAAGCGATGTCTCAATCGTTATCCGTAGATAGCCATATTGGGGTAAGCAAGTCTTAGCGCTATGCGCTACAGCCTTATCATGCTTTTTGATAGGCGGTTATCTTACCACTATTTTACCCACCATCAAATGTGCAGGCTGACTGCATGATTAAGTCATAAATAGAGCAGATTGCACCAAATTAAAACACACATTGTTTATTTATGTTTTTACGCACTACTTTAGTGCTATTTAACGGCTACGAATGATGCTTTATGACTGATAGATTATCGAGTCATGAGGATGTTAAATTTTTTATAAATAAGCATGTATTATAAGTAATTGTAATTATTAATAATAAATAAGGTGTCGTGTTTTTATAGCGTTTCATCTATAAATATTGGCATAACCTTTGCAGTTGTTTATATAACCGCTGTTGTCATTGTTTAGAGCCACAAAAGCGTGGTATAAAATATTCATCCGTAAATAGCTGTTAACGAATGCCTGCAGCATTCAGCCAGCATTATGAGTTACATATTATTAAAATTGATTTGACTTATGGTGGTACGGAAACGATGATAGGTTGGGTTAAGTGAGCGCTTTAGATGCGCATCTTGACTAATATACTAAATAGTGTTGATAATAAGCATAATATCGAATGCGCTATTTGGTAGTATCAGCACAGCTGATATTCTTGAAAAAAGTTGTACTAATAATTTTAAATCGCAATAACGTGATCAACACAACGGAGATTATTCATGTCGAACAAACTATTAGATCTTATCAAATCCTCTAACGCTAAATGGGTTGACTTTCGCTTCACCGATACACGCGGTAAAGAACAACATATCAGCTTCCCAGCGCATAGCGTCGATGAAGATGTGATGGAAGATGGCAAAATGTTTGACGGCTCATCTATCGCAGGTTGGAAAGGTATTGAAGCGTCAGATATGATCTTGCGTCCTGATCCAGAGACGGCGTTTCTTGATCCGTTCTTCGATGCCGTTACCGTGGTAGTGACTTGTGACATCATCGAGCCATCAACGCTACAGGGCTATGATCGCGATCCACGTTCTATCGCTCGCCGTGCTGAAGAGTACTTAAAATCTACTGGCATTGGTGATACCGCTTATTTCGGTCCTGAGCCTGAGTTCTTTGTATTTGATGATGTAAAATGGTCAGTGGATATGTCAGGGGTGAGCCATAAAATCACGGCTGAAGAAGCAGCATGGTCGACAGGTGAGACTTACGAGTGGGGCAACATGGCCCATCGTCCACGTGTCAAAGGCGGCTACTTCCCAGTACCACCAATCGACAGCTCACACGATATGCGTGCCGTTATGTGTGAACGCATTGAAGAGATCGTTGGTGAAGGCTCAGTTGAAGTGCATCACCATGAAGTGGCGTCTTGCCAGTCTGAAATTGGCGTAGCGTTCAACACGATGGTACGTAAGGCTGATGAAGTTCAGCAATTGAAATACGTTGTACATAACGTGGCTCATCAGTTTGGCAAAACCGCGACATTCATGCCAAAACCAATCGTTGGTGACAATGGTTCAGGTATGCACGTGCATATCTCTATCTCAAAAGACGGCGTAAATACGTTCTCAGGTGATGAGTATGCTGGTCTGTCTGAAACAGCCTTGTACTTTATTGGTGGTATCATCAAGCACGCTCGTGCATTGAACGCGATTACCAACCCATCAACCAACAGCTATAAGCGTCTAGTACCACATTACGAAGCGCCTATTAAACTTGCTTATTCAGCATCTAACCGTTCAGCGTCTATCCGTATTCCACACGTGAGCAGCCCTAAAGCGGTACGTGTTGAAGCACGTTTCCCTGATCCAACGGCTAACCCATACCTAGCGTTTGCTGCATTGTTAATGGCTGGCCTTGACGGTATCCAAAACAAGATGCATCCAGGCGAAGCTGCTGACAAAAACTTGTATGACTTGCCACCAGAAGAAGAAGCACAAATCCCAACGGTTGCAGAGAGCTTAGACGTCGCATTGCAAGCACTGCGTGATGATCATGACTTTTTGTTAAAAGGCGATGTCTTCACTGAAGACATGCTAGAAGCATTTATCGCTTTGAAAGAAGAAGAAGTACAACGTCTAAACGTAACTGTACATCCAGTTGAGTTTGATATGTACTACAGCTGCTAATTAGTCGCTAAAGCACTCAGTTATTTTGAGTCATAAAAACCAGCTAAGGTTAACTTAGCTGGTTTTTTTATGTCTTTTTATAAAGATCAAAATCGTTATGGTGAGATTTTCTTTGATATTACTGCCGATTTCATATCGAGTACTACTGATTTCACTGCAAAAGTATCGCATAATGGTTGTATTCAAACATATTAATAGTAGACACTAATTAGGCTGACTGACTATGGCATTATTATCAAAACCTTCTTTTTTGAAAAGCAGTGTAAAGGTAGGACTTCTGACCATTGCTACCAGTCTCTGTATGCCGCTTACACAGGCTGCACCTATCTATAAAGTTATTGACGAGCAAACCGGTCAAGTGACCTTTACTGACCGTCCGCAGAGTTATGAGCAGCAAACAGGCAAACAAATCAGTCAAATAGCCATCACAACAGGTAATGAGACGAATAGTTCAGGAGTTGCTAATACAGCGAGCAGCAGTGCAACAAGTGGCTCTGATGTCATCAATCAACCAGTTGCGGCGACACAAACACTGAGTGCACCTGCCACTGCTACGACGACTGCGACAGTGAAAGTACCAGTCAGCTATCAATTAACGATTGCTGAACCCAGTAAGGAGAGGGCTTATCGTCGCCCAGTGCAAAGCATCGATGTGGCGGTGCAAATCAAGCCTGCGCTACAAGTAGGTGACAGCGTGCGTATTTATTTGGACGATAAAGAAGTGGCACAGGGACTGAGCACATCGATTTCTACGGTTGATGTGTTGCCAGGTGCTCATACGGTGAAAGCTGTGATACAAAGCGAGACAGGCCAAACACTTGAGCAGGTAGCCATTACTGTCTATGTGATTCAAAACAATACCACATTACAAAACAATAAAAAGATCGCACAGCAGCTTTTGGCCTATCAAAATCTATCGTGGTATCAAAAAATGAAGTTGAAACTGAGTCAAAAAGAAGTGGCTCAGTCTCAATCCCAATAACGACAACGATTAAATATGATGGATATCGTTAATCAAATAAAAAGGCAAGCATCATCAAGGGTGCTTGCCTTTTTAATGTCAATTGATTGTCTTAGCAGTGCGTTGACTTACTTGGTTAGCTCAATGGTACCGTTAGCAGTGACCGAAACCGTACTGTTGCCAGATTCAAAGCTTTGGCTTGGTACTGACTCGTCTGCCATTCCCGATTTCATGCTCATGGCGCTATACATGGGACGTGGATAGTTGCTACCTGTGTTTAGATTGACCGTCACGACACGATAGTTACGAGCATCCCAAGCTCGAGTGAGATTCTTAGCTTGCTGCTGAAAGGCGCGTGATGCTTCAGTCATGAGTTTTTGCTCAAGGGCGTCTTTTTTGGTATCTGAAACCCCAAAGTTTAGATTATCCATGACCAAGGTTTCTTGCAAGTCAGCAATGAGCTGGCTGGTTGCTGCAAAGTCAGTACTTTTCAGATCTATATTTGCCTGTCCTGTCCAGCCGATAATTTTATCGTTTTTGTCATAGCGTGGATAGGTGCGCTGCTGTCCTGTGCTCACGGTCACGCTAGGGTAGCGCTTGGCGATTTTCATCGCGTTATTGATAGAGGTGCTGAGCATCGTGGCCAATGTCTTCGAGTCTGTTGCCTGTGCTTTTTTGTATAAGCTGGCGCGCACTTCATCGTTTTGGATTTCTTCTTTTACTTCTGTTTGAAATGTCAGTTGATCATAGCCTGTTGGCTCTGCATGGGCGCTGCCCATCATGGCGGTCATGAGACAAACTGTACCAGAAGCTAGTGCTGCTTTATTTAATAAAGTGTTTTTCATTATTATCTCCTAAGTGAATTTTCATGTTTAGCAACCATATGAATGGTGTCTACCTTTATTTTTATATAAAAGCCAAGCCTGTTATTTTTTAGATTAAAACAGCTGCTTAGCTTCATTCTATAAAGTAACAAAATATGTATAAGTTACTGTGACAATTTTGTGAGCCAATCTATAGGCTATTTATCGCGCAAAACAAACAGTTTTATCACAGGGGTTGCAAAATAAAAAAATCCTTGTATAATCTGCATCTGGTGGCTCCATTGGTAGCCTCGCAACATTGTTCTATGAATCCCGCCAGGACCGGAAGGTAGCAACGGTAATAGTTATGATGTGTGCCGAGGATGTGCTTTTGGAGTCGCTTTTTTTTGCCTGAAATTTGATATTTACATCAAAAAGTATTAAAGACGCTCTTATGATGTATCAAGTCCTTCATTGTAAAGGGCTTTTTTTTGTCCAAAATTTCGTTCGATACCCATTTAATTCTCTATTCAATTTAAAAGCGTCATTGATTAATATGAGTTAAAATACAATGTAATAACTTTTGTTAACATTCTAGACACTTTGGGGTTTGATTATGAAGATATTTGTTTGGCTATTCATTGCATTTATAGTGCTAGTAGTCGTGTTTGGCGTATCAGTATTTAACAAATTGGTACGCGCACGTAACCAAGCAAAGAATGGCTTTGCTCAAATAGATGTGCAATTGAAGCGTCGTCATGATTTGATTCCAAATTTGGTCGAAACCGCCAAGCGTTATTTAAGCCATGAAGAAGAGACGTTAACCCGAGTCATTAGTGCGCGTAATCATGCTCAAGATCTACAAGACTCTAATAAGCATCAGCCAGACTCACTAGAGCACATGGCACTATTTGCAAAAGCAGAAGGTATGCTTTCTAAAGCATTGAGTCAGTTTTCTGCTGTCGTTGAGGCATACCCTGAGCTAAAAGCCGATAGCATGATCAAGGAGCTTATGGATGAGTTAACCAATACGGAAAATCGCATTGGTTTTGCGCGTCAGCATTACAATGACAGCGTGATGTTCTATAACAACGACCGTGAAGTATTTCCTAATAACCTCGTTAGTACGACTTTTGGCTTTCGTCCGCTCAGTCAGTTAGTATTCGAAGATAGAGAAGCGATTGCTCAGGCACCGATTGTCAATATGGGCTAAGGTTTAGATAATTTTGGCGAACTCTAGGTAGCCTGATCTGATGGATTTTTTTGGTGAACAGCGGATACGTACGCGGCGCAGTCTATTACTTTATGGACTGTTTTTCCTGATTGTACTTGCTCATATGGCTGTAGGACTGGCTGTCATGTCTATACTGCTGACAGTATTTACAGGCGGTATATATCACTGGGTACTGGTTCTGGTCATTGTCTTGACGTTAGGTAGTTTCGTTGGTGGTAGTTTTTTAGAGTATCGACGCCTGCGAGCAGGTGGCCGCGCTATTGCTCAGCGAGTAGGAGCGGTTAGGCTGTTTATCGATAACAGTCAAGAAGCATGGGAGCACAGTCAAGGAGTCGCTCATCAACACGAGACAGAAGAAAAGGTTCGCTATAGTGCGCGTCATATAGCAGTACGTGATGAGCGTGATTTTCCGCCAGTCTATCGCCGCTATCATGAAATTGCTCAGCAGTTAGCGATTGCGTCGGGGTTAAGCACACCCATTCTATATGTGCTGCCCAATGAGCAGGGGATTAATGGCTTCGTCGCTGGTCGTCATAGCTCAGATATGGTATTAGTCGTCACCCAAGGAGCACTAGACAAGCTGTCTGATGAGGCGCTATACGGGCTTATCGGTCATGAGTACGGCCATATACTGCACGGTGATGCTACGTTCAATTTACAGCTGATGGTGGTGTTGGCAGGCTTGCAGATACTATATGACTGGAGTGATCCAATCTCCAATCACCTCTCTAATCGTCTCTCTAATTATAGTCACTTTGATAGCGATAATATCTCCCAAAAGTCTCTATCACAGAGGCAGGTTGATACGCTTGCACGCAATACGGAAGCGCAAACCGCCAATTTTACCACGCATAGTGAATGGGTCGCTTACTGGCAGCAGCAATCACAACAACAGCAGTCCTCAGCCAAGCGTCAGTCTAAGTGGGTACAAACGCCACCTATCGTAGATCGTCAAGCCCCGCGTAGTGTCTGGACATTGTTACTACATGGCTTGAGCTTCTCTAGCATGGCAAGTGCGCAGCTGATTAAGCATAGCTTCAACCGTGAGCGTGAGCTACTCGCTGATGCCACCAGTGTCCAATTGACACGTACGCCTGCCATTATAGAGACCTTAAAAGCCATTCATCAAGACTCGCTCGGCTCGCGTTTGTCCGGTATCGCCGATATCAATGGACTCAGTCACTTTTTCTTTGCCAGTAGTGGGGCAGACTTGGGCGATGTATCATGGTTTGCCACACATCCAAGCTTGACTGAACGTATGAGTGCTATTAATGCTGATGCTTATCATAAGTTCGCGGTACAAATTGCTAAAGAAAAACGAATAAATCAGCAAAAAGTAAAAGAGATATATAGGCAGCGCCGCTTAGGAGATTGGGGAGCGACACAAGGGAATAGCCTAAGTAATAATTCACCAGACAAAAATATGCATCCTTCGTCAATATTTGAAGCTCAAACAGCCGCAACGATTAATATAAGAGGCAATAAACAAATAAGTGACGGAAAAATTCCTGTTGAGTCTGGGAACGACGGTCGTAACAGAGAGAGCGATGAATCAGAGGTTAATGACGGTTTAGAGTTTGCCGTAGAAGCTGATATGGTGGTTGACGGGCGGTTTCAAGTACAGGCTGAAGACACAGATACTTGTGGGATGTTAAAACCGTGGCAGGCCAAACCTGACGCTGACCTACCAAAAAACATACTTATTGAAGCTAGCGATATCCAAAAGGTGTCACTGCCTCAGTATATACTCAATCATAGTCATCATCCTTTAGGCGCATTAGCATTGATCGAAGCGGTTATGCTTTGTCATCAGAGCCGACCATTATCAACGACTGCCACTTATAGTTTGAATGATATTTGGAATGGTGGTTTCTCTGTAGCGACTGACTCGACCTCCCATGAGCAAGTGTTACCGCATAGGATAGATTCTAAGTTACTGACAATAATAGCCAGCCTAGATAGGCGTTTGGACAGTGCTTTGATTGAGCTTGCATTAAATCAATTGCGTCAACATAATTTATCTGAATTACTTATCGAAGACCTAAAGCTCAAAAGCAATGACGATCATCGTCACGACAGTCATCAGTACTATGTAAAACAAGAGAAATGCCGTACGATGTTGCTGCGCTATCAGCAAGGTGTATTTGAGTTGTTTAACCAGCAGCTGACATCCGACTTAACCAAAAGCTTAGCTTATGATTCGTCAGATAAAAATATATCTAGTGATAGCTCTCATTCAATCGCGGTTGCACTGAATAGCTCATCAGCACGAGCACCACAAAAATCGCCAATATTGTCACTATGGCAAGCGCTACATTTACAGCAGTTGCTACCGGTATTGTCCGAGGTTTTACGTGATACAGACGCACAGGCTGTATGGTCACAGATATTAAAAGCTGGCATGGAAGACATATGTACGCAGCTTGACCCTTCAATACAGGTGTTTAATAGTCTTGATACTGCACAAATATCAATGGTCGTCTTATTAGCGTATCGACTGTCAAAAGATGCTAAAGGCCAGATGATCTCAATGCATGATCGATCGTTATTGAGTGAAAATGATGAGAGCGTGGCACATTATATTGTAGACTTGAGGCGTCATGCGCGCTTGATTGATATTGATCTTGTGACAGTAAGTGATGTTAATCTACAGTGGTTACTGTTGACCACCCAGCATCTAAATAGTATTCAGTTATTGGCGATTATTTCTGCGGTTCCGGTGTCCAATCAATATACAAGTACTCACATGGTCGATATTCCGAACACTAATAATTATCGTGATAATAATAAAGACAGGCAACAGGATGGCGGTCAAATAGATTACAATGACCATGACCATGACCATGACCATGACCCTGCCAAGCCTGCACACCATCAGTATCGACAATGGCTCAGTACTTTGCATACCGTTATGCTACACGATACGATAATCAGCCAAGATGAATATGATTGCCTGACTACTATGTCAGAGCGCTGGCTGGGTGTTCGGCAGCTTTTTTGATAAATGATCGATTAGGCAGTGGTTGTTTAACTATTACTTATCTGATAAATAACTATTTAATAAATGTCTGATAGCATGATGCATACTGGATAAAATAGAGGGTCAGTCTTATATAGAATAGATATGTGATGACACGCAACTGGGTTGCATTTTCCCCATGTCATATTTTTTATAGCAAACGGATGACAGTTAATTCGCCAATCTACCAATGATACAAATAAAATAAGTGGGATAGTAAAGTCGTATGAGTGATATCCAAGATCCGCTAACTGTATTGCAGCACCGTGCGCAGCAACGCCAAATTCTAGCGATGATGGGCATCAATCAGTGGATACAGCCTGAATCAAAAACCATCAATATTGCTGATATTGCCATGGACATGAAGAGTCAATCAAACGCTGAATATTTGAGCATTGACCAGCCCAGCACTACGTTACCTAATACAGAATATCTAGGAGATGAGTATCCAAACGTTGGAGCGCCAAGCGCTAAATCAGTCGCTACTGAGATGCCGATCAACGTATCTATTGATACAGTTAGGAATATGGATGAGCAGTTCACAGAGACTCAGACTATCAATGAGCAAAACCCAGTCACTTATAGTTTTGATCGTTTAAGTTCAGATACGCCTGATAATGCAAATGCCACTGTATCGCCAGCCAATCGCACTGCCAGTAGCTTTATCGATGAGGCGGTGCAGTCAGCAACTGCACCTGTTCTCAAGCATCATGTTGATCAAAATACGCATAATGAAAGCCAAAAAAAGGTCGCGCCTTTTACTTTACAAGGTGGACGCTATGGCGACTGGGTCATACTGGTAGATATCCAAGCACTCACTAGCGACAGTCAAAAACTGTGGCAAAATATCACAAGCGCGCTATCAATATCCTGTGAGACGACATCATTTCCAATCTGTGAAGGGATGGATACTGCTGAGCTTGCCAACGCTAGTCTTGCAGGTTATGTGTTTAGAATGGGTCGAAGCGAAGAAATAAAAGTCGCAGCGCTGACCGTATTACCGGATGGTATCGAACATCCTACGCTGACAGTGGTGCCGACATTAGATGATATGCTAGAAGACAGCAGTTTAAAGCGCAAACTGTGGAATCAGATATCTCTCTGAGTTATAGTACAGCCAACCTGTCTTATCAAAAATTTACTGTATCAACACACGTTTTTCTCAACAAACTGAAGTAAAGTATTCCCCTTTATTTCATTATATCTAGGACTGTGATTATGCCTGCCAACCCAACGTCTACTACCCCTACAAACACAATTGCTCCGCACCGCGTGCCCAATTTCTGTGCTGGGCCAGCTACCATGCCAACATCAGTGCTCGAGCATGCCCAGAGCGAATTGCTTGACTGGCAAGGTCGCGGCGTATCGGTCATGGAAGTGAGCCATCGCAGCAAAGAGTATATGGCGATTACTGACAAAGCGGAAGCTAAGCTACGCTCGCTTATGGACATCCCAGATAACTATAAAGTACTGTTTTTGCAAGGTGGTGCTAGCTTACAGTTTTCTGCGATTCCGCTGAATCTATTAAATGGTGGTCGCGGCGATTATTTGACGACAGGGGCATGGTCAGGCAAGGCAATCAAAGAAGCAAAACGCTATGAAGCACTTGGTCTGGGCGAGATTAATTTGGTCGCGACAGGTCAAGACAGTAATTTTGCAGATGTGCCAGCCATAAGTGAGTGGAATATCAGTGAAGGCGCGGCTTATTTTCATTACTGTGCCAATGAAACCATTCATGGCCTACAGATATTCGAGCCGCCACAAGTCGATGCACCCATCATCGCTGATATGTCTTCTTGTATCTTGTCACAGCCGATAGATGTGTCTAAGTTTGGCATGATCTACGCGGGTGCACAAAAGAACATCGGCCCTGCAGGTCTGGTCATTATTATTGTCCGTGAAGATTTGTTGGGTAAGGCCAGTGAATGGTGCCCTATGCTACTGAACTATGAGCATCAAGCTGATAAAGAGTCTATGTCGAACACGCCAGCAACGTACTCTTGGTATTTAGCCGGACTGGTGTTTGATTGGTTAGAAGAGCAGGGCGGCGTGGCTGCTATCGGTAAAATCAACCAGCAAAAAGCAGACTTGCTCTACAAGACCATCGATGATAGCAGTTTCTATAACAACCCAGTTGCCACTGAGTACCGCTCTATCATGAATGTACCGTTTACTTTAGTAGACAGCAGTCTGGATAAAGTATTCTTGGCAGAATCAGAAGAAGCTGGGTTACTCAACCTAAAAGGCCATCGCGATGTGGGCGGTATGCGTGCTAGCATTTATAATGCCGTACCACTTGAGTGGGTACAGCTATTGGTCGACTTTATGATCGCATTCGAAAAAAAGCATGGTTAAGCGAATTGTTAACCCCTCGGCTATAAGCTTTCAATAAAGCTTTAGGATGCAGTCATGTACAAAAAAAGCGCAACTGATAACGGTTGCGCTTTTTTTATGAGATCAATAATGCAGGAAGCATAAGACATAACCTAGCAAACCATTAGGTGAGACAGCCTAACTTTGTTATGATAAAGTTTTGCACTCAGGCTGTTTTTCCGTCAGTATTCTTGTTTTGATCCCCAAATTGGTTGGCATAAAGGTTTGCGATAACACCATGATAAAAAACGCCCTGTCAAAATCTGTGTTGCTAATCCTCACTGTTAGCTGGCTGCCAAGCAGTATCGCTGCACCTATCACCACATCAGCGCTTGGTCACAACAGTCCAACAGCATACATCGATGCGCCTTATCTGCCATACGCCAATCCACAGGCACCATCAGGCGGCACACTGTCATTAGATACTCGCGGTACATTCAATAGTGCTAACAAGTGGATGACCACTGGTGTGGCCATGATTGGCACTGACTATCTCTATGATACTTTGATGACGGGCTCATTGAATGAAGCCTTTACCATGTATCCGCAGCTGGCAAGCAAGGTGACGTATGATCCAGAGGATACCAGCTGGATTGTCTATCATTTGAATCCTGCCGCTCGATTTTGGGATGGAACGCCAGTGACCAGCCGCGATGTCAAAGCGACTTATGAGGTCATATTAAACAAAGGTCCCATGTACATTCGCAGTTATTTGGGCGATATCAAAGACATCCAAATCATTGATGAGCAGCAAGTAAAGTTTGTTTTTAAATCAACTGAGAATAAAGAGATTTTACTGACTGTTGGACAGTTTCCTATTTTTGCCAAATCTTCAATCGACGCTAACTTTGAAAAAATCACCTTAACACCATTGATGGGTAGTGGCCCTTATAAGCTAGGGCGTGTTGATGCTGGTCGTTCGGTAAGCTACATACGTGACCCTAACTATTGGGGCCGTGATTTGATGGTCAACCGTGGTCGTTATAACTTTGATATGATTAAATTTGTGTATTATCAAAGTGATGAGATTGCCTTTGAGGGCTTTAAATCTGGCCAGTATCGTTTTCGGCCTGAAAACAAAGCATCGAACTGGGTAAAAGGTTATAATTTTCCTGCCGTCACGGCAGGGCTGATCAAAAAAGAAGCGATCGCCAGTCAAAACCCCGTGCCGATGCAAGGCTTGGTCATGAATATGCGTCGCCCAATTTTTCAAGATATTAGGGTGCGTCAAGCGCTGACAGCAGCGTACGATTTTGAGTGGATGAATAAAACCTTGTTCCATGGGCAATATGAGCGATTACAAAGCTTCTTTCATGGCTCAGAGCTAGCAGCAACGGGCACACCCTCTGACAAAGAGATGCAGGTGTTAACGCCTCTGCTACCAAAGCTTGAACCAATTCAACGCAGCGCGGTATTGGCAGAATGGCAGTTGTCAGTGAGCGATGGCAGTGGCTTTAATCGTCAAGGGCTATTAAAGGCACGTCAGCTATTGCTAGAGGCTGGGTTTTATTATGAAGATATGAAGCTGTATCAGCCTGACGGAGCGCTGGCTCAGATTGAAGTGCTCATGACAGGTGAGACCATGGGACGTGTATTACTGCCTTATATTCGCAACCTAAAACGCTTGGGGTTTGATGTGTCTTTGCGCCAAGTGGATGGCCCACAATACTATGAGCGTATGCGCCGCTTCGATTATGATATGGTCGTTGATGTATTTGCCCAAAGCCTGTCTCCTGGTGCTGAGCAAGCGGCATTTTGGGGCAGCGCTGCGGCTGATGAACCGGGTAACCACAATAGCGTTGGCATCAAAAACGTTGCCATTGATCAAGTGGTTAAATCACTTGGTAATGCCAAAAATCGCGACGATATCGTGTTGTACACACAGGTGCTTGATCGCCTGCTTCGAGCCGGTCATTATGTCGTACCCTTGTATGGCAAATCTGGCACCAACGTCGCTTATTGGGATCAATACCGTCATACTGAAAACCTACCATCCAATGCCGTCGGCATCGACTATTGGTGGGTGGATAAAGAAGCAGAAGAACGTGTTAATCAGTATCTGAAACAGTGAGTAATACTCAACATACTGACCAGTGCTCAAAACAGTATTCTACGCTTAAGACAGCAAACAGAAGCGTCTGTAAATTATTAATATTCCCTAGTAAAGATATCAGTAATAAAAATAACAACCAGTAAGGATGTAACATGACTATCCGTATTCACCCCATAAAAGCCTTTAATGACAATTATATTTGGACATTAATCAATGATAATAATAAACAAGCCATTGTCATTGATCCTGGTCAAGCCCAGCCAGTAGTGGATTACTTAGAGAGCAACGAGTTAGAGCTGACCTCCATTTGGACCACACATCATCATCATGACCATATCGGCGGCGTCGCAGAATTACAGGAGTCGTATCCGATGACTCATTTGGTCGCACATAGTGAGCATGGTGTTGATGAAGATCAAACTATCAAAGATGGTAGCACAGTGAGTGCTTGGGGCTGCTCAGCACAAGTTTGGGATGTGTCAGGCCATACTGCTAGCCATATGGCCTACATCTTAGATATCGATGGTCAGAAGCACTGCTTTTGCGGAGATACGTTGTTTAGTGCAGGCTGCGGTCGCGTCTTCACTGGTACGATTGAGCAATTGCACGACAGCTTTAAGCGCTTAAATGGGCTGCCTCATGAGACATTACTATATCCTGCGCATGAGTATACAGCGAGTAACCTGCGTTTTGGCCTGTCTATTGAACCTGTCAACGTAACGATGCAGCAAGCCTTAGCACAAGCAGAGGCACAAACTGAACAAGGTCTGCCAACACTGCCAGTGACATTAGAGCATGAGCGCGCGATAAATGTGTTTTTACGTACGCAGGAGCCGAGTGTGATTGCAGGGGTGAAATCCAAAATGCCTATCGACGATGAGAAGTCGTTAACGGTGTTTGCGGCATTACGTGAGCTGAAAAATAACTTTTAAAATTTTTTTTGTATGCCTCTTCAACACAAAGCAATCCGCTGCTAAACGTCATTACTATCTCTCTTTATTCAGGAAGTCGCCATTATGGGTCGTTATATCTTAAAAAGACTGCTACTGATATTGCCGACACTATTTTTGATATTGCTTGCTAACTTTGTGATTGTACAAGCGGCACCTGGCGGGCCTGTTGAGCAGCAGCTTGCACTCATTGAACAAGGGGCAAAAGACAAAGCGCTCGGTGGCAATATTGGCGCGGGCAGTGCAGGGAGTAACGACAGCACTTACCAAGGCACGCGTGGTCTTTCTGATGAAATGGTCGCTGCTATTAACGCCCAATATGGCTTTGATAAGTCTGCTCCAGAGCGATTTTGGCTGATGCTAAAAAACTATGTACGGCTGGATTTTGGTGAGTCGTTTTTTAAAGGTCAATCAGTGACCGAGCTGATTGTAGAGAAACTGCCTGTTTCAATCTCGCTTGGACTATGGAGTACGCTGCTCATTTATATGATTGCCATTCCGCTGGGCGTTTACAAAGCCATGCATCATGGCTCAGGCATTGATAAAGCCACGGCAATGCTGCTTGCGATTGGGCATGCGATACCGGTGTTTGTCTTTGCAGTGATATTGCTGGTGTTTTTCGCGGGTGGCAGCTACTGGAATATTTTCCCACTGCAAGGGCTCACGTCCGAAAACTTCGATCAGCTAAGCACGCTTGGTAAAGTAAAAGATTATTTTTGGCATTTGGCATTGCCACTGCTGGCAAGTACGGTGGGCGGTTTTGCGGGTCTGACGTATTTGACCAAATTCAGCTTTTTAGAGGAGCTTGGCAAGCAGTACGTGCTGACTGCTCGTGCCAAAGGTTTGGGTGAGCGCCAAGTGCTATATGGCCATGTATTTCGTAATGCGATGCTGATTATCATTGCCGGTATTCCAGCGGCTATCGTTGGTATTTTCTTTGCGGGCAACTTTTTGATTGAGATTATCTTTAAGCTTGATGGCTTGGGCTTATTAGGCTTTGAGGCCATTCAGCAACGCGATTATCCCGTGATATTTGGTACGCTATTTATCTTTACCTTGGTCGGGCTATTGCTGCAATTAATCAGTGATTTAAGCTATCACCTCATTGATCCTCGTATCGATTTTGAGGGGCGTTAATCAATGTCAAATAAAATAGCTGATCAATCGCCATCCTCGACTTTATCTTCTGTGTCGACTAATAAAAAACGTCGTTTAAATCCTATTTGGCAAGCGCGTCTGAAGCGATTTCGTCAAAACCGTCTTGGAATGGTGTCGCTGTTTGTCTTTGTAGTGATATTTGTCATTTGTATGGCGGCCAATGTGATTGCCAATGACAAACCTCTACTGGTGCAATATCAAGGCGACTATTATTTTCCGGTCGTAAAAGCTTATCCTGAAACGACTTTTGGCGGTGTGTTCGAGACCGAAACCAACTATAAAGACCCTGCCGTGCAGACGCTGATTGATGAGCAAGGGTTTTATGTGATGCCGCCCATTCCCTTTGCCGATCAAACGCCAAATGTTGAGCTGGGTTTACCCTATCCTGCTGCACCCAATAGCCAAAACTGGCTTGGCACAGATGACCTAGGGCGCGATGTGCTCGCGCGCATACTGTATGGATTACGCGTATCGCTGCTGTTCGGTCTGGCCCTGACGCTCGCTGGTGCCTTGATTGGTATTATTGTCGGCGCGGTACAAGGCTACTATGGTGGTTGGGTCGATCTGGCAGGTCAACGTTTTATGGAAGTGTGGGGCGGTATGCCTCAGCTGTTTATGATTATTATTTTGGTCAGCTTATTTAGTCCCAGTATCACTATGTTATTTGCGTTGATGTTGCTATTTGGCTGGATGGGACTGGTTGGTTTGGTACGAGCAGAATTCTTGCGGGCTCGTAACTTTGACTATGTGCGTGCTGCACGTAATCTGGGCGTTTCGGACAGTCAAATCATGCTCCGGCACATCTTGCCCAATGCCTTAGCCTCAAGCTTGTCACAATTGCCCTTTATCTTGACAGCCAATATCATCGCGCTAACCGCATTGGACTTTTTGGGCTATGGATTGCCGCCTGGTTCGCCCTCACTGGGTGAGCTGATGGTACAAGGCAAAAACAACCTTGATGCGCCTTGGCTTGCTTTATCAGGATTCTTTAGCTTGACCTTTATTTTGTCATTGCTCATCTTCGTCGGTGAAGCACTGCGTGATGCATTTGATCCAAGGCGCTCTTGATATGAACGAAAATACTATTGCCCCTGAGCAAAAAAACGCGCCAAATGACAGTGTCAATCGTCTACAAGATAAGCTCATGCTAACCGTAGATAAGCTCACTATTACGACCGCTACAGGCGTTCAGTTAGTCGATGAGCTGTCTTATCAGCTAAGACAGGGTCAGACTCTGGCCATCGTAGGTGAGTCAGGCTCTGGCAAATCGATTGCCAGTCTGGCGCTACTCGGTCTACTGCCAGAGAGTTTGACCATCACAGGTGACGTTCAGCTAGCAAGCACATCAGGCATGTCCAAGTTACCGATAGCAAATGATAAGTCACGCAATACTGCGCTACGGTCTATTCGTGGTCAGCGTATCGGCATGGTTTTTCAAGAGCCAATGACCGCATTAAATCCACTACATACGGTCGCCAAACAAATTGCTGAATCACTGCGTCTAAGCGGCGTACCCAAAAAGCAATGGCGAGAGACTACCATCGCTTTGCTAGAGGACGTCAATATCTCGGACCCTGTAGATAAGCTTAGTCGCTATCCACATGAACTCTCCGGTGGTCAGCGTCAGCGCGTGATGATCGCAATGGCATTGGCGCAGCAGCCTGATATATTGATTGCTGATGAGCCGACTACAGCGCTTGATGTTACTCTGCAGCATGAGATTTTGGCACTATTGAATGATCTTAAGCGCCAGCACAATATGGCGATGATACTCATCAGCCATGACCTCAATTTAGTCAGACGTTATAGTGATGAGGTCATCGTTATGCGCCAAGGGCAGACGGTTGAACAAGGTCAAACCGCGACTGTGTTCGCACATCCGGCAGCCGATTATACTCGCACGCTTATTGAGCAAGACTTTGGCAAAGCGCTGACTTTGATCAATGCTGACGTAGACCAATCACCCGATGTATTACAGGTAAAAGGGCTTACCGTACGGTTTCCGATTGAAAAAAGTCTGTTTGGCACGACCAAGCGCTGGTTTGATGCCGTCAAAGATGTCGATATGATACTGTCAAAAGGACAGGCATTGGGTATCGTTGGTGAGTCAGGCTCTGGCAAAACCACGATGGCACTTGCGCTTAGTCAGTTGCTCAGTAATCAAGCTGATGTGACAGGACAGATAGTCGTCAATGGACAAGATATCGCAGCGCTTTCCAAAAAAGATCTACGCGCTTTTCGCTCGCAAATTCAGATGGTATTTCAAGATCCATTTGCCAGTATCAACCCTCGTATGATGGTCATGCAGATTGTAGAAGAGGGGCTATTGGTACAAGGCGTGGGTAAGACGGCGCGCCAGCAGGCCGTGATGGAGAGTCTGACAACTGTACATCTGCCTATCGCGTTCGCAGAGCGTTATCCGCATGAGCTATCAGGGGGACAACGTCAGCGTGTGGCATTGGCACGCGCCTTGATTATGCAGCCAAGCTTGCTTATATTGGATGAGCCTACCTCGGCGCTTGACAGTACTACCCAAGTCACAGTGGTCAACTTGCTACGAGAAATTCAAGAAAAAATGAGCATCAGCTATGTGTTTATCAGTCATGATCTCAAAGTAGTGCGTGCACTGTGTCAGCATATTATGGTACTAAAAGAAGGTGTATGTGTGGAATCGGGGCACACCGAGGATATCTTTACTCAGCCGCAGCATCCGTATGCCAAGCAATTATTAGAGGCGAGCAGTGCACAATAATAGCGACATACCAAAAACGTCAGTGGTACAATCAGTCTAAACGCCGATCTATAATCGGTTCTGTTACACACATATTTATCTAGTCTGATATCGGCAAGCATTAATGAGGCATCACCAGCTGATTAAAGCGGTTGTTATCGCGGTTAAAATCATCATTGAAAAGGATTTTGTGCCCATGAAAAAACAAAGTAGCAAACTCAGTCTCCAGTATGCGGGTTATTTGGCAGTTGCCAAGACTCGTGCCAAAGTACTCAAAGCCGTCTCTTATGTGATACCTATCAGAAGACCAATGCTGTTCGTTGGTGAGTCTGCTTGTGACGAGCTATGTGACATGCTCATCAATGAAGGCAATACCAATGTGTTTATCGTCACTGATGCCGTACTAAACAAGCTGGGAATACCTGCCAAAATCACCGATTATCTCGACGCAAAAAACATCAGTTACCATGTCTATGATGGTATCACGCCAGATCCTACTTTTAGCGTCGTTGAAGAAGGACTTCGCCAATCGATAGCCGCCAATTGCGATTCTATTATCGCCATTGGTGGCGGTTCAGTGATTGATGCGGCCAAAATGATCGCCATGTCTCAAGGCAATAAGTGCAAACCTCAGCAACTGATCGGTATTCTCAAAGCAAGAAAGCCTGCGACTCCTTTATACTGCGTACCAACGACGGCTGGTACAGGCTCAGAGGCCACGCTTGGTGCAGTAGTGTCCGATGACAAGACACACCAAAAAGCATTGTCTATCGATCCAAGAATGGTACCGTTAGCGGCAGCAATTGACCCTGTGATCATGAAAGGTATGCCAGCGCACATCACAGCGGATACTGGTATTGACGTACTGACTCATGCATTAGAGGCATGGATGAGCGCCAATGCAAGTGTGGAAACAGACTACTATGCAGCCTCTGCTGTCAAATCTGTCATGCACTATCTGCCACTGGTGTATAAAGACGGCGGCAATCTAAAAGCAAGAGAGGAGATGGGTGTAGCAGCGCATTACGGTGGTATCGCCTTTAACAAAGCAGGTCTAGGTTATGTGCATGCCATCGCTCACCAATTAGGGGCGTATTATAGTATTCCTCATGGCCGCGCTAATGCTATCGTCTTGCCTTACGTGCTTGATGTCAATCGTAAAGGAAGTAAAAAACGACTAGCGGCACTGGCAAAGAGAACCGGTATGGTGCAGGATGGTCAAGCTGGTAATGGCGACAGCGAAATAGCAGATCATCTTGTTGCACAAGTCAGAGGTTTGATTGCAGATTTAAACATTGATCCGACGGTTGGTGGCATGCAAACCAGCGATTTTGATAGTATTGCAAAAGCCGCTGCAAAAGAAGTTAGCGACACCTATGCCGTCCCAACCTATCTCTCCGCATCTGAAATCAAAGAAATATTAACGAAGATTAAGCAGGCAAGTGACGAGCATTCTAATAAGGATACTCAAAAAGCATCATAATCTTCTGTTTGTATGGACAGACTTACGATAAATAAAAGCCCATCACTATTTTGAGGATGGGCTTTTTCATTACACTAAAGGTAATAGAGTTTTTTAAAACGTCTGCTTTGACTTTATATGTTGTCCATAATCTTCACATGCTAGCTATACTAAAATGAATGATAACCGTCATTTCATCGTTTAATTTATCTTGTGATTACACTCAGTTGATAAAAATTATCTTAATAAATTGTAAATATGTAACAATGCAGGAATGTTGCGGTGACACATATGCATTACGATGATTAAATGATATTAAGTATTAAATGAGATTGCCCTTAGGAGAGCATTATGAGTCGTATATTATCCTCTAGAGTAGCAGCTATCGTTGTCATGGCAAGCAGTGTATTTTATGCAGGCTGTGCCTCCACTGAAAGCAATACTACTGTAAAAAATGCAATGGCACCGAACCCTTATGCACCTACAACCCCTGGATTGGCAGTGGCGACAGTGGCTGGCGGGTGTTTTTGGTGTGTTGAAGCAGGTTATGAGAAAATACCGGGTGTAGTAGAAGTGGTTTCTGGCTACACTGGTGGCAACACTGAAAACCCGACCTATAAAGAGGTGTCAGCAGGTGGTACTGGTCATACAGAAGCTGCACAAGTATATTATGATCCCAAGAAAATTACTTATAACGGTATTGTGCAAGCTTTATGGCGCATCGCAGATCCCACTGATGACAAGGGTCAGTATGTAGACCGAGGCACGCAGTATCGTCCCGCTATTTTTTACAACAATGCTCAAGAAAAACAGATAGCAGAAGCTGCCAAGCAATCACTGCAAGATTCGGGGGTGTACAAAAAGCCAGTTGTGATAGAAATCGTTCCTGCCAGTGCCTTCTATCCGGCAGAAGAGTATCATCAAGATTATTACAAAAAGAATCCGCTACGCTATAAGGCATATACGTTCAATTCGGGTCGCTACCAATTTATCGAGAGCGTCTATGGTAAAAATTATGAGCTTGACTTCAGTCAATTCAAACCTACTGCTGATAGTGCACAGCAAACGGTCGCGAGCAAAATGCCTATCGCAAGTGCCAAGGCAGGTTCTGGCTTTAATCCAGATACGTTTGTCAAGCCATCACAAGATGAGCTAAAAAAATCGCTCAGTGATATTCAGTATAAAGTCACTCAAAAAGAAGGCACCGAGCGCGCTTTTGATAATGAATACTGGGACAATAAAGCACCTGGATTATATGTTGACGTTGTATCAGGTGAGCCGCTGTATTCTTCTCGTGATCAATACAAGTCTGGAACAGGCTGGCCGAGCTTTACCCGTCCATTGAATGCTAACTTGGTTGTAGAAAAGCCAGATAGAGGAATATTTGGGACTCGCACTGAAATCCGCAGTGTTTATGCAGATTCACACGTGGGGCATGTATTTGATGACGGTCCAGCACCAACAGGTAAACGTTACTGCATGAATTCTGCGGCAATGCGCTTTATTCCACTGGCGCAAATGGAAGCTGAAGGTTATGGCAATTGGGTAGATGATGTAAAACCAGCTGCTTAATACTAATCTATTAGTACAAAAAAATGCTCACTATTGTCTGAATCGCATAGTGAGCATTTTTTTGCCTAATACAACATCTTTGCTATTTAGTAATAAAACGTGTTCTTTTGAAGTATTTTTTATAATATACTTACTAAAATGTATAATTTTAGTTAACTTTTAAAAGTTAGATTTCTTGGTTTCCAAACCCTAAAAAAACTTTAGAGGACATAAGCGATGTTGAAAAATTCACAGAATTCTGTTGTAACTACAACCGTAGTTACTTCTGCTTGCAAAGAAGATCATAGAGCCGGTAAAAAGGCATCTTATCTAGCAATCAGTATGCTGGCACTTAGTGGTCTATCTGTGACAACAGAGTCTGCATTAGCAGTAGACCCTAATGATGTAGAACAGTGTTTTTATTTCAATAATAGTTCAGCCTGTGATCTACTTGAGGGCCAGTCACCTTTTGGAGGTAAAGGCGACCAAGGTATTCAGGGCATTCAAGGTGCTACTGGTGCTACTGGTGCCAAAGGTGACAAGGGCGATCAAGGCGAAACTGGTCCGACAGGCGCTCAGGGTTTGACTGGTGCTACTGGCGCCAAAGGTGATAAAGGCGACATCGGTCTGACTGGTGCTACTGGTGCCAAAGGTGACAAGGGTGATCAAGGCGAAACTGGTCTGACAGGCGCTCAGGGTTTGACTGGTGCTACTGGCGCTAAGGGTAACCAAGGCGACATCGGTCTGACTGGCGCTAAAGGTGAGCAAGGTATCCAAGGTTTGACGGGTGCTCAGGGCGTGAAAGGCGATACTGGCGCTAAGGGTGATAAAGGCGACATCGGTCTGACTGGCGCTAAAGGAGATACAGGCGCTCAAGGCTTACAGGGTGAGATTGGTGCCAAAGGTGAAATTGGCGCTAAGGGTGATGCTGGATTAAATGGCGCAAAAGGCGACCAAGGTATTCAAGGCGAAACTGGTCTGACTGGTGCTCAGGGCGTGAAAGGTGATACTGGCGCTAAGGGTGACAAAGGCGACATCGGTCTGACTGGCGCTAAAGGTGAGCAAGGTATCCAAGGTGAAACTGGTCTGACTGGTGCTCAGGGCGTGAAAGGCGATACTGGCGCTAAGGGTGATGCTGGATTAAATGGCGCAAAAGGCGAGCAAGGTATTCAAGGTGACACTGGTCTGACGGGTGCTCAAGGCATGAAAGGCGAAACTGGTGACATCGGTCTGACAGGTGTTAAAGGTGAGCAAGGTATCCAAGGTGAAACTGGTCTGACTGGTGCTCAGGGCGTGAAAGGCGATACTGGCGCTAAGGGTGATACAGGCGAAGCAGGTAAGGATGCTAATATCAATGTCGCTATACAGACCTCTAATAGTACAACTACACCAGCCCAAGCGACAGGCAAAGATGCCATTGCGATAGGTAATGGCGCAGTAGCTGAAGGCAGCCAATCTATTAGTATCGGTGTAGGTAATTTGGTAACAGGTAAAAACTCTGGCGCGATTGGTGATCCAAGCACAGTCAGCGGTTCAGGCAGCTATAGCTTTGGGAATAATAATACTGTAACTGGCAATAACACGGTCGTTTTAGGAAATGGCATTAGTACTGCAGTCAACAACGCAGTCGTTGTTGGAAGTGATTCAACATCAACCCGTGATAACACAGTGTCAGTTGGCGCAGCAGGTAGTGAGCGTCAGGTGATCAATGTGGCTGATGGCACACAGAATACAGATGCAGCCAATATTAGACAGTTGAATACCGCAAAAATCAATGCTGTAACCGAATCTAACACCTATACTGATAACAAATATGATGTTTTGAATAGCAGCTTTCAAAGCTATTCTAACGGTGTAAATCGTCGAGTTGATGATGTGGAAAAAACTGCAAATAGTGGTGTAGCGATCTCTTTAGCGACACAGCAGGCTATTCCCAATCTCAGCCCAGGCAATGTGGCTGTGTTTGGCGGCATGGGTCATTATGAAGGACAAAGCGCTGTTGCTATTGGCGCTGCCACTATGTTAGATAATGGTCGAACATCAGTCAGCGGTGCATTTGGTTTTGCTGATTCAAGATTTGGTGGACGAGTAGGTGTATCTTACATATTTGGCCAATAAGATTTTTTGATTAATTTATATAAATTAAATCTTCGCCCATATATAACACCCAAATAAAAAGGACGCTACGGCGTCCTTTTTATTTTGTTGCTATTTACAATAGCCTAAACAGTTAACTACAACTTAAAATGCCGGCTGGCGCTTTGGAACCGCACCCAAAAACTCATTACGCGCTTGATTGTTGTGTGTGTATTCACCTAGCATCGCTGTACTGCGTGTGGTTGAATGTTGTTTATTCACACCGCGCATCATCATACACATATGTGACGCATCCATGACCACAGCGACGCCGCGGCAACCCGTTACATCCATAATCGTTTGGGCGATCTGCTCACTTAGGTTTTCTTGTATTTGCAGACGACGGGCAAACATATCGACAATACGGGCAAACTTCGACAGACCCAGTACTTGTCCATCTGGCAGATAGCCAATATGAGCGACACCATGGAACGGCAACATGTGATGCTCGCATAATGAATAAAACTCAACATTTTGCACCAGTACTAGTTCACGATTGGCTGATGGAAAAACAGCATCATTGACCACTTCTTCTAGACTTTGATGATAGCCTTGGGTCAAATGAGCAAATGCTTTTGCAGCACGAACTGGTGTGTCTAATAAACCAGGGCGTTCTAAGTCTTCGCCAGTAGAAGCAATCAACTGACGATAAGATTCGGTACTTTCTTTATAATCTGTGGTTATTATAGGGGTCTTACTCATAAGTTTGGCAGCCATCCAAAATGTGGGTGTAGCTTAACGTTGAATCCCATTGAATCCGGATTCTTATAAAAATTGTGCAAGCTGGGAAGGGCTGTGATTATACTTGAAATCTGCTCAACTTCATACTGCTGTGGCAAGCCGCTGCGTGTTTAATCAATACATAGGGGTCAAACATGCAATCAGATGAATCATAGTGACTATATTTTGGTATGAGCTTATTAGAATGACAGCAGCCTTATACAGTTTACGACTGTTTACTTAAATTAATTCGTGTATAATAACTCATCTTTTCATCTGTACTATTCATTATTCTAAATCTTCTAATTACTCTAAATAAATTCTTATTCTAAATAATCTTTATCGATTCAAAAGGAAATATTATGCTATTGCAAGGGCAAAGATTCGTCGTAACTGGCATCGCAAGTAAGCTTTCTATCGCATGGGCAATCGCAGAAGCGCTACACCGTGAAGGAGCCTCGTTGATCCTGACTTATCCGAACGATAAAATCAAAAAACGCGTGGACATGGCTGCCGAAAAATTCGAAGCAGATTTGGTGTTAGAATGTGATGTCGCCTCTGATGACTCGATTGCTGCTTGTTTTGAGCAAGTTGCGGCTCATTGGGGTGATGGTATTGATGGCGTGGTACATGCGATTGGTTTTGCACCAATGGATCAGCTAGACGGTGATTTTGTCAATGCCACTACTCGTGAAGGTAGCCACATTGCGCATGATATCTCAAGCTATAGCTTTGTGGCCTTAGCCAAAGCGGCTCGTGAATTATTAGCGATGCGTCATGGCTCTATGCTAACTTTGACTTATGAAGGCAGTATTTCAGTATTGCCAAACTACAATGTCATGGGTATGGCAAAAGCCAGTCTAGAAGCGAGCGTACGTTATCTAGCGACATCTATGGGCGGCGAAGGTATCCGTGTTAATGCCATCTCAGCCGGTCCTATTCGTACGCTTGCTGCTAGCGGTATCAAATCATTCCGTAAAATGCTCGATATCAGCGAAAAGATCGCACCATTGCAGCGCAATATTACTCAAACAGAAGTTGGTAATGCTGCATTATTCCTGCTATCTCCTTGGGCATCTGGTATCACAGGTGAGATTATGTTTGTTGATGCAGGTTTTAATACCGTTGCCATCAGCGAGCAGTTAATGATGCTTGATGAACCTGCAAAATAATAATGGTTATAAATGATTCGTTTGATGATAGAAAAGGCAGCCAATAGGCTGCCTTTTCTGGTTATACTAGGAGTCTTTTTGGCTACGTGCTTTTTTAGCGATGCGCCTTTTTAGCTACGTGCCTTTGGACGAGGGATATGATCACCAAGTTACCAAAGTGGATACTATGGGGCGGAGCGGTACTGGCGTTCAGTGCTGGTTGTGTGAATACGACTGCGTTGATGGGTTTTGCCAATTTATCAGTGTCGCACGTTACTGGCAATGTCAGTTTGTTTGCAGCGGCTATCGCGCACTCAGACGCGCGTAGTATTTTATATATTGGCACCTTGTTGCTGTCTTTTTTAGCAGGCGCTATACTGAGCGGGTTTGTCATTGGGCAAACATCATTGAAGCTTGGCCGCCGTTATGGACGCGCGCTATATCTAGAAGCCGCATTATTGTTGATTAGCTACTGGTTATACCAGCAACATGATTACTTAGGGCAATTAGCAGCAGCGATGGCCTGTGGATTGCAAAATGCGATGGTCGCAACTTATAGTGGGGCGGTCATTCGTACGACTCATTTAACAGGGCTGACGTCGGATATGGGGGCTGCAATCGGTAATTGGCTTGCTGGTCGATCTATTAGTAAACCAACCTTAGGGTTTCAAGCCATTATCTGGTATTGCTTTTGCGGTGGTAGTGCAGTAGGTGCTTACTTATTTGCCAAAGTCAGCTATGAGGCTTTGTTTGTTCCCATCACAATTGTTTTGACAGCAGCCTTTGTATACAACTATGCCTCAGATCATCTCCCAGAAGTTAGAGAACCAAAAAAGGAAAGGCATTTATCATGATGATAAACGCCGATCGTTTTTATTATTAAGCCTTTGAAAGCTTGTTTAGGTATAAAATAGCAGGATACTAAAGCAGCAAGCTATCTTTGAATTTACTCTTTATGATCTTCGTGCTCGTGCATTCCTTGCATCATATCTAGCATGGAATCATCAGTACGCTGTTGGTCTTCTTTGGCCAGACTATCTTGGTTGATGTCTTTTGGTGCCATCTTAGTCGTTGCATCGATTTTATTTGAGTCTGTCATAAGCTACTCCAGTATATTTTTATTCGATTTCCATTATATTCTTCGATTCTACTATAAGTGTCGTAACCAAACCTTTTGAACACTTGTTTTGGTATATGATTTTCACTTAACTTATTTAGTATGGGATATCGCCGATACTTTGTACAGATGCGTTATGGGTTTGTTTAGTGACTATGTGTAAGCATTACTTTAAGCACAGGAATTTATAGTCACATAAAGCCAAAGGTCGTCGATATCATTGTCATTATCGATACAAAAGTATTATATTTGAGCCATTTTTTATTCCGATAGTCATTTTTAGGCATAACGATACAGGGCATACTCATACGCAACCTGTGTCTTTATATTTGAGTTTCCACACTGTCTTTGGATCAATAAGGACATTTTATGTCAGAGCAAAAATTAGATAGCCATCTTCCTAACGATGGCAATGAGTATTTATTTACCGATACCTTTCCAAAAGGCACAGGTAAAGGACTGATCGTTGTCGCAATTGCAGCGATTATCGCGATGATTATTTACAATGTATTGCCATTCGATATCAATGCCAATAAAGGTTTGGCAGTATTGTTCTTTATTGGGGTACTGTGGCTTACAGAAGCATTGCATGTAACGATCACCGCATTGCTTGTGGTCGTAATTGGCGCATTGGTTGGTATACCGGATTTCGATGCCGAGATTGGTCTGCAAAGCTTTGCCAATCCCACTATTTATTTGTTCTTTGGTGGGTTTGCCCTAGCAGCTGCCTTACATGTGCAGCAGCTAGATAAAAAAATAGCATTGAAGATATTATCGATGTCTGGTGGGAATCTAGGCAGAGCGGTATTTTTGATATTTGGTGTGACTGCATTCTTGTCCATGTGGATATCGAACACCGCGACGGCAGCGATGATGTTACCGTTGGCATTGGGTATTTTGACGCAAGTTGACCGTGAAAAAGATCGCGGTACCTTTGTGTTTGTACTACTGGGTATCGCTTATTCCGCCAGTCTTGGCGGTCTAGGTACTATCGTGGGTTCTCCGCCCAATGCCATTGCCGCAAAGGCACTCGATATTGCCTTTGTAGACTGGATGAAGTTTGGTATCCCAATGATGCTGGTGCTATTGCCCTTGCTGTTGGGCGCGATGTACTTGTTCTTAAAACCCAATCTCAATCGTAAAATTGTACTCGTTGAAGATGAACCAATCGCTTGGAACAAACCGCGTGTAGTGACCATCATCGTCTTTGTCATTACTGCGTTAAGCTGGATTTTTTCTAAACAGATAGGTGCCGCTTTTGATATTACAGACACAGATGCGATCGTTGCCTTGTCTGCTGCAGCGGCAGTTGTCAGCTTAGGATTGGTGTCTTGGAAACAAGTCTCAGACAATACTGATTGGGGCGTGCTTATGCTGTTCGGTGGCGGTATTGCACTGTCCACGATTTTGAAAGTTTCCGGCGCATCCTTGGTACTGGGTGAGACTGTGGCCAATGCATTGTCCTCTGCCCCGATCATCGTTGTGATGCTGGCCGTTTCAGCCTTTATTATCTTCTTGACGGAGTTTGCCTCTAATACGGCCTCGGCTGCACTATTAGTACCAGTATTTGCCGCTATTGCCGAGCAGATGGGTCTACCGCATGAAGTGCTGGTCTTAATCATTGGTATTGGTGCGTCGTGTGCCTTTATGCTGCCTGTTGCGACCCCGCCAAATGCGATTGTATTTGGTACAGGACTCATCAAGCAAACGGAGATGATTCGTACAGGTATCATATTAAATATTATCGCAACCATTGTTGTTGGATTATGGGCGTACTTTTTCTTGATATAATCCAGTAGCCAATATAAATATATGTATTCATAGAAAATCAAACCCGATGTTTAAGAATGACTTAAACATCGGGTTTTTTTGTTTCTTATTACGCATAATATCTGTATAAAATAGCTATGGTTTGAGCTTGTACGGTCGTGAGCAGCAATTGTGCTAGCATTGCTTTTACATAGTGATGGCGGTTGGCTGTAGCAGAAAATTATAAGTTAGCACCCACAACTAACGTCATATTATTAAATGGATTTGATCGCATGACACCATATTTATTAAAAATAGCCATTTTTGTTATTTTGGGCATTATCGGCGTACTGGCTGTGCTGATAGCGCGATACTGGGAACCTGATCGTACGGTGTCTGAGCTAAAAAAATGGCAATTACCCAATAGCGAATTTATAGACATACAAGGTATGCAGGCACATGTGGTGCAGTCAGGTAAATGTCATTCGAATCATAGCAATGTGCCAATCGAAAAGGCGATTGATGCTAATATACCATCAGTTGAAACGATTGTTCTGTTACATGGCACGTCGGCAAGCTTGCATACGTGGAAGGGTTGGACAAAGGCACTGTCTGATCAATACTGTGTCGTGAGCATGGATTTGCCAGGATTTGGTTTGACAGGCCCTTATACAGACCAGAGCACAACATATAGTAGCGAAAATTATGCGGCGTTTGTCATTGAAGTGCTCAATCATTTGAACTTAGATCGTGTCACGCTAGCCGGTAATTCACTAGGGGGTAAGATTGCTTGGCGTACGGCAGCGTTGTACCCTGAACGTGTAGGGCGGCTCATATTGGTGGACGCAGTTGGCTATCCTGCAACGCCAAAACATGTCCCTATTGGCTTTAAACTTGCTAGGTATCCGGCATTGGCACCGATTTTGAACCGTATCCTGCCTAGAAGCGTTGTCAAAAAAAGCGTCTTAAGTGTGTATGCAGAGGATAGTAAAGTTGATGAGGCTTTGGTTGATAGATATTATGAATTGACACTGCGCCAAGGTAACCGGCAAGCTTTGAGTCGCCGTTTGAATGAGACTGATGATGAGAGCGATCAAGCGCAAATAAAGCAGTTAGCTCTACCGACTTTGATCTTATGGGGCGCAAAAGATGATCTTATTCTTGTAGAAAACGCAGCATTATTTCATAAAGACATACCTAACAGCCAACTTAAGGTGTTTGATGATTTGGGACATGTGCCACACGAAGAAGATCCTGTGGCAACGGTTAATATTGTGCAGCAGTTTTTGCTGGATAACCCGATGAGTGGTTAAAAAATAGACTTAAAAGTGCTTTGATAAATTAACAATGGTGGTGACTAAAGTCATTTAGAAGGTAATGTTTTATGCTAACACTATATATGGTTCAGCTTGGGGGTCGTCCCAAGGGTCGTTTGATTGAGCAGCACGATATATTCTTTGGTGTTGCCAATCAGGTCAGCGAACTGGTAGATGATATCAATCAACATTGGCCAGAAGTAAAAAATAAATGGCACATTGATTCGTATCGAGCGATTACCAAAGTGGGTGGTTATGCCATCAAATTGATTGAATCAAGTGAGCAAGTAGAGAGTTCTGCTGATTTGAAGTTATTCTTTATCAATTTAGGCGGCTACCAGCAAGGGAGCTTTGAAGAGTTTCATTATAAGCTACTTATCGTTGCACCCAATCAAGCGGATGCCATCAAACAAGCAAAGAAAAGCGACTTTTATAAGCAGTTTACGTTTAAAGATGAAACATCACCTTTTGATGCTGCCTCACATATCGATGATAAGTTTGAAGTAGATATAGATGACATATATAACGTGAATGATCTTCTCTCAAATGTTCAGCTAGTTATTAAGCCTATCAGCGATACAGATGATTTAGTCATAGAAGACAAAGAGTACGTGGGCTATCTAAGCATTAAGAATCTGAAAAAATTGGCTTTATAATAAGTTTGTATAAATCTGATAAGCGTAGATCCATACACCTGAATTTAATATATCAATTAGGTCTATTTAGTTCAGGTGTGTTTTATAGTGTGTGATAGTCAAAACATTACGAGTGTGGAGTCAATCAGCATTCGACCAACTTGAATCACATTCAAATTACCCCCATAATCTAAACACTTCTACATAATAAATAGCCTAAGTAAATATGTCCAATAATTCTGAGAATGAACTAAAAATGCCTAGTGAAAGCAGCGTTGAAGAAATAAATAAGACAACAAATTCAGATGACAGCCATTCGAATAATAAGTCCAGCGATGATAAAACTCCTGTTCAGCCTAGCATTGCCTCTGATTTACCGGTACTTGCCAAAGACAGCTACTATTTAAGCCGTCTTGAGCGAGAGCTGGCACGTACCGCTGTGTCCAAAAACAAAAAATCTGACCATGATGCTAAACAGAAAATTAATCAAGACGATGTGCTTGCTAAGAAACGCGCTCAATACGATAAAATAAAAACACGCTCTCAAGAGGCGGTGCAAGCACGTATCGATAGTATTCCGAGTGACTTACCTACCAAATTAAATCTTGATCTGCCGGTCAGTCAGCGCGCTGATGACTTAATTCAAGCCATTATCGATAACCAAGTCATTATCGTTGCTGGTGAGACAGGTTCTGGTAAAACGACGCAGCTGCCTAAGCTTGCGATGTTGGCAGGACGCGGTATCACTGGGCAGATAGGGCACACACAGCCAAGACGACTAGCCGCTCGCAGCGTGGCAAACCGTATTGCAGAAGAGCTAGGCGAGCCATTAGGTAATACGGTCAGTTTTAAAATTCGCTTTAATGAGCAAGGGACAGCACAATCTGTTGTAAAGCTCATGACGGATGGTATCTTACTCGCTGAGCTTGGTCATGATCGGTTTTTGAGTAAGTACGATACGATTATTATCGATGAGGCGCATGAGCGTAGTTTAAACATCGATTTTATTATGGGTTATCTTAAAAAGATGTTGCCCAAACGTCCTGATCTCAAAGTCATTATTACTTCAGCGACCCTCGATACCAAGCGCTTTAGTGAGTACTTCAGCCGTTATGACAATAAGCTCAAACGGCAAGTTCCTGCGCCTATTTTTAATGTCGAAGGGCGTAGCTTTCCGGTAGAGGTGCGCTATCGTCCGCTAACAGATGAGCCAGTGAATAGCTCAGACGATGACAGCTATGACGATTTTGAAGAGAATCTACCACGTGCAGTGGTTGCTGCGGTCGAGGAGTGTTTTAGCGATGCGCAGAATAAAGGTCATGCCGATCAAGCTGATATCCTAATATTTGCCGCAACTGAGGCGGAGATTCGTGAAACGCAAGAAGTGCTTGAGCGTCATGGCCCTCGCCATACCGAAGTGTTGCCACTGTTTGCACGGCAGACTTATGAAGAGCAGCAGCGTATATTTCAGCCATCGGGTCGGGGTCGACGCATTGTTATCGCGACCAACGTTGCTGAGACCGCATTGACCGTACCCGGTATTCGCTATGTGATTGACTTGGGTTTTGCGCGGATCTCGCGTTACTCGTATCGCTCACGCGTACAGCGCCTGCCTATCGAAGCGATTTCGCAAGCCGCTGCCAATCAGCGTAAAGGTCGCTGTGGCCGTGTTGCTCCAGGTGTTTGTATTCGACTGTATTCTGAGGAGGACTTTAGTGGTCGTCCTGAATTTACTGAGCCTGAGATTTTACGTACCAACTTAGCGTCAGTCATACTACAAATGGCCAATCTACGTTTAGGTAGCGTGGATGACTTTGAATTCATCGAGCCACCTGATAGCCGATTGGTTACTGATGGTCACAAACTGCTTGATGAGCTGGGGGCGATTACTTCTAAAAAAGACGCCACTGCTCAAGATAAAACCAATAAACCAAAAGCAAGAAAAGGGTTAGACCACTTAAGTCTCACCCGTATTGGTCAACAGATGGCACGAATGCCAATCGATCCAAGGCTGGCACGTATGCTAGTGGCTGGTTCTGATTTTGATTGTATTCGTGAGATGCTGATCGTTGTGGCCGCGCTCGCTGTACAAGACCCCCGTGAGCGTCCTGCCAATAAGCGCACGCAAGCAGATCAAAAGCATGCAATCTTCCGTCAAGATGATTCTGACTTTTTGTTCTATTTGAGTCTATGGAAAGCGCTGTTTGAAAAAGATGAAGACGGTAATAAACTGTCTGGTAATCAGCGTAAGCAATTCGCTAAGAAAAACTATTTAAGCTTTCCGCGTGTGCGAGAGTGGCATCAGACGCATCGTCAATTGGTACAGATGGTTACTGAGCTGAAGTTAACTGACGCCAATGAATCAAAAGTATCTGATCAGCGTGCCCCCAACAATGACCCAACTGCGATCGAAGACGAAGAGCTAAAAGCTGTCAAATATGCCAATTTGCATAGAGCGTTATTGACAGGTTTATTGTCCATCATTGCGCATAAGACTGAAAGCCGCGGTGAGTATTTGGCTGCGCGTCAGCAAAAAGCCAAGATATTTCCCGCCAGTACAGTGTTTAAACAGATACCATCTTGGGTCATGGCATTTGAGATGGTGGAGACTTCACAAGTCTTCATGCGTACGGTTGCCAAAATCGAACCAGAATGGATTATCTCAGCGGCAGGCGATTTACTAAAGTATCATTACTTTGAACCGCATTGGTCCAAGAAAACAGGACGAGTCAAAGCTTACGCACAGATTAGTCTATTTGGATTAATCATTATCAGTAAGCAGCTGACCAATTATGAGCAAGTAAACTTAGTTGAATCACGAGAGATATTTATCCGTGATGGATTAGTGACTGGTAACTTTGGTCGCAATGCGCCATTTCTGCAACATAACATGGATAAGGTTGCTCATGTTGAGCGCATCGAAGACAAGCTGCGTCGCCGCGACTTGTTGGTTGATGAAGAAACACTCTATCAGTTTTATGATAAGAAAATTCCTGAGCATGTTGCCAGTCGTAAAGCGTTTGAGGATTGGCGTGCAGAAGTAGAGAAGCATGATACCAAGCATCTATTCTTTACTGATGATGATGTGCTTAATAGCCAAGCACCCACCACAGGCGATTTCCCAGAAGTGTGGAAGCTGGGTGATCTAAAACTGCCGCTTCGTTATATCTTTGATCCAGCCAGCGATGATGATGGCGTGACCATACGCGTGCCGCTTGCGGCATTACCGCAGCTTGACGCGATTGAGCTGTTGTGGGGTGTGCCAGGCTGGCGCTATGAGCTGGTGCTACAGCTGCTCAAGTCATTGCCAAAAGAGATACGTCGTCAAATCGTACCGATACCGGACACCGCTGACAGCTTGTTTGATGAATTACAACCTGCTGGCGGACAAGGATTACTGAAACAGCTGTGCCAAGCGCTCAATCGTCGCGGTATTATGTCAGTGACGGTAGAGAACTTTAGCCCCTCTACAATTGACCGTTATTTGCAGCCACAAATCTGTGTGGTTGATGATAAAAACCGTATTATCGAAAAGGGTCGTGACCTACAAACCCTACAGATTCGTCATGCATCTGAGACTAGCCAAGCAGTTACTGAGCAGCAAGGTGTACATACCGAGTTCCCTGAGCATTTCGCTTTTAGCAAAAATCATCATAGCGCAGGTGTCGTCATGAAGCAGTTTGCGGCGCTCGTTGCTGATGAGGCAGGCACAGCAGTATCGATTCATCAATATACGGACGTCAATGCAGCGCTTCAAGCACATCGCATTGGGGTGTTGAGCTTAATTAAAAGCAAACTTGGCGCGAAGAAAAAGCAGCTTACTGGTCAAGTTGATAGTATATTTAAGCTGGCATTTGCACCACTTGGCGATATGGATAAACTCAAAACAATCGTCATTGATGCTGCATTAGATGCCGCTCTTGAAGAGCACTATGTCTTATTTGATCATACTGAAGATTTGCCTGAGAGCGCCGACGATATCGTAATTGGATTGAGCGAGGAGTTACCGTTTACGCCTGAAGAGTATGCCCAGACGCTCGAAGTCGTACTAAATAACTTCTTATTAACAGGTCAGAGCGTCATAAAAACACTTAAAAATGTTTATACTCGCTGGCAGCGTATTCGCCAAGGGTTGTTGATGCTAGATCGTGAGATATTCGGTGAGTCTATCGATGATGTAGAAGATCAGTTAGAAGACCTACATTTGGCAGATTTCGTCTATCAAATGGATTATAGCCATTGGCAACAGTATCCGCGTTATCTTGAAGCGCTGCAGATTCGACTAGAGCGTCTCGAGCACAACCTTGATGCCGACTTAGATGGTGTCTATGCGTTGGATGTTCACATGGAGCGACTTGGCAATCGTGCTAGTGATAAGACCATTAGTGAATATCGCTGGATGGTTGAGGAGTATCGCATTCAACTGTTTGCCCAACCGATGAAAACTCGTATGGCAGTATCACCCAAGCGTCTTAGCAAAATGTGGGATAAAATGGGTTAGAGTAGGCGGTGTTCCAAATAAAAAGGCCAGATTAGCAATCGCTCATCTGGCCTTTTTATTTGGATAATATTTTATTTAATGACTGATTTTTTCTGTCAACACACCCATACTATAGAGCACAAACGTAATCACAGTGATTGCCACGATAAATGGGGTTAATGCCCAAATCACGATATTTATTAATAATGAAGGCACGAGTCCATCAAACAGCTCAATATCTGGAGTAAAAAATTCAGTCATCACATCGACAGAGCGCTTGGCAATGGGAAATAGTAACGTACTAAGAGCCAATATATAGACATATTTATTAAAACCTGGGTCACTCATGACAACTATAAAGTAAAACCCTAAGAAAAAAGCAACGCCTAGCGCCCAGCATTTTAGAGTGTAACTTAAACGAATCATGTTATCTCCTCCCCAATCTATGCAAATATCATCTACTGAAAACAGCTCAAATACATTCATTTTTTTAAATATATACTATATGTTATATTACGGATGTATAGTGAAAGTCAACTGTTTTTTGCTTGAACAACCAATTTCTTTTGGCTAAAAAATGGGAAAGTATAGAGACATCTTGAGTGGTATTGGCCTTGAAACCTAGTTATCAATGGGTTTTTCGATACTCAGATGAATTCTTGTAGCCAAAAGATAGTAGTGCTAGAAAGCGCTAAAAGAGTAGTAGTTAATCAATAATCTGTGGTGGTAAATAAATGGTGAATTCATTTAATGGCTCTATGAGTACGCTGTAAGGATGGTTTTGCTCTGAAGGAGTCACAATACCTAAGGTTGATAAGAGTTTGAAGTTGGCAGAGATAAGGGAGGCAGGTCTGACATTGAGTCTTTTATGCCAAACTCGATAAGTCCCAAGCTTACCATCACGACGATGATAAAATCCTGCCAATGGATGGGTCAAGTAAACAAGAGCAGACTCAGTATCAGGAAAACCTGTAAATGCAAAAACATCCTTTGCCTTTTGTTCAAGAGATACTTCAGCAGCAGCCCATTCTGAATCAGCAGCGACCGAATATTTTGTATACCTACCAGTCTCATTATCAAAGTGACAATCGAAAGTCATATCAGCACTATGCCATGGCAGATTCCATAAATATCTAGGTATTGCCAATGTCCAAGAATCTAGGGTCGTACCCAGAAACCATACACAGCGTTCGCCTGTCTCTGTATCTATGATGTAGATACGATAATTGGTCTGCCCCATCGTGAAGGTTGGAAAAGGAAGAACGGCAGAGGTGAAATCAACGTCAATAAATGGGACAACAGAAATCAAGCCTTTTTCTATACCATCTATTATTACTGTATCAAGCTTGAACCGATCGGGAAATATACCCTCAAATCTCTCTGCTGGCACCGCGTAAGTGATAATAGAAAAATGCTTGAGACCACATAAAACGTCTAATCCGGTTGGTTTAGGCCTATCATGTAGATAATCTTCAAAACGTCTCAATTCTTGCACGACATTTCCTTATATAGTTATGATGGTGGATACTCAAAAAACTTATGATTTGTATTCGCTGTAGATATAAATAATGAAATGGCTATCACATCAACTCACTACTTGGGCTCACACCAAATAATCGCTTATATTCGCGGCTAAATTGACTAGGACTTTCGTAACCAACCTGCATGGCTATTTGTGATATTTGCGCGCCGTGTATCTTAATCAAACGTCTCGCCTCCATTAATCGCAAGCTTTTTTGATATTGTAATGGGCTTAATTGGGTAATTTCTTTAAAGTGCTGGTGAAACCCTGAGATGCTCATGCCGCATCTACTAGCTAAGCTCTCAACCATAATAGGTTCATCTAAATGCGCCTTTATCCAGTCAGTCGCTTGGGCGATGCGGTGTGTATGGCTACCATCGACAACCAATTGCCTGAGTTTACCTCCTTGCTCCGCTGAGAGCAGGCGATAGTATATTTCTTGCTGAATCAACGAAGCCAAAAAATCAATGTTATTTGGATAATCAAGCAAGCCTATGAGCCGTTCAAATGCTGCCATTATCGTATCGTCTAGTTGCCACTTTATTCCTAAATGACTACTTGCCATGGATTGATTGGAAGGTATCTTTGCCAAGACGTCTCTAATCATGGCTAAGTTTAGTTTCATCGATAAAACGATGACAGGATTTTTGATTGAGGCGTGTTTGATGTGCATGCTCAGCGGAATATTGACGGGGCAAAACATTAGATTGCTATTATCAAATCTTTGACAGTCAGCTCCTAAGTAAATCTCTCGCTCACCCTGAAGTACAATACAAATGCTTGGCTCTTGGATATAACTGACGGCTTTGCTTGGTCTGTCTGCACAGTAAAAAAACAAACCTGCAACAGCAGACTCGATGGTTTTATTTCTAGGCAATACGGTAAGAAGGTGCTCAATGGTTACTGGGTTCATGATGATGACTTGTTTTATAAGACTGTCTGATACTATGAAATTTTGTAGGATTAGGCAAGAGTTATAGAGGTCTGTTCTAACGCATAAATGCAAAGGGTTCTATAATAATTTCATCGCAACAGCGTAAGTACGACCTCTAATAACATGAAACAAGGAATAATTACTCATGAAAATATTTTATAAAACCCGCGCGACAGCCACTGGTGGACGTTCTGGCCATACTGGATTAGATGATGGTTCATTAGGGTTTGATTTGGTATCTTTTCAAGAGCAAGACAAAGAAGGTGTTAATCCAGAACAGCTTTTTGCTATGGGTTACGCGGCTTGTTTTGATAGCGCTTTGAGCATGACTGCACAGCACATGAAATTGCCTGTCACCTCTTCAAAAACCTCTGCACAAGTAGGTATCGGTATGAAAGCTGACGGCAGCTATAACTTAGAGGTGGAATTGTCTGTAGAAGTATCAGGTATTGATGAAGCACAGGCGCAGCAGTTGATCGAAGCCACACATCAGGTGTGCCCGTATTCTAACGCTACTCGCGGCAATGTAGAGACTCGCTTGGAAGTTACCGTTGTTTAAGGTATTGTTCGATTGAGAAGAATATCCTTCTCCAATTTATCTGTCTAAATACCAAACAAAAAAATCCAGTGTTAGATGTTTGAAGCAAACGTCTGACACTGGATCCATGCACCTCTGATATTTATTAGGTGAACTGCTGATTAACTCTCTAGTTGATCAATAATACTTTGATATTTCTCTTTTTTGCCAACCAGTTTGCTATGCTCTTTTTCTGCATTGGCGTCTGATTTTTTAGAATCTTCTGCTTTTTTATCGAAAGTTTCCAGTTCTGCATTGACACCATCAAGCAGTTTATTCAATAACATAGCAACGGCTTTTTCAGATACCCCGTATGTCATGCCAGAAGCTTCAGACTTAAGGTCGTCTTTTAACTTAGCCGCCCATTGATAGACATTGGCTACGGCCGCGCTGTATTTATCTTCTTTATCCGACTTATCGCTACCTGACTTGTCATCCTCTGACTTTTTGTCATCAGATTTATCGCCTTTATCAGATATAAAATCATCTTTTAGCTTAGCTGCCCACTGATATATATTGGCTATCGTCACACTCTTATCGTCTTTGTCCGACTTATCGTCTTTGTCCGACTTATCGTCTTTATCCGACTTATCGTCTTTATCCGACTTATCGTCTTTATCCGACTTATCGTCTTTATCCGACTTATCGTCTTTGTCCGACTTATCGTCTTTATCTGACTTACTGTCTTTATCTGACTTACTGTCTTTGTCAGATTCATCAGACTTGAAATCTTTATCAAATATATCATCTTTATTAGACTTGTCGTCTTTGGCGTCGTGATCATCGTCAGAAATTAAGTCATCACCTTTTAAGACTTCTACAGAGGTCACAGCACTATTCTTAGGAGCTTCTACTGACTCATTTTCTACATTATTATTAGAAGAGTTGTTTGACATGATTTTTATCCTTTTTAGTATTATTTATTGGAGTAGATTGATACTCGATATTAAGCCAGTAAACTCTTCTATTCAGTAGATTAATGTAAATGTATGATGTAAATTCTTGCGCTTTCCCTCTCTATATTTACTGAATTAGCTGCCATAAGTAACAACGGTAATGTATAAAGTTTTTTCTATAACCATGACGGACTGATTAGAAGCTATTGAAGTAAAAAAACATCGAAAAATGCTGTAGCCAAACGTCTGACTTTCACCAATGATGAGTCGCTATATACTATCTTGATCTGTATTCTTATCGACTACTTTTTATTTAAAATAAATATTAAAACTGCTCCCAAAATAACCGTGCTTGCAATGATAAATGGCATAGTCAGCTGCTCAGATAAAAATACCACGCCTAGTATGGCAGCAATTACAGGCACACACAGCTGAACGATAGCCGCTTGCGTATTCTTTAATAAAGGCATCGCTGTATACCAGATACTGTAGCCCAACCCTGAGGCGATCGCTCCTGATGCACAGGCGAGTAGTACCCCTTCAGTCGTAATACTTTGTAAATTGATATTCTTTAAGCCCATATCGTCCAAATACGTCATACCCACCAGTAGTAGTATCGGAACGGCTACCAAACTTCGCACGAAGTTAAACCCTGTCGCTCGAAGCGGTGAGACGCATGATTTACCGCGTATACTGTATACCCCCCATGCCACGCCGCTCGTGGCCATTAACGCTGCCGCCAATGGTGATGGTATGGCAGCCGATGGCAACATCAAATACACGAATCCTGCCACTGCGACGACAAATGCTAGCCATTGTAGTACGCTTAATTGCTCTTTTTTATAGATGCCCCAGCCAATCATGGTGAGCTGGACTGCTGAAAATAAAATCAATGCACCAGTACCCGTATCAAGCTCTACATACGCAATCGAAAAGCATAGCGCGTAAATCACTAAGCTGACACTACTCAGCCAACTGCCTTTATCACTTAATATAGCGTGAGCAGCAGCGCTGTCATGATTGGAGGTTTGGCGCCGCAGTCTGTATGAGTGAATGGCCATGATAAAGATCAAACAGGCAGTCGCACTGAGCAGACGAATGATCGTAAAACTCCAAGCATCGATATAGCCTTCTGCTAATGCCATTCGGCAAAACAGAGAGTTTGCGGCAAAAGCAATTAACGCAATAATGGTATAAATAGTGGCTTTCAAAAGTAATTCCTACAATGAATAAATGGCACAAAACAGGCAAGCATAGGATGTCAATTTTAGGTTTCTAGATACGCTGTTATAGCGATCGCTTATTTTTTAGCGAAAATAATAGATTGATAACTTATCAATCTAATTCATAGCTGTCTCACAAGACAGGATATTTTGTCGTACTTGTGGCAAAAAGTCTCTTTTAAATCAGAATAACGATAGTTGTATTGACGATAAGGTATAAATATATGGATGATGTGCTTTGCATCAAACGAACTATTTGAACACCATTCATTAAAAACAATAAATTAGATAAATAGGAAACGATAGTATGGATTGGGCAAGTATTTTTATTCATGACACAACTTGGTTATTTGCCTTTGAAATCTTAATACGTGTCACTGTCATGTTTGTATTGATTATTACATTTTTACGATTTACTGGTAAGCGCGGTGTCCGTCAGCTCTCTATTTTTGAGTTAACCATCATTTTATCGCTAGGTTCTATTGCAGGTGATCCCATGTTCACCGAAGACCTGCCCATCATTCAAGCGGTATTAATCATGGGTACCGTCATTTCGCTCTATAGGCTTTGTACTTGGGCGATGATGAAATTTCAGCCTTTTGAAGACCTGTTAGAAGGCAAGTCACTTTATATTGTAGAGGATGGCATGCTAGTACTTGATAAAATCAAGAAAGGGGAGATGTCACACGATGAGTTTTTTGCTGAAATGCGTCAGCAGGGCGTTGAGCATTTAGGGCAAGTTCGTGTTGGTTTGCTCGAGACAGATGGTAACTTTAGTATCCTATTACATACGTCTGAAAAGACAGACTACGGTATGCCGCTTTTCCCTAAGCAATATCGACCTGTCGAGCAAGTAGAGCCAGGTATCTATTATGCTTGCATGTATTGCGGTTATGTTGACGAAATCTCTGACCCCAATCAGTGTTGCCCACGCTGCGAGGATAATTGTAATAACTGGGCCAAAGCTTTAAACAATCATATAGTCAAATAATATAAGCACTTGGCTGGCTTAGCTTATCAATTGAGCTACGGCAGCCAAGTGCTTTTTTTAAATTATCAGATAAAAATCTCTCATTTACTGACAGTTTGTCTGACTGGTTTCATAAATAATATGGGTTAAGGGGCTTGCATAATTTACGTGACTTTATTTAGGTGACTTTATACCAGTCAAGTTTGCGAGTCATCACCATCACGCAGGCAAGTATCACAAAGCAGAATATTGCACCCAGTAATAGATTTAAGTCCTCTGTACTTAAAATACCGAAAAATGCAGCATATAGTCCAGCAAGTGTTGCGGTAAAGATTACTGCCCGTTTTAAACCGCCAAATACATAGTAGCTATACCAGCCAATAAGCCCGACACAGGCGCTAGCCGCCACCATATATGCTTGCCAAAATGCGATTTGTTCTGCAAGCGGTAGTAATAAGACATAAAAAACAAATAGCGCGCAGCCGACTAGCAGATACTGAATAGGATGGATACGACTTGATTTGAGCACTTCAAACAAAAAGAAAGTGCCAAACGATATTAAGATTAGCAGCAGAGCATACTTCATGGCTCGTTCAGTTTGTAGGTAGACATCATTTGGGCTCGCAAAACTAACCCCAAAGCTGTTCAGCAGAACACTTTGATTGCTGCCAGCCACTGTCGCGCTGTCTGCCGTCAGACCTCTCGATGACTCAAAATCGGTATTGAGCGTTGATTCACTCATGACAGTACATTGATGGTTAGGTGCGCTGATGCACTGAGAGAGGTATTGGTTATTGGCGACGGTCAAATACTGATTTTGCCAACTGGCATCAAATCCTTCAGCGGTAATGCTCTTGGTATTTGGTAATGCTTTACCGATGAAGTTTGGTGTCTGCCAATCACTGTGCATTGACAGAGTAAAGTTCTGCCCAGTTGGTACAGTCGTTAAATTGCTAATGCCAGCTAACGGCAAGTCGATCACAATATTGAGTGCTTGATTGTCCTTAGGGTTAGGTAACTGGCTACTTACCCCTGGTTTATCTAGATTTTTATCCTTTGAACCTGTGGTCACAAGAGGTTCTTTATTCTGCTGGCTAGTAGGATTGCTTAATTGCTCCAATACATCTTTAGGAATATCTACTTCAACATAGGTTAAGTTTTCTATCATTGGTATCTGCGGATAGTTTGCTTTAATCGATTTTTGATTGATTGTGACGGTAGGTAGGGTAGCGACACCGCGTAAATCAGATGCAGGAATAATAAGTTTTGCTTTATTCCAGTGGGTAATGGTTTTAGCTAGTTGCGTGTTATCTGCATTAGGAGAGGTACCGACTGAATCTGCATCATTGTCAATTGTATTTCCAATCTGATCTAAATTTTCTAAAGTCTCTGCAAACGTATAACTCTGATCGAATGTCAGCTGACCATCATAGCTAGTCGCGCTATAGATACCGCGTTTATAAGTATCAGTATTTACTTTTAGGTCTTGTGCAGCTTGCGTCTGAGTGGCAAATACCGTCTCAGTTTTCGAGTATGAAGGTTCGCATTTGCGCTTTACATTTAGTGTATCTGTTGCATCTGACTGACAGGCAGGTGTGACTGTTGTAGGAATGGCGATAAATGGGGTGATAACTTCTTGTGGATTGACATGCTGCTGGGTGATTTCTTTTATTACTGACGCTGCGTAGTTTTGCCTCTCGTATATGATAGAGCCAATCATACTGAGTCCAATCGAAAAGATAATACAAAGTCCTACAATGATAGATAATTTCGTCAATAATGTCTTTTGCATGTTGTCGCCTCCTAAGTGTCTTTAATCCATAGCTGCCGAGATAGCAGACTATGGCTTTAAAAGACATCATAGAGAGGGCGTGAATAGAAAATGTGCAGGAAATATGAAAAAACTGTGAAAGCATGAGTATTAATATTTTTGGATAAGTATTTTTTGAGTATTAATGCTTTTTTGTATCGCCAACGACTTTATCCATGATAGCGAATAACAAACCAGACAACACAAAGGTCATGTGAATAATAACCTTCCACATGAGCTTGTCAGTATCGAGCTCACTCATTCCACTTGAGATATCCATAAAGGACTTTAACAGGTCAATCGCTGAGATAGCGACGATCGCTCCGATGACTTTGAGCTTTAGGCCAGAAAAGTCAACTTTGCCCATCCAGCTAGGACGATCATCATGGGTGCCAGTATCGATTTTTGAAACAAAAATCTCATAGCCACTGAATATAATGATAAGCAATAAACTGGCAACTAGAGAGATATCAACCAATACCAATATATCTACAATCACACTGGCTTCAGAGGCCGTGAGAATGTCAGCGAACATATACCAAAGCTTTTGGACAAACTTAATAAATAATAAAATAATGCCTAGCACTAATCCTAGATAAAAAGGCGCCAGTATCCAGCGGCTATTAAATATAGTTTTTTCTAAGTAAAGTTCAAACTTCTTTAGCATGGGTATCTCTTAATTTTTAAAGACACAAATAACGTTAATTATTGGCATAATATAGGTTAGCTTCAGTCGTACTATATGTTAGCTACATCAGCGAGCTGCGCTACTACTTGCCGGACGCGCTCTTTTCTATCGCCACTAATGCGCTGAAATGGTTTTTGATGCTTGCTTAATTGACTGGCGAAATAAGCACTTATTTCATCACGTTGGTGTGGACTGTCTCGCAGGTCATCAGCCACCCAAGGTGTATCAACATCAGTCAATAGTATCAAATCATAGTGATGCGCCAACGCTGCTTGCTCAAGGGCACTAGGACAATCGCCATAATACCAATAGGAATAGACCATCAGTTCAAACAGACTGGTATCGCAAAACACATAATGACTGGCATCAGACGTCTGAGCGACCTGTTTGGCTAAGGTGTTCTCTAGTGTAATTTGCCCCTGTGCGATAGGGAGTAGATCCTCCCAGGTACAAGTCAGGCGCTCGTCATCCCATTTTGCTTGTAAATAGGTGCGCATATACTCTGTCACCCAAGGACTATTGAAATGCGCGGCCAAATCACGACATAAGGTCGTCTTACCCGTACTTTCTGCACCTAAGACCGCGACGTTGATGACAGATTTAGGCGTATGTTGCTCGAGGTTGTATACGGTAGCGTCGTTGCCATTCATAATATGCCCAGATTGCGATAAGAGTGAAGACTACATATTGTAGCGCGGTAAAAGTGAAACCTTTATAAAAGTATAGCGGTACCGATATCGCATCAGCGATGATCCAGAGTATCCAATGCTCGATTTTACGCCGTGCCATGAGCCACATTGCCATCAAAAATAAAGCGGTAGTGAGCATGTCAGTATAATCGACCCAAGTAAATAAATGCAGTCCAAGTACCGCACCATCGAGGCTAAAGCCATTATTAATCACTGGACGGAAGTAATAAATCAATCCTACAAAAGCTACCGTTCCTGCTGCCAAAGCAGAGAGGATAGGGATGTCGTTTGCATGTAAATGCTCAATACGGACGTTATTAGCATCTGATTGCCCATGCTCAACAGACTGGTTTTTCTTGTTCTTTGACCAGTTAATCCAGCCATACAAGCTCATCACGGTATAGTAAGCATTGATGAACATATCGCCAAACAGCTGCCATTTCCATAGTAGATACACAAATATAGCAGTGCTGACCAGTCCGATAGGGAAGACTAAGATATTGGTTTTGCTGGCAAGTAAGACACTGGCCACACCGAAGACAACAGCAATCAATTCAAGGACGATGAATATCGTAGAGTAGTCAGCGTACTGACCAAATAACCAGTTGAGAAGTTCTGCCATTAGCATTCCTAAGTATGAGCGTGTATCAATGTTCTGAATAATTAAGATAGTTCGACGAATAATACAGAATAAAATGATGCCAATTATAACGTAGCTACCGAAAAATGCGGCCAGTCTTTGCTCATTTATGGCAACAAACAGGTTATTTGTAACAAAGTATTAGAAAAATTATAATATTCAGGCATAATAAACACACTGATTTTAAGTTTACAGTTATTCACTGAAATTGAATGGCTATTATTTCCACATTTATGCTTATTCCAAGCACCACAGTAGTAGACAAGGAAGCTTATCATGACGACTTGTATCACGGGCACTGGCCTGTATATTCCGCCTTACAGCATCAGTAACGAAGAGTTGGTTGAATCATTTAACCAGTATGTTGAAAACTATAATACTGAACATGCTGAAGAGATAGCCGCAGAGACGGTTACAGCGCTTGAGCCTTCATCGGCTGCGTTTATCGAAAAAGTATCAGGCATCAAATCACGCTATGTGATGGAAAAAGACGGTATCTTGAATACTGAAATTATGGCGCCCGTTATTGCGTACCGTAATTTGGGCGAAGAGCTGTCAGTCATGGCTGAGATGGGCGCAGCAGCGCTTAGAGATGCATTGGCTGATGCAGGACTTGAGGCCAATGATTTAGATGGTATTATTCTGGCTTGCTCAAACTTTCAGCGTACCTATCCTGCCGTTGCCATCGAGATCCAAAACGAGATTGGTATGATCGGCGGCTTTGCTTATGATATGAACGTTGCATGTAGTGCAGCGACTTTTGGTCTGTCACAAGCCCATGGTTCTATCGTCTCAGGTCTGGCTAAGCGTATCGCTGTGGTCAATGTAGAGATCACCTCAGCGCATCTAAACTGGCGTAACCGTGATAGCCACTTTATCTTTGGTGATGTGGCCACTGCATCTATCGTAGAAGATCTAGACACGCCAAAAGGCTATGAGATTCTAAATTCTAAACTGTTTACCCAGTTTTCGACCAACATCAAAAACGAATATGGCTTTATGGATCGCTCAGAGTATCTAGCGGCGCAGACTGAGATGTATCCAGATATCAAAGCACCAGTCACTGATAAGCTTTTTCTCCAAAACGGTCGTAAAGTTTTCCGTGAAGTCTGTCCGAAAGTGTCAGAGATTATCACCGAGCACTTGCAAGAAAATGACATAGCAACGTCTGATGTCAAAATGATGTGGTTACATCAAGCCAATGCCAATATGCTCGATTTGATTTTACGTACCGTCATTGGTAAAGAAGCGGACAAAGCCATTGTCCCAAGTGTCATCGCTGAATTTGCCAATACCAGCTCAGCGAGTCCTATGATTGTATTCCATCGCCACAAAGATGACCTGTCATCAGGTGATTTGGGTGTTATTTGCTCATTTGGCGCAGGGTACTCTATTGGGTCGGTACTGGTTCGCAAAGTCTAATATTTCGAATAAATGCCTCTCATAGACAAAAAAATAGCTAAGAATATTCTTAGCTATTTTTTTGTCTGCCGTTTTTGCTATTGAAATTGAGTCTAGATATCTAGATATAGACAGAGATGTTTGAGAAGATAACAACAAGATTGCTTAGAATATCGACAAGAATGCTTAGAGGTTTTAATTTACCCCCAAAAATTTGCTATAATCACGGGCTTACTCCTCTTATCCAATTAAAAGTCCTTTTATGAAAGAATCCTTACGCCTGCGTTTAGACCAGATGGTAGACCGTTATGAAGAGGTCACCGCTTTATTGTCAGATCCTAGTGTCATCAGTGATAATAACAAGTTCCGTGAATTGTCTGTTGAGCACAGTGACTTGATGGAAATCACGACGTTATGGCAAAATTATGTGGGTGCAGAAACGGATCAGGCCGATGCAGAGACGATGCTAGCTGATGCCACAGATCCTGACATGAAAGAGATGATGATCGATGAGATTGATAGCGCCCGTGATACCATCGCCCAGATGGAAGAAGCGCTCAATCTTATGATGCTACCAAAAGATCCAAATGATAAAGTACCTGCATTTTTGGAGATTCGTGCTGGGACAGGCGGCGATGAAGCGGCGATTTTCTCTGGTGACTTGTTCCGCATGTACCAAAAATACGCGCAGAGCCAAGGCTGGACATTGGACGTGCTGTCTGCAAGCGAAGGCGAGCATGGCGGGTATAAAGAAATCATCACTCGCGTATCAGGCAACAGTGTTTATGGTCGCCTAAAGTTTGAATCTGGCGTGCACCGTGTGCAGCGTGTTCCTGAAACCGAAAGCCAAGGCCGTGTGCATACCTCAGCTTGTACCGTTGCAGTCATGCCTGAAGTTGAGATTGATGATACCGTCGAGCTCAACCCAGCTGACATCCGTTTTGATACGTTCCGCTCAAGCGGGGCTGGTGGTCAGCACGTTAACACCACTGACTCAGCCGTGCGTTTAACGCACATTCCGACAGGCACAGTCGCAGAGTGTCAACAAGAGCGTAGCCAACACAAAAACCGCGCACAAGCGATGAAAATGCTCATCTCACGTATTCAGCAGGTTAAGGTGCAAGCACAAGTCGATGTTGCTGATTCGATGCGCCGCGATTTAATCGGTAGTGGCGATCGCAGTGAGCGTATTCGCACCTATAACTTCCCGCAAGGGCGTATGACCGATCACCGTATCAACCTGACCTTATACAAGCTTGATTCTATTATGGAAGGCGACTTGAATGAGATTCTTGATTCATTGTTGCGTGAGCATCAGGCTGACTTGATGGCCAGTATTGGCGGCGGGGAGCAATAGCCAATTCTATGTAAAGTATAGCGTTATATCTTTTTTTATCATGATGTTTTTTATAAAGGTAGGGCGTGTTGATTGTTAAATACGCTCTACATGTTGATTTAATTTTTCTGTTTTCGTTTATCCATTTAATTACCTAATAATATTGAGAGTGTTATGTCAAAGCACAATAATCAGAACCAAGAACAAACCCCAGTGGTAGAAGATGCTAACGAGCTGATTGCACAGCTACAAGCCAAGCTAGACGACATCACGGCTTCTGGTAAACAGCCGTACCCAAACACGTTCAAACGCACTGATTATGCGCAAGACTTGCAAGCGGCTTTTGATGGTATATCAAAACAAGAAATTGAAGAGAAAGCCGGGAATGGCGAAAAGACACAGGTCAATGTCGCAGGGCGCGTCATGCTCAACCGTGGCTCATTCATTGTCATTCAAGATATGACAGGCCGTATCCAGCTGTATGTGGCGCGTAAAGAGCTCGATGAAGAGACGCGTGCAGGTATCAAATCACTAGATTTGGGTGATATCGTTGGGGTATCTGGTTATATCGGTCGCTCAGGCAAAGGTGATCTGTATGTACATATCGAAGAGATTAGCTTGCTCACCAAGTCACTACGCCCAATGCCAAACAAATTTCATGGTTTGTCAGATGTCGAAGCGCGCTATCGTAACCGTCATCTTGATTTGATGACCAATGAGACGACTCGTGATACCTTTATGGTTCGTAGTCAGATCGTCAGCGGCATTCGTCAATTTATGCTAAATGAGCGTTTTATGGAAGTTGAAACGCCAATGATGCATCCTATTCCAGGTGGTGCAGTAGCCCGTCCGTTTGAGACGCATCACAATGCGTTAGACATGCCATTATATCTACGTATCGCACCTGAGCTTTATCTTAAGCGCTTGGTAGTTGGCGGGTTTGAGCGAGTATTTGAGATCAACCGTAGTTTCCGTAACGAAGGGGTTTCAACCCGTCATAACCCTGAGTTCACTATGATTGAATTCTATCAGGCCTACGCTGATTATCATGATTTGATGGATTTGACTGAGCGTTTGTTTAACCAGCTTGCAACCGACATATTGGGCACCACAGAGCTGACGTATCAAGAAGAAGCCATCAGCCTAAAAGCGCCATTTGCCCGCCTGTCGATGTCTGATGCGATTGCAAAATATGCCGAAAACTTCGATATGGCACGTATTAATGATCGTGAATATCTAGCAGAATATGCATCAACGACACTTAAGCAACAAGTCAAAGATGTATTTGGTGTGGGCAAACTACAAACCATCATCTTTGAAGAAACGGCTGAGCATCAACTGCGTCAACCAACGTTCATTACTGAGTATCCAGCTGAGACATCACCACTAGCGCGCCGTAGTGATGACAATCCTGAGATTACCGATCGTTTTGAGCTGTTCGTGGGTGGTCGCGAGTTGGCCAATGGCTTTAGTGAGCTTAACGATCCAGCGGATCAGGCTGAGCGTTTCCGTGGTCAGGTTGCCGAAAAAGATGCAGGCGATGATGAGGCCATGCATTTTGATGAAGAATATATCGAAGCATTGGCTTATGGTCTACCGCCAACAGCTGGTGAGGGTATTGGTATCGATCGCCTAGTAATGCTATTTACCGACTCTGCCAGTATTCGTGATGTGATCTTGTTCCCGCATATGCGCCGCAAAAACGATAGTTAGAGTGGGTTTGCTTGCCATAAATCCACATTAATAGTGAACTGGATATGAAAGAGCTTTTACTTATTGAAATAGAATGGGTTTAAGCTTTTTTATGAGACCTCATTTATAGGAATGTTATGGATACTCAGCAAGCACCGCTTTCATTGTGGCGACAGATGATTCAACAATTTTCTTTATCTTTGTATGAATTATCTGACGACAAAATAACGGCTGACCCTGAAAAATTTCAGGGTTATGATTTTGTTTTTGAGTGTTCTAGCGCTACTATTTACTTGATCGTCAATGATGTGATGATGCAAGCGAATAAGCAAGAGGTCGATAGTGCCAAAGTTCGTGAGTGGAAAAAAAAGGCGGTTAATACATTAATCAAACGTCACACTCAGCTTTATCTGAAAAACAACCAGTCGATGGTAGAGGGTAAGACATCGATAGGGGATAAAGCGGTTTATTTTGTTGGTTTGACGTCACTGTCTTTTGAACATCAAGACGAGAAACTAGGCTCATCCTCTTATGCGATTGATTGTGAATACGGTAGTCAGTTCTTTGCTGAAGACTGTGTTCTAGACTTGGATGATGAGCAGAGTGTCTTACAGATATTTAGTCATCGAAACTTCGTCACTATACTCAGTCAGTTAGTGACACCAAGTGATCTAACAACATTTTTAGATTTTCACCGTGGTCAGTTAACGAATTTTGTATCTTTTAAAAATGAATCGACACTTCTGACACAGTTTTTACGATCTTCCAATTTTCACCAAAGAGCGATTAGGATACAAGAGCAGTTGGTTGATGCTGAGCTAATCGATCAAATCGAGCCACACTTACTTCGAGCAGTAGAACCCAATCAGACAGAATTTGCCAATGCGTTAATGGCTGAAATTCAAAAAAATACTCGCATGTGGTATCAGCTATTCAATAGCTTGCTCAAGCGTTATCGTAAAGCGGGACAGCCGTTATCCCCTGAGTCTGTCGATATTTTGGCAGATGAGTCAATGTATACCTATGCTTGTCTGGTAGAAAAAGTATTGGCATACAGAAAGGCTGACCAAGAATCGCGCTGGGATGGTTATACTAGTCATGCGCACTCTTATCATATTTTTGGACGTCAATACCTTATGGTATTCTATGCTCAGAATGAGAGCAGCTCGTTGAGTGCAGAGAATGTTCGTCTGTCTCACCAAGATTTATTGTCAGATCTCAATGCGCAAATGCAGACACCAGTGATGGATGAACTGTTTTTGATTGGTGTAGAGTTCAGGCCTTGTGAAGACAGTGTAAATACTGAGGTGTACTTAGATATTTTCCATCAAAAAGGCGCATTTATTGATGTAAATACCAAGCGCTTACACGAACGACTGGCTCAGCTCAAAGCTCAGCTATAGTCAATCCGATGTGATACCTATCAAAGAGAGTATTAGGTTCGCTTGATATCAATTGATGTCATCGCTTTGCTAAACCCGTTACGGTTTATTAGACCTTTACTCGCCTTTTTATATTCAAAGTATATTGAACTGACTAGGGCGTGTCCTCATTTTAAAAATGGTGATAAAAATGAGATAAATTGCAGTCAAACAAGGAAAATAGCGCAGATAATATCGAGATATTAGTCAGCTATTTGACGCCGTTTGGCAAGATTTAACCATTTTTAACCTATTTAGATGACTATCGATTAAATTGAGGACATGCCCTAGATAATCTATACTTAATATAGAGCATGGCCTAATACCCTGTCTCTATTTGTACTATTTACATTACCTGTATTACTTACATTGGCATTTACTATGACGCAGCAATATCAAGTTTTAGCTCGCAAATATCGACCCAAAAACTTTCATGAGTTGATTGGGCAGACGCATGTCTCGCAAGCGTTGATTAATGCGATTGATTATAACCGCTTGCATCATGCGTATTTGTTTACTGGAACTCGCGGTGTGGGTAAGACGACGATTGCGCGTATTTTATCTAAATGCTTGAACTGTGATACAGGTATTACCAGTACGCCTTGCGGTGTGTGCGATAATTGTGTGGCCATTGATCAAGGGCGGTTTATTGATCTTATTGAGATTGATGCTGCCTCGCGTACCAAGGTTGAAGACACTCGCGAGTTGTTAGACAATGTCCCATATGCACCAAGTCAGGGTCGCTATAAGGTTTATCTTATTGATGAAGTGCATATGCTGTCGACCCACAGTTTTAACGCACTCCTCAAGACGTTAGAAGAGCCACCTGAGCACGTAAAATTTTTGCTCGCGACCACTGATCCACAAAAATTGCCTATCACTATTATCTCTCGTTGTTTGCAGTTTGTGTTACGTCCACTACCGCAGACATTGCTGAGTGAGCATTTGGCAAATATCTTGACCCAAGAGCAAGTTGGCTACACGCAGCCTGCGCTTTGGCAATTGGCGAGTGCGGCCAAAGGTTCAGTACGTGATGCTTTATCTTTGACCGATCAGGCCATTGCTTTTGGCCAAGGAGCATTGGACGATGCCACTGTCAATGCGATGCTCGGTCTGATCGATGCGGCTGATTTGGTCAGTTTGATTACTGATATCTACAACCATGATAAGTCTGCTGTCGCGGCTCATATTGAGCAAATGCGCGCTCAAATGGTAGATGCGACCAGTATGTTCGATGGACTCGCTGAATTACTTCATCAATTGGCACTGACTCAATTATTACCTGAAGTTGCTTTGAATGTGAATGAAGCGCAAGCACAAAATATCAATATACTTGCGCAGCATATCAGTCCTGATGTATTACAGCTGTATTATGAGATCGTTGTGCAAGCACGCGAAGGCGTCAAGCTTGCTAGTACACCGATGCAAGCACTTGAGATGTGTATATTACGTCTACTGGCCTTCCGTCCACTGCCTGTCGATCAAATGTTGAATTATACAAATGATAGCAAGGTTTCTGCTACAGAAACGCCAGTCATAGAGTCGACTGTTTCGATACCACCTGCAAATGCGATTACAAATGAAACGTCAGCGCTGATACAGCCTTATGATGCTGATTACCAGATACCTAGTCATGATGAGCTGCAGAGTAACATTTATGATAATAATGACTTTGACGCAAATAGTAATAGTAGCAGTGACCAAGTTTATGACTTAGCACCGTCAGTGACTCATGTAAGCTCTAAATCTATTGTTGAGCCTGAGCCTGTTGTTGAGCCTGAGCCTGTTGTTGAGCCTGAGCCTGTTGTTGAGCCTGAACCTGTTGTTGAGCCTGAGCCTGTTGTTGAGCCTGAACCTGTTGTTGAGCCTGAGCCTGTTGTTGAGCCTGAGCCTGTTGTTGAGCCTGAGCCTGTTGTTGAGCCTGAGCCTGTTGTTGAGCCTGAGCCTGTTGTTGAGCCTGAGCCTGTTGTTGAGCCTGAGCCTGTTGTTGAGCCTGAGCCTGTTGTTGAGCCTAGCGCAAATGATTCTCAGTTATCTGTACAATCTGATGAGGATCCGCGCACGTTACTACGCTGTCCCCCACAAGAGTTAATAGGCGAGTGGAACCCAGAAAAATGGGATTACTGGTTACAGACAGCTCGTGAAAACGAGGTTCTGGCACAGGATGAATTGGCGCTGGCGCGTCAAGGTACGATGACCGGTCAATGCAATGGTAAGGCAGTATTTTTGACCAGTGTAGACAGCAAGCATTTGCAGGTTACCTTTCAGCAATTGGCTGCCAAGCTGCAACAACAGTTTACACAAGCTGATATTGATTTAAAAATAGATAGCAGTATCATGCAAACTGAGGACAAAACTCCTGAGCGTCGTCAGCAGACACGTTTAGCACAAGCCAAATCTGTTGCCGAGGCCAAGCTCCTTGATACCGCTGTTATGCAATATCTGACTGACCGTGGTGAAGGAAAAATGGGCAAAGTACAATTGTATTAAGCGTTATTAATAATACTAAGCTTAGTACAAACTAATGCTCAAGTTTATTTAAAAATAAACATATAGACTCAGTATGGTTTTATATAAAATATCAAGGCGATAGAGTGATATCGTCTTGATATTTTTTGTTTTTATTATGAGTCAAAGGGTTTTCTCGATTAAGAGAGAAATATTTAGTAACGATAAGAGCAATCGGAAGTCGTTATAATGGTTAAGTTATATTAAAAACTGAAATGACGTTTAGGTGAGAATATGTTAGATAATTTACGCGGTATGGCTGTGTTTGCCAGTGTGGTCGGACATGGCTCGTTTAGTGGCTCAGCTCGTGAGCTTGGTATTACCACCAGTGCAGTCAGTCAGCAGATTCGTTCTCTAGAAAACGAGCTGGGCGTCGTGTTACTACATCGCTCAACTCGTAAGTTGAGCTTAACAGAAGCGGGCGAGAGCTTTTATGAAGCCGCTAAAGATGTGGTTAGTGCAGCGGAACAAGGTCGTATTAAAGTCAATCAGTTACGCGATGAGCTAGCAGGTAGCTTACGAGTGTCTACCACGCCTGAGCTGGGTGTTAATCATATACTACCAGCGCTCTCTACTTGGATGGCGGCGCATGATGACCTAAGCGTTACTTATCTAGCAGACAATCATTATGTTGACATGATTGAAGAGCGTATTGATATCGCCATTCGTATGAGCCCAACGGCGAATAATTCTAGCTTGAGTAGCCATCCGCTAACAGATGTGCGTCAGTTGCTCGTTGCGTCCCCGCAATACCTACGTCAACATGAAAAACTAAACACGCCTAAAGACTTGGCTAATCATCAATTGATCTCTATTGAAATCATGAAAGAAGCCAATCAAGTGGATATGATTCAGACAGGAACAGGCAAAAAAACCCGTATAAAAATGAACTCACGTATCTACACTAATAATGTTTTCATGGCGACGACATTGGCCAAAGAAGGCCATGGTCTAGTCAGAATGCTAGAGATGGATATCAAAAAAGAGCTAGAAAGAGGCGAGTTGATAGAGGTATTGCCTGGTTATCAGTTACCAAGCTTTGTACTATATGCGGTCACTTTAAATCGTGACCAACAGCCTGCTAAGATCACTCGCTGTTTAGAAGTGCTGAAAAAATACTTTCATGCAAGTTAGGGCAATGTAGTGATGGTGTATAGTCATAGAACGACTAAACTGCTACAGTGTTAGTCTCCCTAAATGTACTACTTGTACAATCTGCAGTTGACTGCATTGAATTAATTTTAGATTTCTTTGACTATAGATATATTTGAATTAGCTATAAGATTAGTCATGATAAGCGTCATAACTACAAGTTATATGCTTATGATTATTTCTATAATGATCAAATATTTAATACAATCAATATTTTCTAAATTGCACTTAGCAAAAAGCCTATCGATCACTAATGATTGATAGGCTTTTTTTGATATTTATTCTACGATGATTACTAGGTTATGGTCTAAAATGAGGGCTTTAACAAAGCTGTCAAACGCTCGACAACCTGTGTGCTCTCATCTCGGCTCATATTAAGAGGCGGTAGTAAACGTATCACATGGCTACCAGTAACGTTGATGATTATATTTTGTTCATCACGTGCACGATCTACTAGTTGGCTACAGTCCATATCTTCAGGCAAAACGATACCAATCATCATCCCTGCACCGCGACTACTGACGCCATGTTGTCCAAATGTATCGACCATGCTTTCTCGGATAAATGATCCTTCACTGACCGCGTTATCCATAATGTCGCTATTAGTCAGTACATCATACACACTATGCACCACACGGCTAGCAAGTGGCGTACCACCATAAGTGGAGCCATGACTGCCAGCACCAAACAATCCATTGGCACGGCCACGTACCATACAGGCTCCTACCGGAAAGCCATTACCCAGGCCTTTCGCAGTCGTCAATACATCAGGGCGAGCCTTGTTGTGCTGGTAAGCGAAGTATTTACCAGTACGGCCATTACCAGTTTGTACTTCATCAAGCATAAATAGCCAGTTATGAGCATCGCACTCTGCTTGTAGCTCCTCTAAGTAGGTAAAGCCATTGGCCGCAGTATTGAGACCACCTTCACCTTGAATAGGTTCGACAAAAATAGCGCAAATATCGTCATGATCTAAAGCGGCTTGTTTAACAGCATTAATGTCACCAAAAGCTACTCGAATGAAATCATCATCTAAAGTATAAAAGCCTTCACGCGCCTTTGGATTGGCAGTGGCTGATAACGACAGCAATGTACGGCCATGAAATGACTGTTCCATGACGATGACTTTTGGACGTTTAAAGCCTTGCTTATATGCGTACAGTCTCGCAAGCTTCAATGCAGCCTCGTTTGCTTCTGCACCACTATTGGCAAAAAACACGCTGTCCATCTGGGCTGCTGTACATAGTGCTTCGCCTGCACGCTCTTGCCAGTCAATACCAAACAGATTGCTGGTATGCACGAGCGTGGTAGCTTGCTGTTGAATGGCCTCAGTCACTTGTGGGTGGCAATGACCGAGTCCACACACTGCAATACCAGTGAGTGCATCTAAGTAGGGGGTATCATCTTTGGTATAGAGCCAGCTGCCTGAACCACGTGTAAAGCTGATTGGTTGACGGTTATAAGTAGGCATCAGGTAAGTAGCAGACATGTAAGGCATCCTTGGTATGAGAAAATGGTATAAAAGGTATGAGTTATAGCTCGTCGGAGAAAGGCGTGGTCTCTGCAGGTAATGTGTAGTCTTCATTTGCCCAAGCACCTAAATCGATAAGCTTGCAGCGACTACTACAAAAGGGTTTATATTTATTGTCCTGCCAAGTGGTTTGAGTGCTGCAGCGCGGGCAAGGATAGGTTTTGGGGGATTTTTGTGGGCTAGAGTCAGTCATAATAAAGTAGGATACGTCCTTAGTGTTATTATTTGGTCAATGTTATAAAAATAAGTCAGCTTTACTCAGGCTACTGATTAATTCATTTGCTATTTATAGTGCTGTTATTCAATTTTTCTATGGTTCTTTTATATAGGGTTAACGATAGTATCATTCGCATATCACAGACGATAAATTCTATAGATTATCCCCTAAATGACGATGGAGTGACACGTAGTTGCTATCGCTATATTACTATTCAATCAGATAGGCTATATAATAGCATGGGGTCGAATAATGACAAAAGACAAATGCTTTAAGGATAACGAATGACTGAAAACATTGAGCTTACGCATCAGCAAGAGCGTGCCTTTCAACCACAAAAGCTCAGCGCACCGCGAGATTTTATCATACCAAAAACAATCGCCGATACTGAAGATGACACACCATTAATATTAGAGATTGGAGCAGGGAAGGGTAAGCATGCACTCAGCTTTGCTTTACAGAATCCTGATAAGCATTTGATAGCCATAGAGCGCACACGTAACAAGTTTGAGGCCTTTTCAAAATTGGCTACCTCACAACAACTACGCAACTTAGATGCGATCCATGCTGACGCGATTGCTTGGATTGTACACGCTATCAAACCCAACAGTGTGGCCAAAATATTTATTCTTTATCCCAATCCTGAACAGCATAATCCCAATCAGCAATGGTTAAACATGCCTTTTTTTGAGTTTTTATTGTCACGCTTACAAGTAGATGGAGAGGTGATACTGGTCACCAATATAGAAGAGTATATGAATGATGCAGAGCGTCAAGCAACCAAGGTATGGTGCTTACCAAGTGTTCGTTACCGAGTTCCGAAAGACAGCCAACGCACCCACTTTGAAGTAAAGTACTTAGCAAGGCAAGAGGTATGTTGGGAGCTCAGTATCCGAAAACCAAAATGGTATAAAACCAGATTTGATCATTGGCAGCCTAGCACTCCGGATATCAAAAAATAGCCTAAGCAGTAATATGAAGGATCATCTATGTGACCCATAAGAAAATACAGTCTAAATAGAATGAGCTCACTGTGCGACTATTGGTAAATTTCTTTCATAGCTTCTGCATGCCTGCTTGTAATATGCAAGAAAAATGGATATCAGTAGCACCTGCTATATCGATGCTAGTTCTCAGTAGTTATAAGCTATAGTTATAAAATAGCCTAAGCAAATAAAAATCAATTAAATAAAAAGCCGTCACAAAAAGACGGCCAAAAATGTGCATTAGTTAAGCTTACAAATACGGCTTAACTAGATTATTGGAGTTGGTATAAGAATCTAACACCGTCAAAAGGGTATAAGCGCCGATAAACTTACGGCTAATGAACATAAACTCTTTTGGTGGTAGATTAAACTCGAAAGATTGCATTGCGCGAGTGGCTTTAGTAGATAGGCGTGAGTGCAGTTTGCTGTTTGCCCAGATATAGCGATTTTGATCATCGAGACAGTCTGTGGGAATATCATCGTTTTGTGCAGGATCACTAAAGGGCTCAGTCGCTAATAAGAATAATGAGGCGATATCAGAGCGTACTTTATCACTCATGCTGTCAAAAAAGTCATACCCCGTCATCGCAAGTGTCATCGCTTTATGATCGTGACGATATCCTGCTCTTAATAAACCGCGAGCAATCGTAAGTAGATTGCCATCAAACTGGCGAACAGCACCAAAATCTAGCAAAACCAGCTTGTCGGTATCGTCTTCATTTTCGCTAACTCGAACAAGGTAGTTACCAAAATTGGGATCGGTCTGCATCTCACCCCATACAAATACTTCTTGCATCATAATTTCGATAGCAGCTTGACCAATCGCGTTACGACGCTCATGTGGCAAAAGTTGTAATGCCTCAGAGACCACAGTGATACCTGGCTCATAGGACATGCACAGCAGACGTTTTTTTGAATAAGTACGATTGACTTTGGGAACAATATAACGCGAATCGCCACTCAAACGTTCATAAAAGCGTTCAGTCGTAGAGGCTTCTGCTTCGTAATCAACTTCGTGATGGAGTAGGTCACGTATTTCTTCAAACCATGCATCGAGCGCACGCGTTTGGGGAACGATGTTACTGACTTTCAATAACTGCTTGAATAAAGCAAGGTCAGAGTTAATGGCATCTGCCACACCTGGATACTGAATCTTTAGGACAACTTGTTCACCAGTTGCGAGTACGGTGGCACGATGAACTTGAGCAAGAGAGGCTGTGCCGATAGGAACGGGGTCGATGTCGAGCTCGTTCATCTTGTTACCCAACAGTTGACGCAATGTTTTTTCAATGGTCGGCCATGTCAGTGTTGCCGTGTCATCATTGAGTGTTTGCAGCGCCCGTGTAATCTCTGGCGGTAAGATATGCTCACCATATATGGCCAGCATTTGGCCGATCTTGACCACTGAGCCTTTTAACTTACCCAATTCTGCTGCAAGATAGTTGGCCTGCGCTTCCATGAATGCTTGATTACGCGCTGTTCGAGCTTCTTTATTCAAAAACATGCCAGACACACTATTACCCGCCCAACGACGACCAATATTTAGGGAAGTTTTGGCAATCGACATTCGACGATCAAACCCTGAGGTTTTTAGGTTGTCGATTGATTGCTTGTTGCTGAATTTTTTAGACGTATCATTTGCCATAAATATAATCATTCATCCAGTTGGTATTGATTTGCGGGTTTGAAACCTACAATACAAGGGAGATGTGATGCACGGGTACAAAATTGTATCATATAAAAGGTACTGGGTTTACGAGCATAGGCCAGTCGTTGATAGTGACTTTGTAAGCTATAACACAGGCTGCCGCTTAAGAAAAAATATAAGTGAGAACTCGCCTAAAAATCTTATGACTTTCACAATTATTGCATGCATAAATGTGCCAACAACTGCTGACAATATATAGATCACTGCTGAAGCTGCGACAGCTTGTATTTATATTTCAATATAAAAAATTAGACCTAGCATTATGCTAGGTCTAATAATCAGCTAAATAAGGTATAAAAAGTTAGACAGGTTTAAAAGATATGGGCTTAAAAGATTCTGGTCTCATCAAATACAGAGTTTATGGTCAGATGAGTAATCTTTGACTAAACATTTTCGCGAGCAATCGCGTGATGACCAATATCACGTCGATACTGTGCACCATCAAAACTAATGGCACCAGTGACTGCGAGCGCTGCTTGCTGAGCTTCAGAGATACTGTCTCCCATTGCTGTCACACATAATACACGGCCACCGTTCGTTACTACTTCTTTTTCATTGTCCGCAGCTTCATTATCAGAGAATGCTGTACCAGCATGAAAAACTTTGACAGCATTATCGTTGCTAGCGTCTAGCTTTGGTAAGCCTGTAATTACATCGCCTTTCGATGAAGTTTCAGGATAGCCTTTTGACGCAACGACGATACCTAGCGCAGGGCGTTCATCCCATTTGGCTTCGCTAGGCAATTGACCAGCCAGCCCTTGAGCCACCAAATCTGCCATTGATGACTGCAAGCGCATCAAGATAGGCTGAGTTTCTGGATCACCAAAACGGCAGTTAAATTCGATCACGTAAGGATCGCCTGCTTTGTCAATCATTAAGCCTGCGTATAAGAATCCTGTATAAGGGTGACCTGCATTATTCATGGCATCCACCACAGGCTGAATCACTTGGGCCATAACCTTATTATGGACATCTTGTGTGACCACAGGGGCAGGAGAGTAGGCGCCCATGCCGCCAGTGTTTGGCCCTGTATCTCCTTCAAAAGCACGTTTGTGATCTTGGCTGGTTGCCATTGGCAGAATATTGTCACCATCAACCATACAAATAAAGCTGGCTTCCTCGCCCTGCAAAAACTGCTCGATAACCACACGACTGCCTGCATCGCCGAATTTATTGTCGGCTAACATGTCATCGATTGCTTCATGCGCTTGTTCAATGGTTTCGGCGACGATAACGCCTTTACCAGCTGCCAGTCCGTCCGCTTTGATGACGATGGGTGCGCCTTGCTCATCGACATAAGCTTTGGCAGCATTTGCTTCTGTGAACCCTTGATAAGCAGCTGTTGGAATATTGTTCTGTTCCATGAATTCTTTAGCAAAGGTTTTAGAGCCTTCTAACTGGGCACAGTATGCTGTAGGGCCCCATGCTTTAATACCAGCATCACGGCAAGCATCGACGATACCAGTGACCAAAGGTGCTTCTGGCCCAACGATGACCATCTCGATGTCGTTGTTTTGGCAAAACGCGATGACAGCGCTGTGTTCACTCGCATCTGTCTCAGCAGATGTTAGGATAACGTTTTGGCATTTTGGCTCAAGGGCAGAGCCTGCGTTACCAGGAGCGATATAGACATTTTTTACATTATCGTCTTTTGCACACTGCCATGCCAATGCGTGTTCGCGACCACCTGAGCCAATCACCAAAATATTCATCATGCTTTTTGCCCTTAGCATTAAAGTTAATAATGAGCGAATCGTACGCTCTTAAATATATCGCCATATTCTAACAAAAAAACACCCTTGATTACTATGAGTATCCGCCTGCCAGCCACGAATCATCCACATTACTGCTTTAACCCTCATTGTCTCATGAGCAAAGGTTATTGAATTGTTGCTGATTCATGAAATGATGTTGTACGCTTTAGCTCACGCCGCAGTTGCGTTACACTTCACTATATTGATGGTATTGAATCCTAATGGCTATTTATTCACAAAAATAAGAAAAAAGGAGAAATCTTTAGACGTAATCAGAGAAATAAGTCGCATAAATGGATATACTGCCACCGCCACATAAATCAAAGATAAATATGCGGTATCAGTAGCCAATACAAATTGATGAAAACCCATAAATAATTGATAAACCAAACCTATAAAAAGGACGCAGGACATGCCAAACTCCCTCAGTATCGCAAAAGAGCGCATTAGCCAGATAAGCGATATTGCTACCGGCTATGTACAAAAAGACAAATCCTTATTTGATCACTTCATTCATAGCTATTATCAGCCTCTGCACCAAGAAACGGCTGAGTCTATTAGTAATGCCGACTTAGCAGGTATGGCGCTACATCACTTCACGCTGCTAAAAAAATACGATTGCAGCAAACCGCAGCTGACGGTATTGAACCCTCTCGCAGAAGAGCAGCATTTTCATAGCTCGCACACAGTCATTCAAATCGTGGCCTATGACAGACCATTTTTGGTCGATACGATTTTGATGAGCCTTGAAGCTGAAGGTATCGACGTTCATCGCACTTATAACATTATCATCAGTGTTAAGCGTGACGATGATGGTCAGATTACGTATGTCGAAGGCGCACACGAAAGCGCGACCTCGCATTTATCATTGATTCATTGCGAAATCGCCTATCAAGATAACGCAGATTTGAATGCGCTACAAAACATGCTGCTGTCTAAAATCGACACGCTTGATACCGTTGTGGGCGACTGGAAACAGATGCGTGCACAGTTAAATGACATCAAAACTGAGCTGTCTACCAAGCCATTGCCAGAAGTGTTTTATTCACAGCAAGAAATCCAAGCGTTTTTAGATTGGATCTTAGATGATCATTTCATATTTTTAGGCTATCGTGAGTACCGCTTAGAAGGTGGTCAAGCAATTGCAGTCAGTAATGAACCAAGTGATTTGGATCTATTTGCCATTGGCAATAGTGGTCTTGGTCTATTACGCGGCTCTGAAGAAGACAAACTCTCAGAGAGTTTCAGTCAGTTGCCTAAAGAGTTAAAGCAGCTATTGACTGAGCCAAGAGTACTGATGCTGTCTAAATCAAGCCGTGTATCACCGATACATCGCTCGGTCTATATGGACTTTTTGGGTATCCATAAGTTCGATGATCAAGGTAACTTGATTGGTGAGTATCGCTTTATTGGTTTATTGACTTCACAAGCGTATCAACTGACAGTACAGCAAATACCGTTATTGCGCGAAAAAGCCAATAAAATCATGGCAATGGCAGACTTGCCACGTGATGGTCATGCCCATCATAAAATGATGCATGTGATCAATACGTTGCCACGTGATGACTTGTTTCAAGCCAGCGTTGAAGAGTTATACCCGATTGTTTCAGGCATCACTCAGCTACAAGATAAAAAGAGCTTACGCTTATTCAGCCGTATCGATCATTATCAGCGTTTTGTGTCGTGCTTGGTCTACATCCCGCGTGACAAGTTCAACACTGAGCTGCGTATCAAGGTACAAAACGTCCTAAAAGACGCCTATAATGGTGCCTCATCAGGATTCACCACAGAGTTCAACGAATCTGCTCATGCTCGCGTCCATGTCCATGTCCGTACTGTGCCAGGTCAAGTGAATGACGTTAATATCGCAACACTTGAAGCCAAATTGTCAGCACTCATGCAGTCATGGGATGATAATTATCAAAAAATGCTACTCGACAATGTGGGCGAGCAAGAAGCCAATGCCTTAAATCGTCGATTCTTAGATTACATTCCTGCCGCTTATCAAGAGCGTTTCGATGCGCGTACCGCTGTCGAAGATACCAAGCGTCTAGCTGGATTAACAGCAGAGCAGCCAATGCTTTGGCACTTGTATCAATCAACAGGTGATGCCAGTAATCAGCTACATCTAAAGCTATATGGTCGCGAGCAGCCTGTTATCTTGTCAAAAGTACTGCCAATACTTGAAAACTTTGGTGTCTCGGTTATCTCAGCACAGACTTATGAGTTTGATCTGCCAGAGCAGCCTATCTGGATGCAAGAGTATGAGCTGACACTAGAGCATGTCGATACTGTCAACATGCAAGTGGTACGTGGTCAGTTTGAAGACAGCCTCAAGCAAATTTGGGCGGGACGCGTTGAGAGTGATTCATTCAATGAGCTCGTACTGACCACTAAGCTAGACACGTATGATGTGGTGGTACTACGTGCACTGTCTCGCTATATGCTACAAGCACGCGCGCCATTCTCTGGTGCCTATATCCAGCAAACTGTGGTCAAAAACAGTGATATCAGTGTGGCACTAGGCAGTCTATTTGATGCACGCATGAATCCTAAATATAGTGAAGACGATCGCCAAGCAAAGACCACTCAAATCCAAGAGCAAATCACGGCAGCACTCGCTGATGTGGATAGCTTAGATGAAGATCGTATCTTGCGCTGGTACTTAGATTTGATCAATGCGATGGTGCGTACCAACTTCTATCAAAAAGATGAAAGTGGTCAGCGTAAAGATCGCTTGTCGTTTAAGTTCTTGGCAGCAGACATTCCAAACTTGCCAAAACCAAAACCAATGTTTGAGATATTTGTCTATTCTCCGCGCGTTGAAGCCGTGCATTTACGTGGCGGAAAAGTCGCTCGTGGTGGTCTGCGTTGGTCAGATCGTATGGAAGATTTCCGTACCGAAGTACTGGGCCTCGTCAAAGCACAGATGGTCAAAAACGCGGTAATCGTGCCTGTTGGTTCTAAAGGTGGCTTCATCGTCAAAACCAAAAGCATGGCTGATGGTCGCGAAGCGTTCCAAGCGGAAGGCATTGCCTGCTATCAGACATTCTTGCGTGGTATGCTTGATGTCACAGACAATATCGTCGATGGTACTATTGTCCCGCCAGCCAACACCGTCAGACATGACGAAGATGATCCTTACTTGGTGGTTGCGGCAGATAAAGGCACGGCTACGTTCTCGGATATTGCCAATGCACTAGCAGCAGAGTATAACTTTTGGCTCGATGATGCCTTTGCCTCAGGTGGTTCAGTAGGCTATGACCATAAAGCCATGGGTATCACGGCACGCGGTGGCTGGGAATCTGTCAAACGTCACTTCCGTATGCAAGGCATGGACATCCAAAGCCGTGATGACTTTACGGTTGTCGGTATTGGTGACATGAGCGGGGACGTATTTGGTAATGGTATGCTGCTCTCGACTCGTACTAAGCTGGTCGCAGCCTTTAACCATTTGCATATCTTCATTGATCCTAATCCAGACACGGCAGCCTCTTATGCTGAGCGCGCGCGCTTGTTTGAATTGCCACGCTCATCGTGGGCAGATTATGAAGCATCACTCATCAGCCAAGGCGGCGGTATATTCTCTCGTCAAGACAAGACCATCGGCATCAGCCCAGAGATGAAATCGCTGTTTGATATCCAAGCTGACAGCCTAGCACCTAATGATTTGATCAGTGCCTTACTACGAGCGCCGGTTGATTTGGTCTGGAATGGTGGTATCGGTACGTATGTTAAGAGCGCCAACGAGACGCATGCTGATGTTGGTGACCGCGCGAACGATGCACTACGTATCAATGGTAATGAGCTGCGTGCTGCTGTCGTGGGTGAAGGTGGTAACCTAGGTCTAACGCAACAAGGCCGTATCGAATACGCTCAAACGGGTGGCCGCATTTATACCGATGCGATTGATAACTCAGGCGGCGTCAACTGCTCGGATCATGAAGTTAATATCAAAATCCTACTTGGTAAAGTAGTTGAGCAAGGCGATATGACCCTTAAGCAGCGTAATGAGTTGCTTGAGAGCATGACGGATACCGTAGCTGAATTGGTACTGCGTCAAAACTATCTGCAACCACAAGCGATCGAGCTGAGCCATATCCGCGCAGCGGCTAACCTAAGTGATCATCAGCGCTTTATCCAAATGCTGGAGAGTGAAGGTCGTCTGGATCGTGCGATTGAGTATCTGCCATCAGATGAAGAGATTGCAAAACGTCAAAAAGCAGATACAGGTCTGACCAATCCTGAATTGGCTGTGGTCTTAGCTTATGGCAAAATGTGGGTCTATGACAATCTATTGTTATCTGATTTGCCAGATGAGCCGTATTTCATCAATGAGTTACGCAAGTACTTCCCAGATGAGCTCGCGTCACGCTTCTTTGATGAGATGACCAAGCATCGCTTGCATCGCGAAATCATTAGTACGTATTTGACCAACAGTGTAGTCAACCGCTTAGGTATCGAAGCGCTGTTCCGTCTATTTGAAGAAACGGATCAGTCGTTGGCGACCATCGTACGTGGTTACGCCATCAGCCGTGATGTGTTCAATGTATCACGCGCGTGGAAAGCGCTTGAAGCGTTAGACAATCAGGTTGATGCTGAGCTACTACTCAACCTTGAATTACGTCTACGTGATTCGCTGGAGCGCGGTGTGGTCTGGTTTATCAACGCCTTTGGTCAAAACCTACAAGTCGCTGACATGATTGGCCGCTTTAGCGAGAGTGTTGAAAAACTGACTAAGCCAAGTGGCTTCATTGAGCAGCAGTTCGCACAGTATCTACAAGAAGACACCACTCGTTTGATGCAAAAAGATCTGTCTGATAATGACGCTACCTTATTTGCGATGCTGCCATACCATGTCGATGCACTAGATGCGGCGTTATTGGCTGAGCAATACGAGCGTCCTGTTGATGAGATTGCCACATTATACTTTGAAGCATATCAAGTGTTGCAGCTAGATTGGATGATGGATAATATTGCCAATTTACCACAGCAAGACTACTGGGATCGCCGTGCACGTCACGCCCTAGTGAACGAGCTGTCACGCAGCTTGCGTCTATTGATGGATGCAGTACTCTCAAAACCAGATGCCAAGCAGGCCTTTAGTGAGTGGCGAGCCAGACATGTTGATCAGCTTGCAGCAGTGACAACAGAAATGCAAAAGCTAGATGATCTGCACAGTAGTGATGAAGATGGTCAAATCGGTCTCTCAACGCTGTCAGTATTGATGAGTGAGCTTAGTGGTTTAGTTACTAAGTAATATCAATCCCTAACTGTCTCACAAAAAAAACCACCGTCCTTAATGTTCGGTGGTTTTTCATGTTTTACGCTATGTCTTTAGTTGATTTACTAAGTGTCATAGGCGTAACGTAATAAGTATAAGAAGTCACTAGCAATTTGACTCCTTATACTTATTCGTCGTCAGCGACCACCTTACGACAGCCTTGGCCACTGATTTGGCTAAAGCCGCCAGAGATTTTTTCGACCTTAATCTGAGTTAATATACGCTCTTTTAGCGCTTGAACATGAGAGATTATACCGATAATTTTTCCCTCTTGTTGTAGGCTGGTTAAGGTATCGAGCGCGATATCTAATGATTCTTCATCGAGCGTACCAAAGCCTTCATCCAAAAATAGCGAATCTACTCGAATGTTTTGACTGGCCATTTGCGACAGTCCTAAGGCTAAGGCTAAACTGATAATAAATCCTTCGCCGCCTGAGAGATTTTTGGTGCTACGGACATCACCGCCCTGATAATTATCAATCACATTCAGCTCTAATGCATTGTCTGCATCATGAATCAGCAAGTAGCGGTCACTCATTTTTCCTAACTGCTTGTTGGCGTGGTCAATCATCACCTGAAAGGTTAAGCCTTGAGCAAAGGTACGGTATTTTTTGCCATCTGCCGAGCCAATCAATTCATAAAGCTGTTGCCAAACCTGCAGGATTTCTTTCTGCGCTGCAATGGCCACACTCTGCGTGCTCTGTGCGATTTTTTGCTGTTCGTTGGCTTTGAGTTGTTGCTCGATTGCCCCTAATACGCCAAAGCGTGTGTCTATCTCTGTTTGCAGTGTTTGTTGCTTGCCAGCGAGTATCTCTCTTGGCTCAGCCGTTAATGGATTAGCAAGCTGTTCATTCAATGATTGCTGTGTGGCCTGCAGTTGTACTTTGGCATAATTAAGGGCTTGCTCAATACTAAATTGGCGATTTTTTAACGCATCACGTGCCTCTTTTGGCAATCGTGACTGCTCAAAATCTGCCTCGCTCACAAACTGTGATTGCGATAATAATGCCGTAAATGCTGTCTGTTGTTCGTTGAGTACGATAGTAGCAGTATTGAGGTCATTTGCTAATTGATTGGCTCGCACTTTTGATTGTTCGAGCATTTGCCTAGTATTGTCTGCCTGCCGCTGCAAAATAGCTGTTTTATTTTTGGCCTCATCTAGCGCTGTGTGCAGGCTATTGCTCTGGCTATCAGGATTTTTATCTGCAAACAGATGATATCTTTCCGTTTTTGATTGTTGATGCGCGGCCGTTTTATCTAAAAGACTATTCTCTAATTGTTCAAGCGAGGTGTCATCAGCTGCTAGCTGCTGATGCTTAGCCCCAATCTGCGCCGTCAAACGACTCAGATCGTTAGTGAGATGCTGTTGCTTGCTGGTTTGAGTATTAAAGGTTTGCTTTAACAGGTTAAGCGCAACGCGCTGTTGTCGTAATGGGTTGATATGATCGTTGTAATCAGCTTGAGATAACACTGTTTTTGTCTCAATACTACGGCGCAGCTGCATTAGTGCTGCTCGAACCTCTGTAGCGTCAAGTGCTGTATTCAAATAATCTTCATATTTGTCAGTAGGGTATTTAGCTACTTGCGATGATACAGCTGCCATGATGGGAGACATGTCAGAGAAATTGGCATTGATTTTATCCGTGATGCCTTCATTTCTTTGTGACATAAGCTTGATGTCAGTGGTCAGCTTATTGATGCTGTCAATTAACGTCTGTTGCTGTCTTTCATCAGTATCAATAGCACTACTAAGCGTGGCTATATGTTCGGCTCGGGCATCGTACTCAGTCAGAACTTTATAAATAGACTGTTTTTGCTGATTGAGCTGTTGCTTAGCGCTATCTAATAAAGTAATAAAATGGTTAACACTCGCTGTGTCGTAGATACTAGCCGCTATTGCATCCATAAGCTCAGCAAGCGGCTGAATCATATCTGTCAGTGCTTTGGAGTACGCATTTTGAGGATTGAGTAATAACGACAGAGCAGAGTGAATATCACTCGCGACTGTATTTGATTGCGCCTGCAGATTCTCTATTTGCTGCTGCTCACTACTTAAGGCGGCTTTCTTGGTAGCATAATCGACACGGTAAGCAGCTAAGGTTTGCTCCAAAGTTTCAATGAGCGTCAGAATCTCAGTGATTTTATGCTGAGTCTGCTGGGCTTGAGACGGTTGATTGCTATCAGAAGTCTCACTGTGCGTATGACGATCTAACAATGGATGGTTTGTACCATAAGGATGCTCATGCGCGCCGCAAAGCGGGCAGGGCGTGCCGTCTTCTAACTCGATTATATAATCTTCCAGCTTGGCCACTTTTTGTAGTAGCTGCAAATGTGCCTGTTTTTCTTGCTGTTGAGATTTAGCCTCTTGGATGTCTGATTGATGGCGCGTCATCAAATCCTCTAAGGCAGTTAATTGATTGCTTAGGGTTGGCATCAACTGCTTGCTTTTATATATTTGGTCAGACAGTTCAGCCAAACGCTCGAGCTTAAAGCCTCCTTGTTCAACTTGGTTACTTATTTGACCAATGCGATCTTGCTCGCCACGCATAGTAGCAATGGATTGATGTTTAATGAGTGCTGATTGTTGCTGCTGTAAGTTAGTAAGCTGCGCCTGCTGCTGCGTTATTGTTGACTTATCCGACTCTAATCGCTGAGCGAGTGCATCAGCTTTATCTTGTAGTTGGCGGGTGTTTTGTTCCTCTGTTATTTTAACGACTGCTAAGCTGGCATTATCTTCTAATAGTGTCCTCAGCCTGCCACAATTGTTGTCAAAAGTGGCCATGTCAGTGTCAAGGTCAGCCAGCTCTGGGTAATCAGTAAAAAATTGATCTATAGCGCTCAGCTGGTTTTTTGCCTCACTTTCGGTTTGTTGATGCGCTCTTATATCGCGGCGTAAGGTCTCTACGGTAACGGCCAGTTTGTTTTTATGGGCAGTATCATCATTGATTGAACGGGCTTGCTGGTTGATTTCGCTATCGAGGGCACGCACTTTTGCAATAACAGGCAAGGTGTCATTTAACGCTGTCGTCGCTTGCGTCTCTACGGTGGTCGCAGTGCCTAACTCGCTGTCGGCTTGCTCAAGATGCTGTTGTTGCGTTGGTAATTGCTGAGCGATAGTATTCTTTTCTGTCTGTAGGTCTTGCACCTTTTTGCGGCTATAAAGCAGTTCTCTAAACGGGCTGTCAATCTCCAATGCTTTATTGGCAGCATCTAAACGAGCAGCCTCTGGCAAAAAAGCTTGCTGGGTTTGCACAGCATCGATATCTAGTGCCTCATAATGAGTTAGATTAGTCTGTAAATCCGTCACTTTATCTAGCCACTGTAGTTGGTCACTCACTGTCTTAAGTGTTTCCCGCTGCGCAGTTTGCTCGTCTTGATACGTGGTTAATTGTGCTTGCAGCTTTGCCTCATCGTCCGCGCTTAATAACGGTAAGCTATCAATGCCTGCTTGCAGTTTGGCTAGTTGATTTTCTTCGTGTCGTTTTTTTTCAAAAACGTTTTTGGATATCTCTGCATAGATCGCCGTGCCAGTTATTTTTTCCAAAATCGCGGCTCTGTCGGCAACATCGGACTTTAAAAATGCAGCAAAGCTCCCTTGAGCTAGCATGATGGAGCGGGTGAACTGGTTAAAATCCATGCCGATTAAATCTTGGATATATACGGCTGTTTTGGATTTTTTTTCTTCTAATACCTTACTGCTATGTGCATCACTGATTTCATGCTTGATGGGCAGTAAGTTACCTTTGGCTTTTTTGCGTGCCCGATGCTGATACCATGAGCAGCGATAGTGTTTATCGCCAATCTCTATCACCACCTCAGCTGAGCACTCGCCTGTGCCTTGGGTCATCATCTCGTTGGTTGAACCAGTGATATCACCCAATCTAGGCGTTCGGCTATATAACGCCAAACAAATCGCGTCCAAAATAGTGGTCTTGCCAGCGCCCGTTTGCCCTGTGATGGCAAATATACCTTCGTTAATAAAGGCTGCATCTGTAAAGTCGATGTGCCATTCGCCCTTCAGAGAATTTAGGTTTTTAAGTCGCAGTTCAATCAGTCGCATGGCAAGGTCTTATTATTATGTAATGGTTATTAAGTAGGTATTCAAAGATACGGTTTTTGTTTTACTTAAGCATCAGTCTCAAAGCGTTTTATTCAGCTTGAGTATCTTTATGATGAATGTTATGAATAATCTGTGCGTAAGCATCACGTAGCATGAGCTTTTGCGCATCGGTCACCGCATTGGCACTCAAACAGCGCTCAAACACCTGCATCTCATTCAAGTCTTGCAAGGTTTCGGACGCCGCTTCTTGATTCAGTACCTTGTTATAAGTGCGCGGATTTTTGGTTTTTAATACCTCACAAGGTAAGCCCGTGACCATGGACTGAATCTGCTCATGCAAATCACTAACGATATCGTCGCCAGTATAAATAATCTCTAGCCAAATTGATTCGGTCGGTGCTAACGCTTGGATAGTGTTATCGATTATCTGTTGAATAGCCAGTAAATCACCAGATATTTGGGCCAGTTTTTGGAATTTTGGGATGGGTAACGAGAGCACCTGCATTTGACGTGCTTCATCATGATGCAGCAGCGTAATATCTAAATTGAGGGTCGTATTGACGATATTTGAATCGATAAGAGAAGGAAAATCGGGTACAGTCATCTCTACTTCGGTTTTTCGCTGTGCTCGCGCTTCTATGTCTTGTTCTAGTTTTGGCTCTGGTGCTGTTTCTACTTCTGCTTCAAAAGCGAACAAGTCATCCATAAATCCTGTGTTCTGGCTGGCTATTTTTTTGTTCGCAGATTTCTCTACTGATGTATCTGTCTTCACAGTTGCATTGATAAGTTGAGAGATATCAGAGGCTATGTGATCATTGTTGTTTTTAGTATTAACACCCTCTAACGCGTCACCAAACTGTACTAGTAAGACCTGTTTTTGCTGCTTGGCTTCACCAAATCCCATCGCAATGGGTGAGCCTGAGTAGCGGATATGCTCGCGGCCTCCCACGCGCTGCGGCACATGTAAATGGCCGAGTGCCACATAGTCAAAACACTCATCAAACATCTCGGCAGATATTTTCCCCAAATTACCGACATATAAGTCACGCACGCCATCATCGGCAGTGGTACTACCGCCTGATGCAAACAAATGACCAGTGGCAATGATAGGAATATGCCGATTGTGGGATTTGGCAATGGCATGCTGATGCTCTTTTGCAATAGCCGCCACCGCATCATAATGCGCGCAAATACCACTGATGACGCTGGCATCTTTACTGTCCATAGACTCGCCAGCACCGCTACTGCGAACATCACGGTCTCGCAGATAAGGTACAGCCGCAATAATACAACTGGGTATGCCTTGAGCATCATTCAACAACAACACTTCATCGTTTACATCATCACAAGCCGTACCGATGACATGCACGTTTAAAAACTTTAACACTTGGCTGGGTGCGTCTAAAAAAGTCGGGGAGTCATGATTGCCTGCCACGATAATGATATGTTGGCAGCAGGATTTTGATACCTTACCCAAAAACTCATAATACAGCGCTTGGGCTTTATTGCTGGGCGTCATGGTATCGAATATATCACCAGCCACGATGAGTATATCTACCTTTTGGGCAGTTATGGTCTCTTCAAGCCAGCCTAAAAACGATTCAAATTCGTTATAGCGCATGTGCCCATAAAGCCTGCGCCCCAAATGCCAATCGGAGGTATGCAAAATGGTAAGTGGGGCGGACATGGGTAGAGAGGACATGCTAGCGTTAGATATGGACATAAGTGGGCTATAGTTGTGAGCAGTAGAAAGTCTTCATTCTAGCAAGAATTGTTGAGATTTGCGCTGTTGCCAAAAGAGAACCCTACCAATAATATACTGGTAGGGTTCTCTTATTATTTAAGACTCAGCGTTTTGCAGGTTAGGATTAAGCGTTAATCAACAATCAATTGCTCCAGACCATCTCCTCGCTGCGTGGCAAGATTTGCGACCATCGATAGGGCATGCGCTTGTTGATCTATCGGTTGTTTTACTGCTTCACCTCTCGATCCTTCACGCAACCAATTTTTAGCTATATCGTCGCTGTTCTGACTGTACTGCTGGTTTTGTAAATTATACCAAGCCAAATCATGATGTAAACTGACCACGTCGCCCATGATGAGTAGAGCAGGCGTTGGCAATTGTGCTTGCTCTTGTTTGGCAACAATCGTTGCAAGCGTACCGGTCAATACTTGTTGGTTGGGCATACTGGCATTCGAGACAATGGCAATGGGTGTCTCGCTACTACGACCAGCGTCAACCAAACCTTCAGTCAAACGTACCAGCGAGTGCAGACCCATATAAAATACGACCGTCTCATCAGTATTTAAAAAGTTCTCAAAATTACTGTTGGGTGCGCCAGCCTTCAAAAATCCCGTCACAAAACGCACTGATTGTGAGTGATCACGGTGGGTAAGTGGAATACCTGCATAGCTAGCCGCTGCATTGGCAGCAGTAATACCTGGCACGACTTGATAAGGCACATTGTTTGCTCGTAGGCTCTCTATCTCTTCGCCGCCACGTCCAAAGATAAACGGATCGCCACCTTTTAAGCGCACGACACGGCGACCTTGTTTGGCATGATTGACGAGCAGCTCATTGATACCCAGTTGCGCGACCGTATGGTTACTGCGTTTTTTACCGACAAATACCTTGTCAGCGTCACGGCGGCATAAGTCTAAGACTTGTGGTGATACCAACGCATCATAAAATACCACATCCGCTTGTTGCATTAGACGCAGCGCTTTGAAGGTCAACAGCTCTGGATCACCAGGTCCTGCGCCCACAATATAGACTTCACCAACGGCTGGTAACTCTTTATCTGATTCATCAGATAGAGTAGGAGCAATCGTGTCTGACTCTTTTACCGCATTTGCATCGTCACTTTTCTTACTGATAGCCGCTGCGGTACTATTCAAATCAGCTTGCAGTTGAGCAGTGGCTTCCGTTTCATTACCGGCAAACATCAGCTGACTGACCTGACCTTCAAACGCACGCTCCCAAAACTGACGACGTCCAGTGAGGGTCGGTATCTTGGCTTTTACCTCACTACGAAATTCACCAGCCAGCTTGGCCAATTTACCATAGCCTTGCGGGATTAATGTCTCAAGGCGTGCCCGTAATAGACGTGCCAAGACCGGCGCTTTACCATTTGATGAAATACCAATTACGATAGGATTGCGATCTATAATGGCTGGAAAGATAAAATCACATAAGTGCGGTGTGTCGACCACATTGACTGGAATGTTTAGCTCAGTCGCATCTGCATGAATCTGGTGGTTAAGTGTTTCATCGTCAGTCGCGGCAATGATTACCCGTGCGTCTACCATATAGGTTTTATTATAATTCTCATAGATAAACTGGTGCTTATCGTCAGTTAGCAAGGCTTGTAGCTCGTGGCTGATATCGGGTGCAAGTATAGTGATACAGGCACCTGCACGGCTGAGCAAATCCGCTTTACGCAGTGCCACTTCGCCGCCACCCACGATAAGCACTTTACGGTCTTCTAATTTAAAAAATAGCGGGAAGGTGTTCATAATGTCACCATATATTTAATTGTTTATTATAAGAGGTAGAAAAGATATAAGGAATGCCGCCATTATGAGGTATCACAGGCACAGTCTCACCTAGTGAATTGGCATTAGCATATTCGTTTTTGAGATATTAATACCTGTTTTATCTAATAATAGGAATAGCGGTCAGTATCGAATACAGGTAGAACACGGCACAAAAAAATCCCGCTTAATGACTCTATTAAGAGCCAAGCGGGATTTTTTATTTATATCGCTATAGCCATTGTTCAACAAACAATAGCTACAGTCAGCGATTTGCTATAGCTGAGTATGCAGACCACACTCACGGCTTTCTTCTACTTTCGTTGGATCAAAGTAATCATGCTCGTTCGGTAAGTTATGCTCTTCAAGATAACCATCTAAATCAGCATCATTCTTTTCAAACAATGGCGCTACTTTTAGTACGCCGTCTTTTGATAGGCTAAGTACATCAAGACCTTGGCGGAATTCAGTTTGGTCTTTACGAATGGCATTGAACCACACATCAGGCTTTAGCTCATCTAGTGCACGGCGGAACGGCTCTAGTTTTACTTGGTCAGTAAACTCGTCATGCTGTGGGTTGTCGATACCTGGGATGCCATTCATCGTAGCATCACGGTGCGCCGCAGTTTGCTTAGGGATGTAAGTCACGACGTTTAGGTTCAAATCTTTGATCAGCTTATTGGCAAACTGATAAGTAGCATCAGTGTTGTAGCCTGAATCGACCCACAATACAGTGATATCAGGACGCTGCTTGGCAACCAAATGCAAAATCGCTGATTCATACGGACGGAAGTTGGTGGTGATGATTGGGTTTTTTGCTTGAGTCAGTGCCCACTCAACGATTTGCTCAGGTGACTTGCCTTGCAAGTCTTGGTTGGCTTGGTCGAGGTCTAGGCTTGGATGTAATTGGCTCATAATACGTTCCTTATAATGGGATTGGTTTAATAGTGTATTTGGTAAAAATTAAATAAATAATGGGTCGTGAATTAAGAATTAAGTGTTCGCAAACATCGGTAGTGCAGCAGCGTTTCGGCCATCGTAGCTACTGGCAAGCGCGTTAAATGCTTGACCAATATCAGAAATAGACTGCAAGTCATGTTCACTGAGTACAAAACTATCTGCACCAGAACGGAGTAGGTAGGCGATCTGGTCACGGCCAAACTTGCCAGCCATGCGAATCTCGCCTTCGTAACCCATTTGACGCAGCGTTTGAGCAAAGCTAAAGCCACGACCGTCGACAAACAATGGCACATGAATAACAATCAAGTCTTGCTGTAATAAAAACTCTGACAAGCCAACCAATACATCTGTATCGGTATCTGATGTCACCCAAACGCCAGTACGGCTGACATGTTCGGTCAGTAACTCACGTACTTGTTGCAACAGCCCGCCTGCGATGTTGCCTTTAGCATCTAACAAATCAGCCAGTGGCAACAGCACATCTATTTTTTCTTCTTTATGCAATAGCTCAACCAATGATACGTGGGTCAGGGCAATACCGTCTGGTAGTTCATTGGTGCTAAGCGCTAGCCACGTATCGCTTTGACTGATATCGACAGCATCGTTATTTAATACGTGATGATTACCCATAGACCTTCTCCTTAAAAGGTGCGATGCCAACGCGATTGACCAAGTCAGCAAAGCCTTCTACGTCGTTCTCATTGCTTACGCGTTGATCTAAATAGACATCCAGTATTTTTTGTAGGGTAACGGCGACATCTTCCGCTGGTACCGCTTTGCCCAATATCTTACCGACTTTGGCGTCGTTGCTAGAGTTGCCGCCCAGACTGATTTGATACCAGTGCTCACCCTTTTTGTCGACACCTAGAATACCGATGTCCCCTGTATGGTGATGGGCACAGGCGTTCATGCAGCCAGACATATTGAGTCGAATCTCACCCAAGTCATAAAGGTAGTCTAAATCATCAAATTGTTTTTCTATTTGCTCAGCGATGTTGTGAGTCGTGGCATTGGCAAGCGAGCAATAGTCCCAACCTGGGCAGACAATCATGTCTGTTAGGGTATTGATGTTGGCGCGTGCTAAATTCAGATCAGACAGCTGTTGCCATAGCTCATAGAGATGGTTGGCTTGCACATCAGCGAATACTAGATTTTGCTGATAGGTACCACGCAACTCACCAAAGCTGTATTTATCAGACAGATCAGCCAGTGCATCCATCTGTGACTCACTGATATCACCGGATGGTACGTATTTGCCATCGACCAAGCCCGCTTTGAGTGAAATCACCACCGCACGATAACCAGCGATTTTGTGTGCGACCGTATTTTGGTTATACCAGTTGGCAAAGTCTTTATCAGCACTGAGCTGCTCTTGTAGCTCAGCTTGCGTTTGCAAAGCATCAAACACAGTGTAGTCAGGTTCGCTAAAGAAACTACTGGCAGTAGCGAAATTGTCATCGCTCAAGGTCAGTGGACCGTCTTTGGTATGGGCTTCCCACTCTGCATCGACCAACTTAGCAAAGGCAGGGCCGCCCATGCTCTCGACCAATATTTTGATACGGGCTTTGTATTTGTTATCACGGCGACCATGCAGGTTATAAACGCGCAAGATAGCATCTAGATAGCTAAGAAGATGCTGGCGTGGCAAGAATTTATTAATCACTTTACCAATTACAGGCGTACGACCCAGTCCGCCACCAACCAATACTTCAAAACCAATCTCGCCTGCATCATTGGTTTTTACGTGTAGCCCAACATCATGCACTTGCGTCGCCGCGCGGTCATTGGCAGTACCGACAACAGCAATCTTAAATTTACGCGGCAGAAATGCAAATTCAGGATGAAAGGTAGACCACTGACGAATAATCTCGCAATAAGGACGCGGATCGGCAATCTCTTCTTTGTGAATACCCGCATACGGATCAGTTGTGGTGTTACGAATACAGTTGCCTGAGGTTTGAATAGCATGCATTTGTACCGATGCCAGCTCTGCTAAGATATCTGGCACGTCTTCTAGCTTTGGCCAGTTCAGTTGAATATTGGTACGGGTAGTCATGTGCCCATAGCCTTTATCATACTTACGGGTAATCTCAGCCAATTTGCGCAATTGGTAGCTGGCAAGCAGACCATAAGGAATAGCGATACGCAACATCGGCGCATAACGCTGGATATACAGGCCATTTTGCAATCGAAGTGGCAAAAACTGCTCTTCTGGCAGCTCACCTGCCAAAAATCGCTCAGTTTGGTCACGAAACTGGGCAACTCGTTCCTCTACCAAATTCTGGTCAGCGTAATTATATTGATACATGACGTAATCTCAGTTTTGTTTTTAATCTTAAAATCAGCGACGAAAATGATTTGCGTGTGTAATAGGTTTTATTGCCGTTCGCAATGTAAATAATTCAGCTATACATGATATAAGCTCGCACTCAAAATCATAAATTCCTTTAAGACATATCCATATCCAAACACAGCATAAATTTTCATAACGAAAGTTAGGTAGCCTATGTGTATCGAATTCAATGCCTAATTGCTATTACGCTTCTAACGACTAGTGCTTTATTTAGCTTTTGCTAGCGGCCGCCTATATAAGCGACACTTTACAGCAACTTATTTTCTCCGACCATTCTTTTATTTAAGAGGTTTTAAAAATTATATGACTCAAACTCAAGCTCCGACCCAGTCAAGACTCGTTCCGCCGCATGGTAGTGACGTGCTTAAACCTTTACTATTAAATGATGATGCACGTGCTCAAGCATTAGAGCTTGCCAGCACACTGCCATCTATTACCCTCAGCTCACGTGAGCGCGGTGATTTAATCATGTTCGGTATCGGCGGGTTTACTCCGTTAAATGGCTTTATGAATCAAGCGGACTGGCAGGGCGTGGTAGACAACATGCGCTTGCAAAGCGGTGACAACGCGGGTTTATTTTGGCCAATCCCTATCACTTTGTCTGCACCAAAAGAGACGGCAGACAGTTTGAATCAAGGCGACAAAGTAGCTCTGGTTGCTCAAGATGGCGAAATCATGGGTATCTTGACGGTAGAAGAGACTTATACCATCGATAAAGAGCATGAGTGTCAGCAAGTATTTACAACCACAGATTCAGAGCATCCAGGCGTACAACAAGTACTAAGCCAAGAAGCCGTCAATATTGCCGGTAGCGTTGAGGTACTTAGCGAAGGTGAGTTCCCAGCACTATATCCAGAGATCTACAAAACGCCAGCAGAAACGCGTGAAATCTTAGATGCTAAAGGCTGGAAAACAGTTGCGGCATTCCAAACGCGTAACCCAATGCATCGCTCACATGAGTATTTGGCTAAAATTGCAATTGAGATCTGTGATGGTGTGTTGATTCACTCTTTATTAGGCGCGTTAAAGCCAGGTGACATTCCAGCAGACGTCCGTCAAGAAGCTATTAAAACTTTGATCGATAACTACTTTAGACAAGATACCGTTATTCAAGCGGGTTATCCGTTGGATATGCGCTATGCCGGTCCACGTGAGGCGCTACTACATGCGCTATTCCGTCAAAACTATGGCTGTAGCCATCTGATTGTCGGTCGTGACCATGCTGGTGTCGGCGATTACTACGGTGCGTTTGATGCGCAAACGATTTTTGAACACGTTGGCAAAGACGACCTTATCACCCAACCGCTCAAAATTGGCTGGACGTTCTGGTGTAATGCTTGTAATGCGATGGCCTCTGACAAAACTTGCCCGCATGACGCCTCTGAGCACGTTAAAGTATCAGGTACCAAGCTGCGTAAAGCACTATCAGAAGACGAAGTGGTACCAGAAAACTTTAGCCGTCCAGAAGTGCTACAGATTTTGCGTGATTATTACGCTGGTATCGCTATTGATGAGCGTGCTGAAGTTAAATTAACGGGTGCATCTGCTGTATAAAGACTGGTCATCAGTATAAAAAACTCGTACTGAGCTAGTCATAAAAAAGGTGTCAGACTTATGGTCTGGCACCTTTTTATTTTTAGCCCTATCTTAAAAATAAAACACGCCCTAACACATGTTAGCGCTGTCTCTTAAATCTCCAAATCTTCTGCTAGCTTTTTATATTCTACAGCAAGCGAGCCACCACCTGAGCAAAAATAGTTCAGTGCATACTTATCTGTGCTGTCGATGATGAGCTTGTCGTCTTTAAATTGAAAAAAGGCCGTACTGTCATTTACCTTTGCCTGAAAAATCGTACCGTGAGCGGTATCTTGCCCCATGAGTGTCGCCTTACCATCGAAATGACAAGTAGGTTTTTTGATATCGCTGCGTGAGCGAACTTTAATGTCAATCTGTCGATCACTCTCTACTCGTACTATCACGCCAACCCAATCATAGCCTTGCGCACGTTTGTCATAGTCTGCAGAAGCGTAATCCGCTGAAACCGTATCTGCTGAGACATTGTCACCCAAGATATTACTTTGAATAGCTGGCAAAGCAGATGTTGTACTAGTGACAGATTTAACCGTACTGTGGCTATCGCTATTCACAGTAGGCGACACACTATTACAGCCTGTTAAAGCCGCTAGGGTAGAGGTCGTTATTATCAGCCTTACAATAGAACGAAATTGACAGTACGAACGAGTCATATAAGGGCCTTTGGTCAAGTAAGAAGGTAAGGTTTGCATAGTGTTGGGATGATGAAAGTATCATTGATACAGTAAACTTTATCGCATACAAATAATGGTACAGCCTACCCAGATCATAGTCTACTTAATAAACCTGCAAGCAGTTATTTACCTCCTTTTATGCTGGATGCTGCAAAACGATTGCTAGCCCCACTTATGCCAACTTCACTAGTCGATAAGCTAATTCGTCACTAAGCGTTTGCTATTTATGCTGCTAGCATAGCTTTCATCATCCCGATAACCGAACTCAAAAGATTGTAGGCCCTGTGATGATGGTCAAGATTTTGACAAAACGCTTCTACTACTTTTATCGAGAGCATCATGCAAAAAAAATTCAAACAAATCAGCATTGCTAGCATCCAGTCAATAAACTATAAACAGACGACAGCGCGTGTACTTGCCACCAGCGGTATGCTTGCAGCAGCAATAATGATGACAGGCTGCAGTCCAACAGAAGCGACGCAAGATGACGCGGCAAATAATGGCAGTGGCGAAACGCAAGATATCGAACTACTCAACGTTTCCTATGATGTGTCTCGCGATTTTTATAAAGACTACAACACCTTATTCAGCACCGACTATCAGAAGACTCACCCAAACAGCAAAATAAATATCAATCAGTCGCATGGCGGCTCTAGTAAGCAGGCTCTCTCTGTTGCCAATGGTTTGCAAGCGGATGTGGTCACCTTTAACCAAGAGAGTGATATGAATCTGTTGGTTGAAAAAGGTTTGGTGGCTACTGACTGGCAGCAAGCATTACCAAATAATGCCGTGCCGTACACCAGCACCATGGTGCTACTGGTCCGTTCTGGCAATCCAAAAAATATCAAAGACTGGTCAGATTTGGCACGTAATGATATCGATGTGGTTATCCCGAACCCAAAAACCAGTGGTACCGCGCGTTATGCCTTTTTGGGTGCTTATGGCTATGGCTTGCACCAATTCAAAGAAAACAGTAATGAAAACCCTGTAAAAACCAATGACTTTATCAAAAAACTGCTGGCCAACGTCGTCACTTATGACAATGGTGCACGCGCTGCAACGACCAGCTTTACTCAGCGTGGTTTGGGTGACGTGCTTATTACCACTGAAAACGAAGCACATTTGGCTGCACAGCAATTTGCAAAGGGTAAAGTCGACATCGTATACCCGAGCTATTCGATTGTGATTGCCAACCCAGTGGCAGTCGTAACGGCAGTGACTGGAAAATCTGGTAAGACGGAAGCAGCTAGTGCTTACCTGAAAGGCTTATGGGACAAGCCTGCTCAAGAGCTCATGGCAAAAATGTACATGCGTCCGAGTGATGAGCAAATCTTAGCTGCTCACAAAGATACTTTGCCTGATATTGAAACGTTTGAGCCTGTGGCTGTCTTTGGCTCATGGGCAGAGATTATGGATGCCTTTTTTGTAGATGGCGGGCGTTTCGATCAACTGGCAATTGCTAAGTAGCCATTGGTTTTTGATTCATAGAACTATCTATCTTAGCTGTTATCAGTGAGTGATGTATAAGATAGGTAGGATTCATGCCAGCATTAAGGTCACCAACGAGTAAACCGTCAGTTATAGATATAGCTTATTTTAATAACTTATTGATATATCTGGTTTTGTTTTCTGGTTATTCCCTTTTGGCAATAACATACGCATATTCATCATTAAACATAATAAGATGGCGCTGTTAGCATACTTGCATTACACAACAGACATCTTTGAGGTATTTATGACAGACGTAGCTCGTTATCATCAGAAAAGCAAAACCTTTAGTGCTTTGAGTATCGCTGGCGTTGCTTTGACACTTGGTCTTGCTGGCTGTAGCAACAGTGAAACGACCGATGCCGCAGCTGACGGTTCAGCGACGACAGAAGGTCAAAGCATTGAGCTGCTTAATGTCTCTTATGATGTGGCACGTGACTTTTATAAAGACTATAACCCTCTGTTTGTGGAGCACTATAAAGCCGAAAACCCAGGCAGCAATATCTTAATCAAACAGTCGCATGGCGGCTCTAGTAAACAAGCACTGTCTGTGGCCAATGGTCTACAAGCCGATGTTGCCACCATGAACCAAGGCTCTGATATCGAGCTGCTTGAGAAGAAAGGCTTGGTTGAGTCAGATTGGGAAAGCAAATTCCCAGACAATGCCGTGCCGTTTACCAGCACGATCGTATTTTTGGTACGTAAAGACAATCCAAAAAACATCAAAGACTGGGAAGATTTGACCAAAGACGGTGTTGAGATTGTTATGGCCAATCCAAAAGTGACGGGCAACGGTCGTTATGCCTTCTTAGGTGCATACGGTTATGGTCTGCATGCTTTTAATAAAGAAGAAGGCGCTGCTAAGAACTATGTAAAAGACATGCTAAAAAATGTCAAAGTCTATGAAAACGGTGGACGTGCCGCGACAACGACTTTCGTACAGCGCGGTATCGGTGATGTCTTGGTCACGTTTGAAAACGAAGCCAACCTGGCAGCGACTGATTTTGGCGCTGGTCAAGTAGACATCGTTTATCCAAAATACTCGATCAAATCAGAAAGCCCTGTGGCTATTGTGAAGACCGTAACAGATAAAAAAGGCACCACTGACGCTGCCAAAGCGTATCTTGATTACTTATGGAGTGAGCCTGCTCAGCAACTAGCCGCTGATCTATATCTGCGTCCTAGCGTTAAGAGCGTTCTTGATAAAAACGGTGACAAATTACCGCCAATTGAGACGTTCCGTCCGAACGATGCCTTTGGCACATGGGATGAGATCATGAGTACTTACTTCAGTGATGGCGGTGTGTTTGACCAATTAGCGATTAATGCGCCTCAGTAATTACTAGCCAATTACTTAGAGCAGCTACTGCGCTAACCATTGAAACTGGTTAATGCTTAACGCAGTCAGTCATGAAGCACCCCATAAAGGACATGGTCGTACGCACTATGTCCTTTATATTATAAGCCGACCAATAATAATTTTAATAATAAAATCAATAACGAATTTAACCATAGTCTTACGGTGAGGGTCCTACAGTGAGTATCCTCGTTAAGTACTTACGTAAAGCACCTACGTACCATCAGTTAGGCAATAGGAATCACTATGAGCGCAACACCTTCTTCTGCCAATAAACCTGCCCATAAAAAAGGCTGGTTGACACGGTTGCGTCAACGCAATGTGTTACCAGGTTTTGGTCTGAGCATGGGTATTACCGTCTTTAGCTTATCATTATTGGTGGTATTGCCATTTGCGATGATGGCCTACACCACAACCCAAATGGGTTGGACAGGCTTTTGGGAGACGATTACCCAGCCACAAGTCACTGCTGCCATCAAGCTGAGTTTATGGATGTCGTTTTTGGCGATGCTGACCAATATGGTATTTGGTACATTGGTGGCTTGGGTGCTTGTGCGCTATGAGTTTTGGGGTAAGTCCCTGATCAATGCCTTGGTTGACTTGCCATTTGCGTTGCCAACTGCTGTCACGGGCATTTCACTTGCAACGCTCTACGCACCCAATGGATTAATAGGGCAGTGGTTTGCCAAGTTCGATATTCAGGTCGCCTTTACGCCGATAGGTATTTGGCTGGCACTGGTTGTGGTCAGTTTCCCCTTTATTGTTCGTGCCGTGCAGCCAGTACTCGCTGAGCTGTCGGTTGAGTTTGAGGAAGCTGCTGCAGTATTGGGTGCCAATCGATTAACGACCTTTCGTAAGGTGATTCTGCCAGAGCTATTGCCAGCACTGTTGATGGGTGCAGGTATGATGTTTGCTCGTGCCACTGGCGAGTATGGTTCCGTTATCTTTATCGCGGGTAACATTCCGATGCAGTCTGAGATTTTGCCACTGATTATCATCAGTAAGCTTGAGCAGTTTGATATTCAGGGTGCTTCTGCTGTTGCATTATTTATGCTGCTCATCTCATTTGTGATTTTGTTGACCATTAATATTATGCAGTGGAAACTGTCACGCCGCGTAGGAGCTCGCTAATATGCAAATATCTAATAGCTACGACTACCAAAGCAACGCAGCGACCAAGGACACGCCATGGATACGCCGCACCTTTATCGGCATCGCTGTACTGTTTATGATCGTCATGTTGGTTGTACCCTTATTGGCGGTGTTCTACGAGGCGTTTAAAAATGGTTGGCAGCTGTATCTCGCTTCACTGGTCGACCCTGAGGCGCTGCAAGCCATTAAACTGACATTAATTACAGCAGCGGTCGTCCTACCTATTAACATGGTGATGGGTATTGCCATTGCTTGGTTGGTCACGCGCTACCAGTTTAAAGGTAAGCAGTTGGTCACCACTTTGCTTGATCTACCATTCTCAGTATCACCTGTTGTCGCAGGTCTGATGTTTGTACTGTTATTCGGGCTGAACTCTACCATGGGTGGCTGGCTTGAGAGCATGGGTTTCCAAGTGATTTATGCAGTTCCTGGGATCATTTTGGCGACCTTATTTGTGACGTTCCCATTTGTCGCGCGTGAGCTGATACCCTTGATGCAGACGCAGGGCGACTCTGAGGAGCAAGCAGCACTGACTTTGGGCGCGACTGGCTGGCAAACCTTTTGGCATGTGACACTGCCTAATATCAAATGGGCGCTGCTATACGGTTTGATTTTGACCAATGCCCGAGCCATGGGTGAGTTTGGCGCGGTCAGTGTGGTGTCCGGTCATATTCGCGGTGAGACCAACACGATGCCGCTACTGGTTGAGATTGCCTATAACGATTACAACTTTACCGCTGCATTTGCTTTATCGAGTATATTGGCTGCACTTGCTCTAGTAACGCTACTGATTCAGCAAGTCATGACCAAGATGCAAGAGCGTAAGTTTGCCAAGTCAGAACGACTAGCGGCGGCGCCTGAGCTACCTGTGAGTGCCAATACTAAGAATGCTACAGTTGCTACAGTTGCTACGACTAAAAATAGCAGTGATAAATAAGCCACGATACGACAAAAGATATAATAAGAGATACTATTATGAGCATTGAAATTCGCAACGTTAATAAGAAATTTGGTCAATTTACTGCGTTAGATAATATCAATATTACCGTACCGACTGGCAAATTGACTACACTGCTGGGCCCATCAGGCTGTGGCAAGACCACGCTGCTACGTATTATTGCAGGTTTGGAATATGCCGATTCTGGACAGGTATTATTTGATGAGCTGGACGTGACCAACACGCCTGTGCAAAAGCGCCATATCGGCTTTATGTTTCAGCACTATGCGCTGTTCCGTCACAAGAATATCGCAGACAACGTTGCTTTTGGACTGACCTTACTGCCAAAAAAAGACCGACCGAGCAAGGCTGATATCAATAAGCGCGTGGCAGAGCTGTTAGAGCTCGTCCAGCTGCCACAAGTGGCTAATGCTTATCCGCATCAACTCTCTGGTGGTCAGCGTCAGCGGATTGCGCTGGCAAGAGCACTTGCAGTCAAACCCAAGCTACTGCTCCTAGATGAACCATTCGGTGCGCTAGACGCTAAAGTACGTAAAGAGCTGCGTACATGGCTAAAGAACATTCATCATGAGCTAGGTATCACTAGCATCATGGTAACGCATGACCAAGAAGAGGCGCGCGCTGTCTCTGATGAGATCGTTGTAATGAATCAAGGGCGAGTAGAGCAGGTAGGCACCTCAGAGGAGCTAATACATCAGCCAGCCAGCGCTTTCATCAGCGACTTCCTAGATTTGGCATAATTGATACAAACGTTATAGAGAATATGATAAACAATAAAAAAGACCTACTTGCTATAGTAGGTCTTTTTTGGTTTGAGGGGTTGTCTTAGAGGCCATCAAGAAATTTGAGTAGATGGTGGGACAGACAGCTTTATCTAAGCAATGTCTGACATCTCTAGACCTGTCGCTCTTGGAGAGATTTGCTCATAGGTGATTTCTAGAATGTCTTGACACCAATCTGGTAAGTCGTCAGCCACTTCATACCACATCCAAGTACCATCACGAACACAGCTCAAAATACCCAATTTTTTTAAGTGATTCAAGTGACGAGAGATGGTTGGTTGTGGTTGATCAAGCATATCTACCAGATCGCCCACACAGCGTGCTTCTTTTTTAAAAAGAATTTGAAATATTTTCAGGCGTGTCGGATCAGATAAGACTTTAAACAAATCAATAGGTCGTATCGTAAAATTATTATCAGACATAGGGTGGTTCCAATAGGGCTTTGTTAGTAGGGGTTCAATATAACAGCAGTTATCTTCAAAATCGATTAAAAAATAAGCAAAATTACAGTTCATCGTTAATTTACTACCTTTCAGCATATCCTGTTACATGCATACTTATATCCGCTTACATAGATGAACTACTTGCTACACAAGATAAAAAATTTTCATGACCAATAAATATATCAAATGTTATTGAAAATGATAATAATTATCGTTATTATACTGCAAGTAGTGAGCATGACATGAGCGTTAAAGAATAATTTTCTATCCTTCAGTCATGCATGATGCAAATATATAAGCCATATACGCAGTTATCGAGTAGTGATAGTCACGGGAGCCAATTCATGTACGTATGTATCTGTAATAACGTAAAAGAAAAGCAAATCAAGGCGGCCATTGCCTCAGGTGTCGATACGCTTGATGGGCTAAAAGATACCTTAGATGTGGCAACCTGCTGTGGCTGCTGTGAACCGATGGTCAATGATTATCTGGACGAGCATCACGCCAAACTTGATGTATTGGCTTATGCTGTCTAATGACATGTACACCTGATACGCTCACCGTTCATCAGAAATATATTCAATATTCTGCATTTAATCTTTATTTATTATACATAATGGGCAGGTAGTAGGCGTCCATATAACTGTACTCATGCCCCAGCCTTATCTGTCATTGAGCATCATTGCTGTTAACCTCAGGGATTAACGGTATCTAATTACGATTCTCAACTAGCATCTTATTCTTAGTTAATAACGTTACATCCCATAAAGCCTGCATATGCTACTATATCTGTCTAAGAATATAGGGCTTTTTATTGACTCTAATCCTAACTGATCAGTTTAATGATTGAGCTGGCGTTATATTTTTAATTGTGGATATATAATGGTTTGTGATAATAAATAGAGGAGCATACATAATGATAGGCAGCCAAAAAGTTATCGATTATTTGAATTTTTTGTTAGGTGGTGAGCTGGCCGCTCGCGATCAGTACTTTATTCACTCAGAGATGTATGCTGAATGGCACTATGGCAAACTCTATGATCGCATTCACCATGAAATGGCAGATGAAACCCTACATGCACAGGATATTATCCGTCGTATTTTGATGCTGAGCGGTACGCCGAAAATGACGGTCGATGCCATCAATATCGGTGCAACTGTACCTGAGATGTTGCAATATGATCTTGATCTAGAGTATCAAGTGCAAAAGCATCTAAAAGATGGTATTGCCCTTTGTGAAGCAGAGCATGACTATGTCACACGTGAGATGCTAGTCGCACAGCTAAAAGACACGGAAGAAGATCATGCGCATTGGCTTGAGCAACAGCTGCGCTTGATTGATATGATTGGCCTGCCCAATTATCTACAAAGCCAAATGGCTGAAGTCACTCCTAATCTCATCTAACATCATGCCAGATAGATGAATAATGTTTCGCTTACATAATAAATGAATAGGGAGAGAGATAATGACAGGGGATAAAGAGGTCATTCGCGCGTTAAATAAAGTACTTGGTCAATCATTGATTGCGATTAATCAGTACTTTTTGCATGCCCGCATTGCACGTCATTGGGGACTAGAAGCCCTCAATGAAAGTTTTTATAAGCAATCCATTGCTGAAATGAAATGGTCTGATGATCTGATTGCACGCATTTTATTGCTAGGCGGTTTACCGAATTTGCAAGATTATGGCAAGATGTTCATCGCTGAAGATGTGCCTGAAATGATGGACTGTAACTTACGTCTAGAGAAGCAAAAATTCTCGATCATCACGGATGCCATCACGCTATGTGAGACAAAATCTGACTATGTATCTCGACAGCTATTGGTTATCTTAAAAGATGGCAATGAAGAGTATCAGGATTGGTTAGAGACACAAGAAGACTTGATCGAAAGCATTGGTGTAGAACGCTACATCCAATCGCAAATGAGCGACGATGACGCATAATAGTATTCACCATTAATGTGGGTCGTCATAAGAAAAGCCAGTATAAGATTGCATTCTCAATCGCATACTGGCTTTTTTGTGTCTATAGCTAGGGTGTTTGTAATGTTTTGGCTATACGGGCTAGTGGTGAGTCGTACAAAAAATCTCACTTAATAGAAAACTTGTCTCGATTTAAGATATGCGCTAGGGCATGCATGGCCTAGTATAAACCGCGCCCATCTTCAGGTTTTAAGCGCAAGAAGTATAGCCCGGAAAGAATCGTCAATATCCCCAATATCCAGTAAGTAGTTTGAAACGCCGCTAGGGTATCCATTTGCAAGCGTTCACGCAGTATATTCAATACAGCTGCGCCAAAAGCAATACCAAAGCTAATGGCCAACTGCTGATTGACGGCCATTAAGCTATTACCACTACTGGTTTGTGCGCCTTGCAGATCACCGATGGTAATGGTGTTCATCGCGCTGAACTGCATTGAGTTGCAAGCGCCCATGATGGTCAAGATAGGGATAAACCAGAGCCACTGTGAGGCATCGTTGAACTGCGCTAGCACAATAATGAGCGAACCCATAAACAACGTGTTATAGACCAATACTTTACGGTAGCTAAATCGCTGAATGATTTTACTGACCCAAGGTTTGATACCGATAGCACCCACCGCAATAGGGGCAAGCAACCAGCCTGCCTGCGACGGTGAGTATTCGAACACCACTTGTAGCAGCAAAGGCAATAGAAACGGTACAGCACTGATGCCAAGGCGGGTGAATAGGTTGCCTGTGATACCCACTTTAAAGGTGCGAATATCAAATAAACTCAGTGGAAACAAGGGGGCTGCGTGTCGCTTGGCATGCCAGACATACGCACCAATAAATAGACTGGCAGCCAACCCAAATAGTAGACCGTAAAGACCACGGCCTGCGTGTGAGCCAAATTCGACAGCGAGCGTAAACCCGCACGCCGCAGCGGCAAACAACATAAATCCTGTCCAATCAAGACGCTTAGTATCCTCAAATAAAGCAGGCACCAGCTTTTTGCCCATGATAAATCCGGCCACACCCATCGGTATGTTGATCAAAAATATCCAGTGCCAACTGGCGTACTGCACGATATAGCCACCCAGTACTGGTCCTACTAAGGGCGCAACCAATGCCGGTATGACAGCAAAGTTCATCACAGTCAGGAGCTTGTTGCGCGGGTAGGATTTGACCAGTATCAGCCGTGCCACAGGCGTCATCATTGCACCGCCAATGCCCTGTACCACACGTGAACCAACCAAAAAGTCTAGGGTGGGTGACGCCGCACACAATAGTGAGCCAATACAAAATATGATAATTGCTGATAAGAACACTCGGCGGGTGCCATACTTATCGGCCAAAAACCCACTGATCGGAATGAAGATAGCCAAGGTCAGGGCGTAACTGATAACGGCCCACTGCATCTTTAGCGGTGATTCGCCTAGTGCCTGTGCCATTTGCGGTAACGAGGTGTTTAAAATAGTGGCGTCTAAGATTTGCATAAACAGCGCCACCGCCAGTACATAAGGTAGGTATTTATCTTGAGTCGGGGTGAGCGTTACCATGTCAGTCCCATTGAACGTCTGTTTATGAGGTAGGAAAATAGCGGATTTGCGAGCAGATCGCTATGCAAGCTGAGTAGTATAAGAAAGCCTGAATCATAATAAAAGTGACTCAAGGTAACGAAGTAGAAAGTGGCCAAGTAGGTAGTGACTAAGTAGACAGTAGCTAAGCAGAAAATGACTAACTGGCAAGCAAGCAACCTAAAACTAAAACTAAAAAGGTAAGTTTCTCAGCAGTAATGCTTTATTTATCCATTTTGCTTTAGCCCTTGAGTTCTTAAGTCTTTGAGCAGTAGAAATGCAACATTGATTACAAGAGAGGGCTTTAATGTCGTTGTGCGTTCTCGGTATAGTAAAGCCTTGTCAGTAATTGATAGATAGTTGATTCAGTATCAGTACTTGAAGCAACTTCCTTTAAATAAACAATATCTAAAATAAACCTAAAAACCAGACATCAAGGACAATTTATGAGTAATGAATCAACCAACAGTACACAAAATGATAAATACGTACCGCCAAAAGTTTGGGTACAAGACAAAGAGAGCGGCGGTAAGTTTGCCAGTATCAATAGCCCTACATCAGGTGCGCGCTATGACAAAGCGTTACCGGTTGGAGATGCACCGCTACAATTGTATTCGCTTAATACCCCAAATGGCGTCAAGGTAAACATATTACTAGAAGAATTGGCAGAACTCGGTATCAGCGATGCGGCATACGATGCCTACAAAATCGACATCTCTCAAGGTGAGCAGTTTGGTTCAGGCTTTGTAGCAATCAATCCCAATTCAAAAATTCCAGCCTTGGTCGATCATTCTGCTGGCGAGCCGATCGCGCTTTTTGAGTCGGGAGCAATCCTGATGTACTTGGCAGAGAAGTTTGATAAGTTTCTGCCACTGGCCACAGGTAAAGCGCGAGCAGACTGTCTGTCTTGGATCATGTGGCAAATGGGTAGCGCGCCTTTCTTAGGTGGTGGTTTTGGACATTTCTATGCCTATGCACCTGAGCCACTAGAGTACCCTATCAACCGCTATACGATGGAAACCAAACGTCAGCTTGACGTATTAGACACGCATCTAAAAGACCATACCTATCTGTGTGGTAATGACGAGAGTGACTACAACATCGCAGATATGATTGTTTGGTCGTGGTACGGGCAGCTGGCACTGGGCAAACTCTATGATGCGGCAGAATTTTTACAGGTAGAAGATTATAAACATTTGCAGCGCTGGGCTAAGAGTATCGCTGAACGTCCGGCTGTGAAACGTGCAGTAGAGCTAGAGCTAAAACCAATCGGTTAAGGTGAGTGCTCGCTAGCTCTAGACATAACAGCAAAGTTTAAACATAGAGGCTGATAAGTAAATAACTTATCAGCCTCTTCATATATTCAAATATACGAATATATTACTCTCAAGCTTTCTTTTGTATTTACACAATGATACATTAGTACAACAGATAGAAACACTGGTGCGTTAAGATAGGGACGACCGCCATTGTAGACAGGTTTTTATACTTCTTCTATTGATGAGTAATAATTATGAAGCACAATAGCTATATGGAACATACCTCACAATGTATAGACGCAGAATGCACAGGCACAGATAGCCTGAGCGTCGACGAGATAGGTATTGAGCACCATATCAACAATATCAGATCTGATAATGATCTTAACCGAGTAGGTAGCGACAAACATTTGAAGACTCAGCTTAAAAAAACAAAAATAGCGGCTTTTTTAAAGAAAAAAAATAAAAAGTTATTACCTATATTCGCTGCTGTCAGTGCTAGCCTACTTAGTACAGTAATTATGGCACACGCATCAACTGAGCTGACCAATCAAGATTGGCAAGTGGCTTGTGATAATACCCGTACTTGCCGATTGGCAGGGTATCAAGCAGAAAACAACAGTGAGTTTCCGGTCTCAGTCTTACTGGTGCGCCGCGCTGGTGCAAATGCGGTTGTAGAGGGTAAGATAAAGCTTGGCGGTGCCAAAGACAGCTCCTCTAAAGCCCTGTTGCAATTGGGCAGTCGCCACCGAATATCGCTCATGATCAATGACAAAGACTATGGTGAGACCAAACCGTTTTCAGCAGCTGCAGGCCATGCGGATTTGACCCAAACGCAGGTAGCGGCGCTGCTAGAGGCATTGACTAAGTCCAGCAAAATAACGCTATCATTACGCAATTCGCGCTGGCAACTATCCGACAAAGGCGCGAGTGCCGTCATGCTAAAAGCTGATGAGTTTCAAGGACGCATAGGGACATCAAGCGCATTTATTAATAGTGACAATATCATTAAGTCTAATGACAGCGTATTACCATCAAAATCTGCCCCTGTACTGCGTTATGTGATTCCTAACGGCAAAGCTGACAATGGCGGCGATAAGAAGTTTGCCATGAAGTCTTCTCAGTTGGCATCATTAATGAGAGGCACGATGAAAGATGTGGATGCTGACTGTCCAAACTTGTCAGACAAATCACCTTGGCGCATTAATCGTTTAAATGGCTCACAGGTATTAGTACAGCATGAGTGCTGGACAGGCGCCTATAATGCAGGCACCGGCGTTTGGGTACTCAATGACACTAAGCCTTATAAGCCCAAGTTGGTGACGACCAGTGCCACAGACTATGACAAAGGGAAGATCGCTTCTGTACAAAAAGGTCGCGGTATCGGCGACTGTGTGTCCAAGGTCGATTGGCTATGGACTGGCCGTGCGTTTGAAAAGAGTCATGAAAGTAGCACTGGGCTGTGCCGTCTGATTGAAATTGGCGGCGCATGGCAGCTGCCAACCTATGTCACCGAGGTCAAGACAGGGCGTTAGTAACAAAGTCTGCCCATACTTTGCATGCGGAATACTTACTATTTCGATAATTGAATGAATTTATCATCAGTGATTATCAGTAACAGCGGTCTTATTTACCCAGTAGTTAAAGAAATAGCTACACATAACGTTTTATTGTGATATACTGCGTCGCCACGTTAGCTTAGCTTTCGTGAATTATGAGATTGATAACATCGCCTGCGATTTTGGGTCTAGGATGACCATAAGTAATTGTTGCCGATGATTTTGTGTACTTAAATAACCTTTTATAAAAATATCCGTTATTTTTGACTCATATCTTATCTACTGGCCTATCAATAGGGTCTAGATTGGTTGTTGTTTGCCTTTATCTGCTTTGGACAAAGCATTGATAACGCGCTTATGTCAAGCAAGGATAAGACACTCGGCACTACCACCAAAATACGTCAGACAGCACGAACGCATTTATTATAGAGATTCTGAGCTTTATTGGCTTAGCTTCTGGTTATCGACACTTTTTGTGGTTCGATGATTCTTTGATAAAAGCAGCGTGGTGAACGGTTATCAGTGGTATGCATCAAGTTTGCTGAATTTACAGCAACTTATACTTACCAAGGATTCCTATGACTGACATCTTATCTGCAATTGCCGCTGAAAACGGTATCATCGAAAGCACTGACACCCCAAACACTAATACTCAAGCGGCTGCTACTGACGCTGTTGACGAAAACCAAGTTACTTTTACTGATCTTGGCATCGCTAAACCTATTCTAACTGCACTTGATCGCAGTGGTTACACCAACCCAACGCCTATCCAAGCACAAGCGATTCCTTTTGCTCTAGCAGGTCGTGACCTTTTATTGTCAGCGCAAACGGGTAGTGGTAAAACAGCTGCATTCGTTATCCCTGTTCTTGACCGTTTGAGCCGTGCTACTAGCTTTGACAAACTAACCAAAGCACTTATCCTAACGCCAACGCGTGAACTTGCTCAGCAAGTACATGACAGCGTTCGCACTTATTCTAAAGACATGCGCGGTTTGTTCTGTGTGCCACTAGTTGGCGGCGCACCGTACAATGGTCAGATCACTGCTTTGAAAAAAGGCGTTCAAGTTATCGTTGCGACTCCTGGTCGTCTACTTGACCATATCAATGCAGGCCGCGTTGACTTGTCAAACCTAGAAGTATTGGTACTTGACGAAGCTGACCGTATGCTAGACATGGGTTTTGCTGATGACATCAGTGACATCTTGCGTGCTGCTCCTACTGATCGTCAAACCATCATGTGTTCAGCAACTTGGGATGGCCCAGTAGGTAAAATCGCTGCCAGCTTCACTAAGAACCCTGAGCGTGTATCTATCAAAGTAGAATCTGCACACATCGAAGAAAAAGTGTACTACTGTGATGATTTCGAACATAAGAACCGTTTGCTTGACAAAATCGTTTGCCAGCAAGATATGGAACAGATCATTATCTTTGCTGCTACCAAACGTAGCACTGAAAAACTGGCCAAACAGCTACAAGAAGCCGGTCATAAAGCCAGCTTCCTACATGGCGACTTGCCACAAAGCAAGCGTAACCGTATCGTTCAAGATTTGCGTAATGGCAAAGTAAAAATCCTAGTAGCGACTGACGTTGCTGCTCGTGGTCTAGATATCCCAGCTATCTCGCACGTTATTAACTATGATTTACCACGTCAAACTGAAGATTACGTCCATCGTATCGGTCGTTGTGGTCGTGCTGGTCGTACTGGTGTGGCTATCAGCCTATGTAGCATGGATGATCGTCCACAGCTAAACGCCATCAACCGTTATCTAGATCGCAAAATGGAAGTATGTATCATCGAAGGTATGGAACCTAAGAAGACTTACGTACCTAGCGAAAACAAAGGTAATGGTCGTGGCCGTGGTCGTGGTCGCTCTAACGGCGGTGGTAATGGTCAAGGCCGTGGTCGCTCAAGCGGTGGCTATCAAGGCAATCCTGCTAATGCTCGCGGTCGCTCAAGTGACAGCAGCGCAGCAACTGGTCAACGTGCTAGCAATGACAGCGGTTATCAAGGTAAGCCACGTGACACGTCAGGCAAACCAAATGAGCGTTCAGGTGGCAAGCCTTATCAAGGTAAGCGCACTGGTGGCCCTAGCCGCGGTGATAGCACTGGCGTTCCACGTGGTGAGCGTGCTGCAACTGGTCGCGGTCGTCCAAGCGGCAGCCAAGGTCGTCCAGCTGGTCGTTCTGACAGCCGTGGCCAAGGTCGTCCAAACGGCGGCAATCGTGGTAACAACTCGTAATACCGCTATCGTTAATGATTGATAGAGGGTGAAACAACCGACTATCAATTGCATGACTTAGCATCAAAAAGCCAGATACTTGTTATTTGGCTTTTTTGTGTTTGATAATTCTGTATTTATCCTTGAATGAGTTTTTTGGCTTGTCTATACTGAGTCACTTTTGCCCATTGTATCTCTCTCTCGGAGCACCCTGATGCCTAACGCCTCAAACTTAGCAATCGATAGCCTACCATTAGCGTTCGGTATCATCATGGCCATTATTGGCCTAGTTTTTTACACCCAAGGGCTGCCTGGAAAGTTTTGGCAGAGATTCTATGCGGTACTGCCCGGTATCGTACTGTGCTGCTTTATCCCTGCCACGCTTAATAGTTTAGGCGTGTTCGCTGACGGTATTGGCTCACAGATTTATGGCTTTACCGCCACGTATCTGCTGCCAGCAAGTTTGCTGCTGATGACCTTGTCAATGGATGTGCCAAAAATACTGGGGCTAGGCTGGAAAGCGATCGCGATGTTCTTCGCTGCCAGTATCGCTATTATCATCAGTGGTCCGATCAGTTTAGGGATTGCCAAATGGGTATCGCCTGAAATGTTCACGGACGATACATTATGGCGTGGGTTCTCTGCTGTAGCGGGTAGTTGGATAGGCGGCGCGGCCAACCAAGCCGCGATGAAAGAGTTGTTTGGGGTCAGTGATGATTTGTTTGGTATGATGATTTTGGTCGATACGACCAATGCTTCACTGTGGCTGCTGGCTATCTTGGTCATGGCAAAACACAGCGAAAAGATAGACCGTTTTTTACGCGCGGATACCAGTAGTATTGATAAGGTAGTCAAAGCGGTTGAGAGCTATGAGCGTGATCATGCCCGCCCAGCCACCATCAATGATTTGATGGTGATGTTTGGTTTGTGCTTTGCTATGGTCGGCGTGGCGCACTTTGTCGGTGGCCAGATTGCTGATTTTTTTGCGCCATATCAATGGGCAGTGCAATATAGCTTTGCCAGCGCATTTTTTTGGATGGTGGTGATTATTACGGTAATAGGCGTCATTTTTTCTTTCACCAAGATTCGCAGACTCGATCATGTTGGTGCATCAAAAATCGGTACCGTATTTATCTTCGTGTTAATTGCAGCAATCGGTATGCAAATCAATCTAGCCGGTATCGTCTCGCAGTGGCGACTACTGCTCATTGGTCTATTATGGATGAGCATCCATGTCTTGATTATCTTTGCTGTGGCTAGGATGATTCGAGCACCGTTTTTCTTCTTAGCAGTTGGCTCTAATGCTAATACGGGCGGTGCATCCTCTGCGCCAATTGTCGCAACCGCATTTCACCCATCACTGGCACCTGTTGGGGTGTTTTTGGGTATTTTAGGATATGCGGTGGGTACGTTTGGTGGTTATATCAGCACGCAGCTGATGCGCTTGGTAGTGTCTTAATATATTAGGGTGTATTTGAAGTACCTTAATGCTCTAAAGAGGTTCTTTTTATTCAGCAATGCACTACATTAAGTCAAATTGATGCCATAAAATAGTGCTTTTTTTAGCTAAAATGGCGTTTAGGAGATGGCATAAAACTTGCCAAGTTATAGATGTACTTATAATCTATTTAACTATTAAGGGTATCTTTTATGTTCAAAAATACAGTGCTTTCCTTGGTTGTTCTTAGCGCACTTGGTACTTCAGCATCTTACGCAGACAGCTTTATTATGCTTAAGCAAATGTCTGACAAACCTGTTCAGTTAAAAGAAGGCGACTATAAAGGGAATTATTACGTACCATCGACTTTAGATACCATTACGTGGGGTTATTTGCCCAACAAAGACGCCAAGCCAGTATTATCTGTGGCGTCTGGTAGTACTGTCACATTTGATACGGTGTCACATGAAGGGTTACTTGAAGATCAGGGGCGTGACGCTGAAAAGTTTTTCACCTCAAAAGGGGTTAACGCGGCATTCATTTTAGATGAAGCAAAAGCTATCACTAAATCTACATTGGATCACGATTTTGATAAAGATGGGCCTCATATTGTTACAGGTCCTATTGAAATAAAGGGCGCGAAACCTGGTGATGTATTAAAGGTCGAGGTGTTAAAGGTAGAGCCGCGTGTTCCTTACGGTGTTATTTCTAATCGTCATGGTAAGGGTGCTTTACCTGGAGAGTTTCCCAAAAAGACACCCCAAGCAGGTGCCTCTGCCGCCAACCCTGAACGCTATGGTAATGTTTCGGTATTCACACCCATAGAAAAAAATGCCTCAGGTGATTATGAAGGTGTCTTAGAGACTGCTTCTGGTCCATCTATTCGTTTTCCGCTTAGTCCGTTCATGGGCTTAATGGGTGTTGCAGCTAACACCTCAGAAAAGGTGCATTCAGTACCTCCTTCGCTTTATGGTGGTAATATAGATATTAATGAATTGGGTGCTGGCTCTACTGTTTATTATCCAGTGCAAGTAGATGGTGCTTTGTTTTATACAGGTGACAGTCATTTTGCACAAGGTGATGGTGAGGTGGCACTGACAGCATTAGAAGCATCTGCTCGTGCAACATTTAAATTCACATTGTTGAAAGCTGGAAAGGACCCTGTACCTGGCAAAAAAATTGAGCAGCCATTGGCAGAAAACGCTGATTTCTGGATCACCCCTGGCTTAGATGCAGATTTAGATGAGGCAATGAAGAAGTCTACTCGTGAAGCGATTCGTTTTTTGAATCAGGAGTATGGTATCGATGAGTCAACAGCTTATGCTTATTTGAGCGCCGCAACCGATTTTGAAGTGTCGCAAGTGGTTGATAAAACCAAAGGCGTTCATGCAAAAATTCGTAAGTCAGATTTCAAGGAATTTGGAAAAGACGCTAAGTAAGCACCTAATTGATGCGCTTGGTCGTGTCTTAATCTCCAAGTCATCATTATCCTAATAGTATTTTTTGCTAAACGAAACCCGCGTTCATGCGGGTTTTTTATTGTCAAAATATCAGCCATTTAAGTTATCGTTTTGTCTATCTATGCTATTGATACGTAAGCCTAACCATAGTTTTGGATAAGTACATGTTAACCTTTCTGCTAATTCAATAAAAACAACTAAGCACGTTAAGAATAAACAACGATTCGATAGGAACAGTAGCATTATGGCAAACCCAAAAAAATTAGAAGAAAAAACAAGCGAAGTTAGAAACACCCTTCATAATTCTGACCAAGAAAACATTCAGGTCAGAGGCGCGCGCGTACACAACTTAAAGAACGTTGATGTTGACTTACCTCGCAATGCACTAGTGGTCTTCACCGGTATATCAGGCTCAGGGAAGTCGTCATTAGCATTTGGTACGTTGTTTGCTGAGTCACAACGCCGCTATCTTGATTCAGTATCGCCTTATGCGAGACGGCTGATCGATCAGGTTGACGAGCCAGACGTCGATAGTATAGAAGGATTGCCACCAGCCGTTGCTTTGCAGCAGAAGCGGGGTACACCTTCAGTGCGCTCGTCCGTGGGTAGCGTAACGACGATATCCAATGGTCTACGCATGTTGTACTCACGCGCAGGAGAGTATCCAGCTAATCAGGATATATTGTACGCAGATGCGTTCTCTCCCAATACACCAGATGGTGCTTGCCCAACTTGTTCAGGTATTGGCCGCGTATTTGAAGTCACTGAAGAGTTACTGGTGCCAGATAACACCAAGACCATCCGTGAGCGTGCGATTGCAGCATGGCCACCAGCGTGGCAAGGACAAAACCTTAGCCGTATATTGACCACATTGGGCTATGATATTGATAAACCATGGCACACATTGCCGAAAAAAACACGCGACTGGATTTTGTTTACGGATGATACGCCGACGGTACCTGTCTATCCTGAATACAACATTGAGCAAACGCGTGATGCGATAGAAAAAGGCGAAAAGCCAAACTATATGGGTACTTTTACCAGTGCCAAAAACTTCATTTTGCACTCTTTTGCCACTACTCAAAGCCCGCGTACTAAAAAACGTGTCTCGCAGTTTATGCAGATATCTGAGTGTCCAGAATGTCATGGCAAGAAACTAAAGAAAGAATCGCTATCGGTTAAGTTTGAAGGACTCGATATCGGTGAGCTATCACAGCTAACGCTAACAGAAATGGCGGAAAAATTAGAAGTAACCGCTCGTACCAAGGTAGCCGATAACACACCAAACCGCGAAAAAGCCATCGTCGCCCAGCGTATCGCCAGTGACATTCTCTCTCGTGTTGAAGCGCTGACAAGGTTAGGGTTGGGCTATCTCTCGCTTGAGCGTACCACACCGACACTCTCTCCTGGTGAGCTACAGCGACTGCGATTAGCCACTCAAATTCGCTCGCAGTTGTTTGGCGTAGTATATGTCCTTGATGAGCCATCGGCAGGTCTGCATCCCGCTGATACTCAAGCATTACTAGATGCATTGGATGAGCTGATTGCAGCTGGGAATTCGGTGTTTGTTGTTGAGCATGATGTGAGTGTCATTAGACATGCTGATTGGATAGTCGATGTCGGGCCAAAGGCAGGCACGCATGGTGGCGAGATTGTTTATAGTGGGCCTATAGAAGGCCTTCGTGAGGTTACACAGTCGCATACTGGCCAATATCTTTTTGCCAATGCCATGTCTAACGCACAGTCAAAATCTAGTACAAGGCAACCGACAGAGTGGCTTAAGCTTGCAAATATCGAGCGAAACAATATCACAGGATTAGACGTTGAGTTTCCGCTTGGTGTGATGACCAGCGTCACAGGGGTCTCGGGCTCAGGCAAATCAAGCCTCGTCAGTCAAGCACTGGTAGAGCTTATCAATGAAGCACTGGGGCAAAAGACAGTCATAGAAGCGCCTGTCGGTGAGGCGGACTTACTTGAGCAGGAGCTTGAGTCAGTAACTGGCGGTGAAATCGTCGCTGGCATGGAGCACGTCCGCCGTCTTATTAATATCAATCAAAAAGCGATTGGTCGTACACCGCGATCTAATTTGGCAACCTATACTGGTTTGTTTGACTATGTACGCAAGCTGTTTGCAGCGACTAAGCAAGCAAAAGAAAAAGGCTGTGATGCTGGCAGGTTCTCGTTTAACACTACCAAAGGCCGCTGCCCAAATTGCGAAGGCTTAGGGTTTGTCAGTGTTGAGCTGTTGTTTTTGCCAAGCGTCTATGCGCCTTGTCAGGTTTGTCATGGTCAACGCTATGACGATGAAACACTGGCAATCACTTATCGAGACAAAAACATCGCTGAAGTCTTGAACTTGACAGTGGAAGCAGCATACGAATTTTTCGTCGATGAAGCACCTATTTTGCGTGCATTAGAGGCGTTACTACAAGTTGGACTTGGCTACTTACGTTTGGGTCAGCCTGCTACAGAGCTGTCAGGCGGCGAAGCGCAGCGTATTAAGCTTGCCACCGAGCTGCAGCGTGTGCAACGAGGCGACACGCTATACATATTGGATGAGCCAACCACAGGTCTACATCCTGCTGACGTGTCTATGCTCATGGCACAGTTAAATGGTCTCGTCGATGCGGGCAATACCGTCATCATGGTTGAGCATGATATGCAAGTGGCGAGCAATAGCGACTGGATCATTGATATCGGGCCAGGGGCTGGGTATGCAGGCGGGCTAATCGTCGCTCAAGGCACACCATGTGACGTTGCCCAATCAAAAGGAAGTCGTACTGCACCGTTTTTATTGGTGTAATGGCAGTATATTTATATCAGTGTCTTTACATCAGTACATGTTACCGATGTAAAAATGAGTATTAGAAATAGAATTTTTCTAATACTCATTTCTTTATAAATATTTATGCAGGTCTCTCTTCTTGTACTTGCAAACGTTCAATTCTAGCTAGATGACTGTGTCCTAACTCTGGCTCTGCCGAGGCTATCCAAGCGGCATATCCTGACAGCGTATTTAAAGTCTCATCAGCGCGTAATGTACCGCCTGACTCTAGGTTATGGACAGCTGCTCGTAACATGCGCTTAATCTGACGAGATACCCTAGGTACGCCTTGTCCATTGACCACCATACCAGTAACGTTATGCTGATTGCCTTTACGAATCACACGTGTCTTGTCGTTATTCAGCGCAAAACCTTCTTCACGTAAGATTTTATTCACTGATCCTAAGAGCTGACCAATCAATTGGTTGTGCTTAGTGTCTAAATCGCTCTTTGCAGAGGTGGATTTCTGACTGGATACTGGCAAACTAAACGTTAAATCATCGGCATAGCGGCTATAGCGCAAGCCAATTTTGTCAGCCAGTCCCGTTAAGCGTCGATCTAAATTTAAGCAGACAATATTGGATAGTGCAGGGCTAGTGGGTGCGCCTTGTGGCAAAGCTCTATCACCCAACGCCACATAGTAGGTAACGCCATCTTGTTTGATGATTTGTCTAGGCGCTTCGGTGCACAATAGCGCCAGTAGCGTGGATATTTGTTCTTGATAACCGGCATGACGGAACACGCCTTTGACGCGGCGCCAGCTGACACTAGGGAAAAAGTCTTTGACATCCAGCTTAATAAGCAGCTCACTATTGCTGTGTACGGCTGCATTGGTCACGATGGATTTGCCACGAACAAAACCATGTGCGGCATCATGCGTTGTTAAGTTGTTTAAGACTTGGTTCAAAATCCAACGCTGCACGAATTTTAAGCGCGGAATGGGCGACCATATTTGACGCGGCGACCCATTGCGTTTGGCAATAGTGAAATGCGAGTAGGCCAGATTGGTTGCGACGTCCTTTTGGTAGCAGAGCCCTTTCAACTGGGGTACGGTTAGGTTAACTGCGTCTGCCAGCTCAGTATGCTTGTTGAGTATTGGCAATTTATTTTCAATAAGGCGATTGGATGCGTCTTTGATATCCCATTTATCGGAACTGGTGTCATCTGACCAGTAGACTTGGTGACCAAGATGGACAATATGGTGAGCTTTGTAGGCTTGCCAAGCAGCCTTTTTGAGACTTTTTTCTTCAGCTGCTTCCTTTTTTAAGGCTTTTTTATAGCGATCCCGTTCTTTTGGGCTCATGTTATCGACAGGTTGGCGATCTACCATAAAGCCGTTCTTCACGAGCTGCTGCTGAACGTATTGATAGCGTCCGCCTGCCAGCTCAATGTCTTGCCATAGTTGCTGCCACTGTCGCTCAAAGGGCGTGGCATTAGGCACAGGGGTTATATAATCATTCTGCTGCTCTGTCTGCGTCGTCATACCTTACACCCCTTGGTTTTCGATAAAGCCTTTGGCTTCAAATCTGGCAATATGTTGTAAATAAGCCGCTTTGGCTTGAGCAGGTTGGTTAAACACAAAGTGCTGATGTGTACTGTCATCACCCGTGGTCTGCTCAATCGTTATTTTTTTATGTGCGATGGTCAGATAGATATAAGTGATACAAGTCTCGTCTGTTGTAGCAATCGCTTTATCTTTGATACTGTCTGTCTTATTATCTAATGATGGTTCTGATAGTTGTGCTAATGCAGATAAGTCCATCACCAAATCTGAGGGTGCTGTGATAGCCTCGTTTTTATACTGAGTGGCAGCTTTAGTGGAATGGCGAATAGAGTGGCGAATAGGCACACGCTGACTCAATATACGAGTGTCATGCCAGCTGTCGTTTTTGGCAGTAGTACTGTCGTAATTGTTATAACTGAGCCTTAATGCTATGAGATGCGCACACACACCTTGTGTGAGTCGGTGCTGTAAATACTGCGGACAGCTACATTCTGCTCGGCTGACCAGTGCTTCATCACCCAGTTGTAGCTGACTGTGGTAAGTACGTCGATCCTCTTCAACATAGATATCAGCACTGATGCTCACGCCTTTGGTAGCGACAGTCTCGACAGAGAACTTCTGCACAGCATCCGTACGGCCAATCAAATCAAAGGCCTGTTTTTCTGCCTCATTATGATAAGCAAACTGCGCCATATCGAGCGGTGTCTGCGTCAATGGACGATAATAATAGCTCCCTTGCGCAATATCATAACGAATCAAGCCTTGCTGCGTTCCCGCTAGCAGCCACTGTCGCACTTGTGCTTGCGTGATAGGTGCTGATTTTAATTCTGACTCTTGCGTTGTTAGCTGCTGGGTCAATACTTCTACCGTACTTGGGCGGTGAGTAAGGCTATCAACGACCTTTACTAAATCACTATCAGTACTTTCTAATACTTGCTCACTATCCGCGCTAAGTGTGTTTTGCTGTGGACGCTTAGGCAGTAATAAGTCAAAGTTCAATGACTGTGACCAATTGGCTTGGCTAAAGCCAGTCATAGCAAAGGTGAAATGAAAGCCTTTGCCTTTTAGTGTCCAATAGCTTGGCATGCCTTGACCCAGTAGCGATACCGAAACGCTGTCAGTATGTGGCAACAGACGTTTTAATAGGCTGAGACGACGGCGACCCCATAAGCGAATCAGCTTTGCCTGTTGACCTTGATAGGGCTTTTGCTGTTGGCTGACTTGGCTAGTAACAGTGATGTCAAATGGCTCTAATATAATCACTGGCAGCTGCTGAGGTCTGAGTTCAATCAACAATCCACGCCGTTTGCCTTTGATATCAGCATGCATGCGCAGCTCAAACAACACGTTGTATAGCGCGATTGGATCAAGATGAATGGTATCTTGTGGCAATTGACCTGCGGATTGAACTTGTAGCAGTGCTCTGATCCAGCTTTTGGGCACATTGATGCGCTTTTCTATGATCTGTTTTTTTACGGTGGGCGTGGTTACTGTACTGTCAGTATCTGCTTCAGCGGTCTCTGGCATAGTTTCGAGTAACTGTAAGCCGACCGCTTCATGACCAATGTCTAATACCGTTTGTTGATGGTCACGAATTTTTTCAATGCCGTTAAATAAGGCCGTACTGTAATCAATACTTGTGGTACCAAGGGTAGGCTTGGTACTTTGCTCAAAAATCTCATTGGTCAAGGTCAATTGAGCATAGCAACCTTCATCACGGCTAAATACCTCAAAGCTGACACCTTGCTCATGCACTTGAATAATTGGGTCTAAAATACAAAAGGCGAGTGGGTCATTGTCGAACAACCACGTGAAATAATCACGCTGTGCAGTAAATAGGTTTTTATTGCTGCTGGCACGGCGCATCTGCATAAAGACCGTATACGCTGAGCGGTCTTTTGGCACATAACGGTAGTCACTACTCACCACATCAAACAGAGCTAGCAAACTGTCACGAAAGACAAGGGGAGACTTGACCTTACCGTGGAAGTTAACCTCCGATCGATTCAGCTGAGTAAATAGTGCCACATGCTGAGTGTGTTCGGTCGTTTGCGCCTCCGACAATGAATCTGACGATTCATTAACTTGACTGATTTGGCTAGGTGCGGCGTAGTCCAACTGCATCATCAGGCCATCAGTGTTTGCCATTACTTCTGACTCTGTTTCTGATGCTTGGTCTAATTGATTGTCTATAGTCATTGACTGTCTCCTTCACCCTGATTGCTTTTTTGACTGCTGTCCTGACTATTTTGTGCTGCGATGGTCGAGCTAGGTTGCGATTCCATATTGCCAGATGATAACGGACGCTTTTGCTGTGCTCGTATCATGGCACGTTGCCAGCGGCGTAGTACTTTATAAGCAAGCTTCTGAATGTCTGAGTTTTCATGAGCCATGAGCGTCGTCAGCCATTGTTCGATATTTGGATCATGTAGCTGTCCAATCGCTTCGATAGCACGGATACGAACCGTCAGCTCCATGTTGTCATTACCTGCACAATGATAAAGTGCGTTAGCATCTTTTGCTTTGGTCCACTGTAGCAGCTGTTGATTGATTGGTATCTCGGTAGACGAGCTCTTATGTTTTAGCGCATTCTTTACTACCGTTATTATGGATTTTTGGGTAGATGTACCGCTTTGTTCAATACGAGCAATCACAGTTCCTAGCAAGGCTTGGTTGTCGTAAGTGAGCTGCGATTGAGTTGCTGTCGAGACAACGCTCAACGTTGGCAAGATACTTGATAGCACCTTATCTTCAGCGACAGGTCTAGCCAGCAATGCCAACAACGCTTGCTGCCACCAACCGCTAACAGTCGTAGAGAGCAGTGGGACGGAAGTGATGGTCAATGGTTGACGAGCATCATTGAGCCAGTCAAGCATTGCCGCGATTTGCTTAGTAGCCGCTTTATCGACAGTTCCTTTGGCAGTTGTAATGGCTATATGACGCATGATTAACCACACCAGTTGCGAGATGGTGGTACCCACTTGCTCAACCATATCAATCCACTGACTATTATTGATGGTCGTTGGACTGCGGTTGATGGTATCGATAAGCGTGTGCCATTGCTCGCTTGCAGCACCAAAACGCTGCTGCAACATCGCAACCATTTCTTTGTCTAGATAGTTGGTCGGACATTGGGTCAGATAGCACAGTCCAATATGCTGTGTCAGGGGATTACTACTACTAATCAACGCGGTAAGCTGCGATGTCGGCATGTCTTGCTTGGCCATAATGGCATTTTGCAGTGCCATCAGGGTATCGGCTGGCAAGTGCGCACTATGCTGGGTGATGAATGTTGCCAGCTCATCGATGCTGCTATTATCAATAATACGCTTTAGGCTCAAACGCTCCGTCTCTTCTACAAAGTCATCATTATGGCTTTGGATGGCTGCCCAATCATAAGGGTAAACCTGCGATGCGAGGCTGCCCCAAGTTTTCTGTGCCGCCGTATAAGCTGCCATAAGCACAGCATGGTCTAAACTGTTCTGCTTTAAGATATCTAAGATTAATGCTTTATTGGCATCGTTATTATTCATCTGCAATAGCCATACCGCATGCCTTTGCGGACGGAAAAATATGGCTTTATCAAGGTGAGTGCGTATATAACTGCGGATTTGTTCCCAAGCAGGCGTTGTGTTGAGCCAGCGCAGTCCATTTAACCAATGGACAATGGCGGGATTGGTGAAATGGACTGCGGGGTCTGACAAGTGCGATTTTAATAGCTCAAAAATATGCGAACTATGCTCAAAGTCACCACCTTGTGCAAGGCGACCTAAGGCTTCACTGGCCACGTCTTGCAGGTAATGCTCATCATCTTCGGCCAGTTTGATTAACTTATCATAGGCTTTGTATAAAGTATGAACCTGTAAGTTTTTATCGGCATTGTCCGCAGGTGAGCTAGCATTAGGCGAGTGAGTATTTTGACTTTGGTTGTTACTGCCTAGCAACTCGCCAATGGCTAACACACTGCAGCTGCGGAATTCAGCATCAGGGTTGTAATCTATCGTGGCCATCAAGATATTGACCCCATCAGCGTGACCACATTTAGCCAGTCCTTCAGCCGCGGCAAATTGTACATCGGCGTCTTTATTACGCAGGGCGTTTTGTAATGAGGCAATGCTGCCGTGTCGTCTTTTGGCTCGATATGCCAGTGCCTCGACCAATTTAAAGGTATGGTTAGCTGGCATCTGCTCGTAGGCGAGCGCCAAAGCACTATCAATGCGCGAGGATAAATCGCTGTCGTCCGATTGTACCCATGCCAGTGACGGCAATAGCTGCGCAGCAAGCGCATAGTCACTATGATTCATAAGGGTAGTAAACAGTGATAGCAAGACTTGCGAGTCTCTTGGATGCTGACGTTGTAACCAGCGTGTGTCTTCACGCTCATCTAGGTAATCATCGATGTTTTGATCGTAACCGCTGATTTTTACTAAGCTATCAAATAAGTATTTACGCTCTTCTTTGTTTCTTTGCGGCGTATGCTCAAACAGATTTTCTAAACGCTGTAGTAATGGCGCCACGAGATTTGTGTTACGCAGGTCAGCAATATCACTATAAATGAACTGTTTAGGTTTGTTGATATGTGGATCATCGAGTAAGGCTAGTAATCGTAAGTGCGCCTCATTCGCGACCTGTTCAGCAGTAGCAATATCAAAGCTACTCTCTAAATCATTATTAAAGCCACCATCTAAAATATTCTTATTGATGAATTGGTACGACGTGAGTGCATCGACAAGCAAATTCCAGCTACGGTACTTTTCATTGCTCGCTTGAGCGTCTTCAGCAAAATCAAACAAGCTATCAAATAGCGTGCTGTCTGCAAAGAGTACGTCATGAAACTCGACCAGTTGACTCAGTGCTTGATATTTTGCATTCCAATCATCACTCTTCACAGCGTGCAGCAAAAACGTCAGTTTGTCTTGACGCTGCACTGACGGCGATTGACTGTTTGCAAAGGGTGTGACAATGACTTGTTTCCATTCAGCAACGATCTGAGGCAGTAACGACTGACAATAAGTCTGTAGCCCAAGCAAGCTGGCTGGCAGATGGCCTAGTCGGCCTTTTAGCAGCTGATAGGTCTCTTCTGCTAAGGTGTGATTATTGGTTTTTAACAAATCAATGAGTTGTTGATCAGCGCTACTGACAGTAGCCGATGGTTTGCTTTGCTGCTGTACGGCATTATTATTTGCGGTATCTAACAATAAATCTAAGCCGCGTTTTACCATATCTCGGTAGGGCGTACTCATGGCATAGTCAGCCAGATTTTTGGCAGGCATGTCCAGCTTATACAAGCATGCCCAAGCCAGATCACGAGTGTCAAAACTACTGTGGTTCAGTAGTGGCAACAGCACGCGACTGGTACTGTCTCGCCAGTCCTCATCGTTATTAGTGTTGTTATTGGTGTTAAGCTCTGATGGTTGAGTAGCAAGCCACATTAACCCTCGAATGGCTTGGTCTGTGGTGCTGCTATTCGCATAATAATCATCGCCTGCGCGTATGACGCCAATCCAAGCACCAAAAGCAAGAGACTGGTAAGGATAATCTACTTCCTGACAGTCTTGTTTGTCAGTAGGCGAGCTACCTACTGTTTGTGCATCGCCTGCTACCTCATTAATGGTGGCCGTAACTGGGTGAGCACTTAACAATGCCTGCAAACTGCGTTGCCATTTTTGTAATGTCTCAAAAACATCGTCCTCGTCGTCATAGTAGTCATGGGCGAATAATTCAGATAAGTTGCAAATGACACTAATGGTTTGTGCGCGTACCAATGGCTGCTGATGTCGACTGAGGTTGGCGAGCTGTTGTAAGTTTTCGGTACTCACCGTCGTTAGAATACTTGCTCGGATAGAGGCCGTATTATTCGACTGTCCTTTAACACCACCTTTATCTACCGTGTTTGGCATGGCATCCATCATCATCGTGATGACTTCAGAGTGAGCGGATAAAATACCGCCTACTTGACGTGACAAGTAATCATTTAAGTACTGCCACGTTGACGATAGTGCTGGCTGATTATTAGTGTGTTGTACGTCGTTCGGGTAACGAGCGAGTATGTTGGCATAGACTACTGCCGTGTCATTATCCGCAAAGCTTAGGGCTTCTATCAGTCGATTGGGCCTGACAGTGCTAGTAGCGGTCGCTTCAGGAGCTTGCCTGCCACCTTGCAAGCCATTCTGTAAATCATTAAATATCAATAACAGTCTGGCTGCTACTGCATAAGATTCTGACTCAAACAAAGGCTGTAATTGCCGTGCATGTGTAACACCTAAACCGTGCTGTGCTTGAAGCCAATGCGTAGGTGTCATCGGTGCGACAAGCGTACTCAGATTGTCTGTTTCGTCTCTTATGTCATGAGTAAGGAAGTACTGCCCGCGAGCGTCACCTAAAATAGCCAAACATAAACTGGCTGATTGACTGATAATGGCGTGCTCATCTTTCTGCCATTTCACCAGTAGATCAATGTCCTCAAGCGAGACTATCTGCGTAATCTTTGGTGCAAGAGGCTTAAAATCAGCATCAGGGTGGTGTAGATATTTAGCATACCAACCTAGTGCATCATGCTTTGATGGATATGCCAGTTTAGACAAGCCAGACAGTGCTTGGCTAACATGACTGTGCCACTGAGTATAGCTATCACTTTTCTTACCTTGAGAAGGCATAGGTATCTCTAAGTAGTGCTTAAAGACTTCGTACGCTTGTTCATCACTCCGCTGTGCCTGTTCTTCGTCAGCATAGAGGCGTGATTGGCTGGCCAGTAGTTGAGCGACTGTCAGTTGGATGTCAGGATAAGGGCTGTTTAAGGCTGCGGTAATCAATGCTTCGTGATGATTCGGTTGATCATCGGTGCTACTATCATCTAGGCTGCTGTTATCCGCTAAAACAGTAGGCTTTAAGTCTGTTAGTGCCAGAGCGACCGTTAAGGCTTGTTTACGTAGCTCAATACTGTCATCAGCGAACATGGCCACGAGCGCTGGCATCAGTTGTGTCAGCTGAGTCATATTCGCTCTGGCTTGCACCGTCGTAAGGGCTAGTTGCTTGGTATCAGCATAAGGGCTGGCAAGCGCGTTCAGCATTACGTCAGCAAACCCCAAATGCTTGCTTTGCTTAAGTGTGATGTCAAAGGCTTGCTTACGGATAGCGGCAAACGTATCTGCAAAAAACAGGGTTAAGACGGCTTGATTGGTCTTTTGGCGGCTGGTTTCTTCAGTGTTATTGGCTTTATGCTTCGAATTCATCGCTAGCAGCAGTCGTTGCCATTCTTCTATCGCAACTTGATGTACATCTTCAAACAGGCTTTGCTGCAATAGCTTGATGATGTCAACGATAGCGCTGTCAGAAGTGTTTTTAGAAAAATTGTCAGATGACTGCTCGAATTGGCGGTTTAATAGAACTTTAACCACTTCTAACCGAATACTGGTAAAAGGGTTGTTCAATGCCTGTAGCAGTATGTCCGTCATCTCTGACGACATCTGAGTGTTTTTATCACTGCTATCACCACTATTTGAGCTATCTGGCGTAACATGCTTTAAAAATAGTGCCAATGACTGCTCATGAATATCTTGATGTTTAGAAGCAAAACCTGTCGCTGCCCAAGACAATGCATTGTCTGCCAACTTGCCATAGGCTTGCATAGCCACTTGGCGCACGCCAGCGTCCTTATCGTCCAATAATGTCGGTAGGACTGCTTTGGCGTCTTCTATATTTAAATGACCAAGCGCGGTGGCCACACCAGCACGGATGATGGCACTGTCTTCATGGCTCATCAGACTAATCAGGGTGCCAAACGCACGTTTGTCTTGTAGACAGGCCAGCGCATAAGCCGCTCGAAAACTGATATCTTCATGACTATTGCTTAAGCTTTGTAATAAAGGCTCTAACGTGTCATTGCTTAGATTTATAGATTCAGTAGCAAGCTTCTTGGATTTGGCCGTTTTAGCCTTACTCTTAGATGCTTGGGTATTATCTGCTTGCGAGATAAAATCTTGCGTAGATAAGGTTAAACGGATCGCCTCATCGGATTGTTTAACATTATTATCATTTGCCGCTGTGCTGCTAGCATTATCTAGTAGCGTGCCGCGCAGTAAGCGAAAGTCATCAAAATCAGACAGGGTACGTAATGTTTGCGTGTCGCCTTGCTGTTTGAGCGCTTCTATCAATTTAGGCTGAGACAGTAATGAGACGTAAAACGCCGTTTGCCTAATCTCTGTATTACGATGGTTCTGTAGCAGCATCAGCTGACGCGAGATTTCAAGGTGGTTTAGCATGCCGCGCTGATACAGACGAATCAACCCTGACTGGACAATGTCTGACTGATTGCAGTCTAGTGCCATTAAATCTGCTTGCGGGCTGTTGTCTGGCAACAGCGTCTCAAGTGAGGCCAATGCTTGCTTACGAATATTCGCAAAACTGTGTGACAACGCTTCTCTTAAAATAGGTAAGATGCGGCGCTGGCTCGTAGCATCCTTCATCGCGACCTTTAGGTAACCTTGTAACGCAGAAGCCACCACTTCTTCGTAGTAACGGTTTTTAAAGGCTTCTTCTAGATAATGCAGCGGGCGCTTCGCCGTACTTGCGCGGTCGGCCAAGGCATGAAAAGCAGCAAGACGTACTTTTGCACTGTGCGCCGAGCTTAGTTGCTGCTCTAAAACCTGTGCAGTTTTATCAAGATTAGTAGTAGCAATCCACTGTACCAGTTGCAATGCTTGATTGGCCGTGAGTGTGTCGCTATCAGCAAGTAATTTTTTAACCAGCTCTAATGTTTGGTTATCTGCTTGCGCCTGTAGCAGCGCCAATCCTTCTTTAAACGACACATCGTTATTGTTTGAGGCATCTGTCAGTAATTGAGCGATTCTCTGATAGCCGTCTTTGATGATATAAGTGACTGGGAGCAGCTTGCTATTTTTTGCCGTACTATTTTGTGAGGTGCTATTCTGTGCCGTACTTTGAGTATGGTCAATAGGTATGAAACGTAAGCTCTGATCAGCACTGACTACAATGAGCGTTGGTTGTTCAGCATAAGAAGATAAGACGATCTGTCGAGCCTTGGTTAGATCCTCTTTACAGCTATTTGGTTGACCCTTATCAAATGCCCATGATTTAACACTCTTGTCATCGGCGGCAGTGAATATCCGAGTGTCTGAGACACAAAGCGCGGTGATCATTTCACTGTGTTGGCTGGACTTGGCTCTATCAACAGGGTGTAGGTCGCCTTGGACATGTGTGCGGTATAAGCACTTATCTGCGCCTGCTGAGAAAAAGTACTGACCAACCGGCTCAAAACAAAGCGCGTTTACTTTACCTTGGTGGAGCTGTTTGCGACTACTTAGATTGAGCTGTGCACCATCTGATACCCATTGATAGCTACTAACATCTCCTGTTTTATCTGCCACAACGAGCCACGAGCCATCATTCGAGGTTGCTTGCGCTGTTAATGCGGATTCTTTACCTGATGCTGCTATAGAAGACGAATAAGGCTCAATGATGACAGTACTGCTGGCTTGGCTGTCTTGATAAGGCCATACTACGATATGTTTCGGATATAAAATAGCCAGTGCATCTTGTAGTGGTGCCATTGCTACGGCACGGCCTATAGTACTGTTATTATTTTCAGGTGCATCGAGTAAGGATTTGGCACTGGTCTTCTTAACTTTCTTGGCTTGCCAATCCGTTTGATAAAGATGACCATCGTCACCAATCATTACCACCGTACTATCATCTATTTTAGTGATGGCTTGCATCGCACAAGGCAGCGCAGTTGTCGATAAGCTAAATTGCTCACCTTGTTGATCAAGGACGTATAAGACCGTAGTAGATGCTTGCTGCTGGCGAGTAATAAAAAGACTGCGCCCATCTTGCTTGGTTGTCTTTTGAGTTGCCGCTTGGGTACTGTTGGCCTTACTGACTAAGCCAATAATTTGACCCCAATAGGGGAGTGTTATTGTTTTCATGGTGTTATCTCAGTTGAGGTGACGTCATATTTTTTAAGTATCTTTTATCTATATCTGTTTGCCAAAGCCGTTAAGCCGATGCCACTGGCTGCAGGTTTTTGGATAGCTCAGGATAGCGATGTAATAACCGTGTGACGGCAACCAAACACGCATAACGCTCCATCTTGCCTGCCGAGTGCGTAAAGGTGAACAGTGTGGGCATAATGAGCGCCGCAAAGGTGCTGTCAGTCAACGCCACATCACGGAACGTTTCAATCAACGCCAATTTGGCACGACTCGCAGATATGGGTTTTAGTGTGATATTGCTATCTGACTCAGCTGCCTCATATGACTGTGATGATGCTGAGTTTTTATCTGAATAACGTTGTTGCTTATGTTTATTGCTGTCACTAGTACTTGGCTCTTGTGAACCGCCTAGACGTCCCGGTGGTAGCTCAAAGAGACCACGACGTAGCAGCATTAATAACTGATCAACTTCTGCAGGTAAGCTTGCCAAACGTTTATCTGTCTGCTCTGTTATGACTGGTTGAGCGATGCTGTCTTTGACAGCATCTTTATTGATACTGGTTGGTTGCCAGTTTGGAGACACGTGACGCGCCTTGTAGTGTTTCCATAGCATGGTTACGGCGGCATAACGTACTTCGCGGTCTGTGCTTTGGGTCAATCGATATAGAGACTGCACATCTTGGAAATTGGCATGACGCTGCAGCAAGGCGATGCCGATTTGGCGAGCGACTCGCGCTTTGCTTTCAATCAAAGCGTTCAGCATGCCAGCATTCAATTGTTCTGACTGGATGTGATAACGTCGATTGGCAACAGATGGCTTGTCCAATAGCGCACGCTTTAGCAGTTGAGTGATATCCGTATAGGGAGATTCTGCCATCATCAGCCATAGGGTTGGCGTTGGTTGCCACGTCGCCATCTCATACTCACTCAGCAACAAGCCAAATTCTCGCAGCTGGCTGTTACGGTGTTGCAGTAAAGGAATGACACGCTCCGCATCAAAGAAAGAAGAAGGGATAATCGCATCGGGATCGACTGGTCTGTCTGTCAGTGCCATACAGATCTGTTCATGATGATGACTGAGGTAGCTAATCGCAAGCTCACTGATAGGTGCAGTAGCGTCATCTGTTGCCATATGCCACAGGGCGTTGGCACCTGCAAAAGTATCGTCTTCAGACACCTCTCTCGATTGACCACTCAGCATCTGTAAAAAGGCGGTTTCGGAAATAATCTTTAGCGGCGCACCATCGGCGATTAAGCTTTCGGCTTTAACTTGCTTGCTACCTTTACGGCCATTACCGTATAACGGTGAACCATCATCACCGATGACCAAGTAATCTAACTTGCCGTTGACAGCGCCACTGATGGCACCATTAGCCGCTTTCACAACTTTTTCGGCCTCGCCACGAGTCATACTTTGCATTTTGCCTGTGAATAAATAGCGTTGGCCGGTCAAATCTACTTCAGTAGCAGCGTCGCTATTTGAGTTTTTATTGTCAGTGCCATTACTGGAAGCGTTGTCAGTAGAGGCGCCTTCATTGCTGTCAAGATATGCGATAAAGTCGGCAGGCAAGAACCCTTTGTTAATGCGCTCAATAGCAAATTCACGATAGAGTGCTTGTTCGCTATGCGCAAGGTTCATAAGCCAGTCGAAACCTAAATCTATCGGCGCAAACCGGCGCACATCAGACAGCCAGTCACGCACGTTTTCTGCTAAGTACTCATCAAAGGCCAAGTGCTTTTGCCAGTTTTTAATAGGAGTGTCAGCAAATTTTAATTGTTCAACATATTCACTCACTTGCCAATCAAGCTCATAGGCAAGCGCATGCCAATAGCTCATATCAAGCGTCGCCGCTGACAGTACATCTTCATCAAACCAATCGATAATAGTCGCTTGCGATAGTGAATGTAACAATAGCATTTGCCATACTGCCGCGTTTACTTGGCTCAAATCCAAACGTCTGAGCTGGTCCAATGCAAAGTCCATGCAGTAGCTGTCGTTATAAGCAGAGAAATCCTGTTGCTCTGGTATATCTAATTGCTGGGCAACGCGAATAAAGTATTCAGCACCCAGCTCTTTAGCACTATAAAGCTCAGGCAGTTTTTTTATGGCAAATTTTACGCTGTGTGTTCTACCGCTAGTCAATAGTTCAAAAAACCACTCAGGGGTCAAGTCACGTCGCGTAAAGTGTTTGCTAAGTTGTTTGCTCGCGGTTTGATAGTGATGCTCTGTGTCTAATAGCTGACCCCAACCGTTGACACCGATATCAGAGACAGAATCACGACTTAAGATATTGTTGATGGCAAATACTCTAACAGGCTCATAATCTGACATGGCCAGTAGCATCAGCTCAGTAAGCGATAAGTCCTGAGCGTAGCTTTTGGCATAGCTAATCGCATACTGATAGGCGGCAGGATAGTGTGAATGGAGTAGCTGTAGCACCACTTGATGCAAGCCCAATGTTTGAAATTTAGACTTTTCAAAATGTGGTGCGTTCTCTAATAGCCAAACAATCATCTCATCACGCGCTTTGCTATGCGCTTGTCCGGCAGATAAATATTGTAGCGTCTCACCACTCACATCACGTAATTGGGTTTTGAAATCGTGCTTTAGGCTATCGGTTGCGAACTGTCTGATAGCCTCGTTTTTGGCGATGGCCAGCAACTCAATAAGTGGCTCAGAGTCTCGTTGCCACGCCTCAGAAAACGCGCGACCTTTTGCATCAAAGAGCTTGCGAGGTGAGCGACTGCTGAATCGATTGACGCCATAATCAAGACTGTTATGGAAACAGATATGATTAAGTACCCAGCTGTTCGTTTGTTCAAGGCTGCCTGCCGTCATAGTTTCGTCATAGCTGGCGAGTACAGAGACGGCGGCATCAATGTAGCCAATTGGCATTTGCTGTCCTAGCTGGCGCAGATAACGCCATGCTCTGAGGCTCATATAGGTTTTGGTGGCTAGGCTGACCGCAGAGTTGGCGGTTTGATTAAAGCGCTGTAAATCAATCTTGGCGGCAATTTGTCCGAATATCTCATAATCTTGAGAAAATTCTGCTTGCTTATAAATACGTTTTAAACCTTTCCACACACCATAGCTGACTGGCAAAGCCGTAATGGCTTGTTTTAGAATAGTTCTAGAATAGGCGCTGCCATCTTCCCACAGTGCGGTTAATATTAAATGGATTTTGTAGCGATCAGGGAGAGGGTAGACGCCTTCGTCTGCCTCAAGCTTGGCAATCATTGCCACACGCTCTGCAAACTGTACTTCGGGGTTTTGCTCTCGGAACTGATGACTTAGAATTTTGTCCAAAAATCGCTCAAATGTCAGTTCGTGCTCGGGGATGGGCGACTCAGGAATATCATCAACTTGTGTTGCTAATAAACATAACTTATCAACCAAGCTAGGGTCTTGAACTTGCCAAGCTTGCTGAATTTGTGCGAAGGACAGACTCATAGAAATTTGCCTTGATTTTTATTTTGTCGGTGCGCGTGGTTTTGTAGACCCATAAAAGCGCGTTTCAGAGAAAATATCAAGGACTTTTGTAAGGAGGTATACAACCTGCGACACCTAGTGTCGTACATAATTTGGTTTTGCAATTATGTATTGACAATAATAACTGTTATGAGGCAAACTTAATGCGTTGTGAGATTTAGCGTTTCACCGTTTACGGTGAGGGGCGACGTTGCGTCGTCCACGAGTCAAGCCATTACATTTTACCCAAGGAAGACTGTTTCAGTCCTGCTAATACCTAGATAAAGGCCCTAGTGTCATTAGCTCGCTGGCGCAATCACGCAATCGTGATTGAGCTAATGCACTAGGGCCTTTATCTAGGTGCAGTCCAGTGAGTCTTCCATGTACCAGGTCATGAGGTAGATTACACAACAATTGAGTGTGATATCACTATGATGGCATTCAAGGTCTTTAAACCAAAACCGGAATAGGGCTGTTTATTCAGCGCTAATCTGGTTTTTTATTGGCTATAAGAAAAGCCCTTTGTCTATCACAAAGGGCTCTTTAGTACAGAAAATATGATTTTATACGGAACCATTTATCCCCAATAACCATCAGGACATTTAGGCAATTCAACCAAAATACGGCGGAGCTCCTCTGACCATTGATGACGAATACTATTAAAATACTCATCATTCTCATCAATACGTCGGCCATTAGGCATGGCTAGGCTGTCATTGTCATAAAGTACAAAATCTATTGGCATACCCACTGACAAGTTAGATTGAATGGTTGAATCAAATGACAGCATCAACGCGCGGGCTGCATGTCTTACGTCCGTATTGTAGCTGACAGAACGATCTAGAATGGGTTTGCCATATTTGCTTTCACCTAACTGAAAAAACGGTGTGTCTTCAGTGGCTTTGATACAATTGCCTGCAGGATAAATCATGTATAACTCAGGCGGCTGCCCTTTGATTTGACCACCCAGCATAAAAGAGCTGGTAAAGGCACCATCGACACTAGCATTAGCGACTTTTTTTGCATGGTTCATTTTTTCACGCATGCATTCACCAACCATTTGCGCGGCATCAAATAAAGTCGGGACCGTATTGAGATTGCTCTCAAGACGCTGGTCAATATCGTTTTGCAGTTTGTTAAACACCGCCTGCGATGTCGCTAAGCTGCCAGCTGTCTGTAACACTATAAAGCGCTCGCCCTCAACGCCATACTGATAGAGTTTTCTAAAGGTTGAGATATGATCAACCCCAGCATTGGTACGTGTGTCGCTAGCAAAAACCATCCCTTCTTTCAGACGTATAGCGGCACAATAAGTCATAACTGATCCTTAGTAGAATAGGCTTAAAAATAGCCTATGATAATCTCGAAACCAATACTTGACTGTAAAGGTTTTCATAACCGCCGCCCATTCTAACACCGCGGACAGGAGCTGTATCTAAATAGTCTCGACCAATGGCAACGTAGACATGAGAGCTTGGCTGAAACAGCTGATTTGAGATATCAAAGGTGTACCAGTAACCGTCCAGCCATACTTCTGCCCAGGCGTGACTGGCCATATGGTTTTCGGTATCGTCATACAGATAGCCTGACACATAACGGGCTGGGATATGCTGATCACGTAAGCAGCCTAAAAAAACATGGGTGTGATCTTGGCACACGCCAGCGCCTGTCGCAAAAGACTCAGTCGCTGTCGTACCTACATGGGTCACATCTTTCACAAACGGCATTTTCATGATGAGGGCATTGGCCATCGATTTCAGGCTGTCATGTGTGGGTTTTTTTAGATAGGGTGCTGAAAACTCACGCATCTCTTGTGAGCATTTGGTCAATGGTGTTTGTACAGTAAAGAGCAGATAGGGGACATGTGCCATATCCTCTAAACGTTTGGTCTCTGTATCAATCTCCACGATACCTGACGCTTGCATCTGCAAGTTATTATGTGCCTCATTACGGCTTAGCGTGAGCCAGTCATTGCCAAAGCCGTCCTTTTGATTGGTCGCCACTTTAGGGAGCATAACCTCCCATTTGTGAATGATTTGGTGCGGCATCTGCATGGGAGTCATACGTATATACTGGACACTGCGCTGTGCAAGCTCGCCGTAATAATAGTTGGTTTGATGGCTGATTTGAAGTTTCATGATAGCTTCCTATTTTTCTGTTTATTTCATATGTATGGTCAATCCCATATAAATCGGATATAGCGTCAGGCGAGCTTAGTCTACTATTAGTAGTACTGTTACTCGCCTTCCTATTATCCAAATTATCTGAAATCGACTGTATCATTAGCGCCTGTAATCATCTTGCGGCTAGACACCTTGACGCAAGATGATATTAAACTCCTTGCTAATCAGCTCGAAATCACTAAATTTCTTCGATCGGATCATCTGATTGGCCAGACGTGTCAGCTCACGCCAGCGTGTGTTTTCAGGCAGCTCATTGATCCAATATTTAAATTCAAGACTAACTTCTATTGAGTCTTCCTCTAGTAGCACAGCCCGCTCAAGCTGCTCGAAATGACGCCCTAATTGCCAGAAACAAGTCACGGTTGGGTGCTCTTGTTTCATCGCAGCATTACACGCATGTAGCTGCAAGGTCGCAGCACGATAAGTACCAGCACTTGAGAGCCGCTTAATCAAGTTATATAACTCAGCGGTGTCTTTACCAATGACGCCTTTGGCCTCTTGTACATTGTCATCTATCGATTGAACGATGTTTGGTATGATATTTCGTTCCAAATCAGACATCATCTGTGCTTTCATGGTCTTAAACGATTCATCCGCATCCACATCAAAACCTAAGTGGCTGATCAAATGCTTAAGCTGTGATTTTTTTAGATCGTCTTTAACCAGTTGCTTCATGACATTATCATAGTAATACAGGCGCTCGCTGTATCGGCCTAGCCATATGAGATGGCTGGCAGTGGAGAGTAGCAAGATCATCGGTGCATCATCTAGCATCTCATAGCCGGCTTCTTTAGGCTGTACACGATCATAATAGTTGGCGTGATCTGAGGTATTGGTCTCTGATGATAAAGGCGAGCATTTACCAGATTCACCATTGCCGTTTGGTTTTTTGGTCGAAGACTGCAGATGACTGTCATCGACGACCCACGTGTCCTTGATACCGCCCCCTTGAGATGAATTGACGACTAAGGAGCCCTCAACCATGGCCACACGAGTCAAACCACCTGGCACAATATCTACCGAACCATCGCCATGACTTAAGATAAAGGGACGCAAATCAATGTGGCGCGGTGCGATGCCATCGCTGACAGCAGTAGGGTTGGTAGATAGCGAGATAGTCGGCTGGGCAATGAAACCGGCTGGATTTTCAAGTAGGCGCAGGCGATACTCTTCAATCTCTTTCTTGGTGGATGTCGGGCCAATGAGCATGCCGTAACCACCTGAGCCTTGAGTTTCTTTTACGACCAGCTTATCTAAATTATCAAGCACATATTTGAGCTCATCAGGCTTACGGCATTGATAGGTTTCTATATTGGGTAGGATAGGCTCTTCATTTAAATAGAATTTGATCATATCTGGTACAAAAGGATATAGACTCTTATCATCAGCCACGCCTGTACCTGGCGCATTCACAATGACGACATTACCAGCACGGTAAGCGCTCATCAGCCCTGAGACGCCCAATATCGAGTCAGATTGAAAGGCTAGCGGGTCGATATAGGGGTCATCAATGCGTCGGTAAATAACATCGACTTGTACCTTGCCACGAATACCTTGCATGTAGACCTTACTGTCCTCAACCACCAAATCATAACCATGTACGAGTGGCACGCTCATCTCGTGTGCTAAAAATGCATGTTCATAGTAGGCGCTATTGAAGCGGCCAGGCGTCAAGATAACGATTTGTGGATCATATTTGGACGTTGAGCTAGCAAGACAAGCTTTGAGGCGATTGGGGTAATCACTGATGCCCATAATAGGCGTGTCAGAAAACATATCAGACAGTAGTGTCTCTGATATGTTACGGCTCTCAAGCATATATGAGACACCTGACGGAGTACGCAAATTATCCTCTAACACACAGAACTTGCCAGACTCATCACGAATCAAATCGATACCGCTGATGTGTGAGTAGATTGGTTTGTCCAGCTCAATACCCATCATCCAAGGCTCATAGCAGCCGCTGGCATAGACATAGCTGGCAGGCACGATGTCGGCCTTCATGATGGCTTGGTCATGATAGATGTCATGCAAGAATGCATTGAGAGCGGTGATACGCTGCTTACAACCAGCTTCTATCAGACGCCATTCGCTTGCCGCGATAATACGGGGGATAATGTCAAACGGTATCATTCGCTCGATGTTTTTGGCATCGCTATAGACGGTAAAGGTGACGCCTTTACGGTAAAAGATGTTTTCGGCTTGTTCGTTTAGATAGTTAAGGGCATCCATGTTGATGTTATCAAGCCAGTTGCCAACGGTTTGTGCCACTGGGCGATACTTACCCTTACTTATTTGCAATTCATCGAAACTTTTTGCTTTTTTCTCAGGTTTTTCTAAAGCCTCTTTGCCTTCTAAAGTCTCTTTGACCGTCGTGGAAACAGGACTTTTGGTAGTGGGCGCTTTGATGGATTGACTCTGACTCTGGGTTGGATGGTCAGCGTTTTCTTTGTCTTGAGTGTTATCGTTAGACTGACTTTGAGATGCTGTTTTATTCATAAATACCCCACGTATCCTTGGTAAAGTTATACTTTATGATGAATACACTGTCTATGCTAAGCCGCGTAGCACTTGTATTGCGCCCAACAGGTAATCTATCTCCTGTATTAACTATACAACGTATACTGATTGATATACAACAAAAGTTAAATAATGGATTTTGAGTAGTCTCAAATTATTAACGCAAATAAATCTAGCTCAATTGGTGAGGATGTGGGAGTGGAACAGATATGAATCTAGATGGTAGATTTTTAGCGCTGGCAAGCATGGGACTTGCCGCAGCGATTGGCATGACAGGCTGTAGTAATGAGCCAACACAAACGGCTTTACCTGCAGGCAGTACAGTGGTTGCACTTGGTGACTCACTGACCTATGGCTATGGGGCAAATACTGAAACAGCGTATCCCGTGGTACTGGCAGAGCTAAGCGAATGGAGGGTCGTTAATGCGGGTGTCAATGGTGATACTTCTGCAGATGTACTGACTCGAGTGAATGAGATCACTGAGCAACATCCTGATTTGGTACTGCTGGGTGTGGGCGGCAATGATGTATTGCAGCGCATTGCACCTGATACGACGCGGGCCAATATCATCGAGACTATAGACACCTTACAATCCAAAAATATCGACGTTGTTCTAATCGCTGAGCCGCATCTGAGTACTAGTGCCTTGTTTGGCAAAGCCAGTGATAATCCACTGTATGAAGAGATTTCGGAGGCTGAAGGCATACCGCTATATTCTGATGGTTGGTCGACTGTGCTATCAGATGATGCGCTGAAATCTGATAAAATCCATGCCAATGCGGCAGGCTACAGACAGTTCGCCGAAGGGCTACATGAGTACTTAACAGAGCAAGGCTTGGCACGTTAGTGCCATGAAAGGATAAGTAGAACAGGTATTTGGTTTAAAGCCCTACTACACCACTAAATGAAACGAAAAAAGAGAGCTCTTTTGAACTCTCTTTGTCATTCATTACTAATACCTTGATTCAGCTGATGCTTATGATGGTAAGCATGCATGTATCACATAACCACGATCAGACCTTCATCAGCGGCTATCTTGCCCTCACAGATGTCTTGATAAATATCTAGTAAATCACTAATCTCATCAAGCTCTTTAATTTTTAGCCATGCATTGGTTTTTGCAGTGCTGTTCATGATATAGCCCATAGAGCGTTTATTAAATTCTTCAGGGCCCCATTCTTTCATGCATTGCTGTACATGACTGGGCGCAAAAAACTGCTGGCTACGTTCTTGAATGATACCGTCTACATGGCGCGGTTCGTCCCAATGCGTGATACCGACATTGCTGGTGTAGCGCATGTTTTCGCCTAAGTGCTTATGTAGTCTACTCAGTACATCGGTATTGGCCGACATATCGACAATGACTGTTGGTTTGCTGGCGTCAATCTGCTCAAGCGTGTCATAGCTCAATACGCTGTCATAGGCGCCGATTGACTTAACAAAATCTATATGACGGTTTGAAGTTAGGCCGATAACGTGCGGCGCGTCTTTATCATCAGTGAGTCCATAAGCTAGGCCAATACTGGTTTTACTAGAGGCACTGATAATCACCACTTGCTCTGCACCAAACCAGTCATTGCGCTTTAATAAATCATGCAAGCAGAATGAGGTTAAGTGCAATACGAACAACAGCATGCGCTGATTGTCATTGGCACGGTCATAACCCGGTTCGTGGTTAACGCGCTGATACATATTGTAGCCAGGCGGCAGCTCGGCACGATGAGCACTACCATCGAGCAGGCTGGTCTGCGTGACTCGCTTGGGGGTAATCACCAATTCGCTGGCAGGCGGAAAGTAACCAAATAGTCGTTCACCGACGGGCAGCGCCTCGCTATTTGATTCGATGACGTCGGCAAAGCCCCATACAGGAATAATGCCCCATTTTTCGGGTTCATTCCCATTTGGCGGAAAAAACTGCCAATAGCGTAATTGGTCGCCCATGACTGCATAAGTAATATTATTCGCAGTAAAAGCAAAGCGATCAACTTTGACGCGTACTTCACCATCGCCGAGAGTGTGTATAGGCGTCTCTTGCAGGCGAGCTTGGGTTAGGTTTGCTTTGTTGGTTTGAAATTCTGGCATAGTCGCTTCCTTGATAGTTGTTCTTGATAGATAGTATTGGCAGTCATTTTTTAGGCATTAGAGGTCTTGGCTTGACGTGCTGCCGTTATTTGCATAATTTCACCCATGAGTTTGGGCATGTTTGCAGCGGCTTTTGGTCCTGCTTCCTTTAGACGCTTAAGAATAGCCAGCTCTTCAGGTGGCGTATTTTCGCTGGCACGTACCAATTTAGTGAAGCCATCTAAGCGATTGTTAATCATCCATTCACGTAGCGCAGGCTCTTTTGACCAACGCATCTGGTTTTTCATTTGTTTAACGAGCCCAACTAGAAAGTCTGTGTCATGATTTGGGATCGGTACCACTTGGCACAACTCATTTTTGACAGTTTCATCATCATAATTGGCTTCAATGTGAGCGATGAATGCCGCACTAAATACAGGCTGATAGGTACGTACGGTTTGTACCACCACAGTATCACCTTTGAATACATCGTACGTCTCTGTCACTGGTACTGCCCGTGCAGAGCAATCAATATGCATCGTGTTGGGCGTGGTAGCAATACTGTCATCACCGAAATAAATCTTATCAGCATCTAAACGAGTCACACGACCTTTACGCACAATGTTTTTAACACGGCGTAACTGCTTAAGCTCTTCACTACTAATGGTAGCACCATGGAACATTTGCGGGCGTACATTTGGATCAATACGCATTAATACGCCGCCTTTTTCTAAACGATTAAAAAGGTCTTCGATGCTTTCTGCCTCAGCAATCGCCTCTGCCTGAGTAGCCTGCGCCCCTATAGTGTTCACAAAAAAATCACGAGAAGGCTGGGTGTTCTGACGATCGATCAGCCAAGCGTCTCTTGGCATAATCCATGTAATGTGGTCTGGGTCAATTTGATTCTCTAGTAACCATAAAACCGCATCAATACCTGTTTTACCACCGCCGATAATCACGTAACCATCACGGGGTTTGGTTAGACTCGGTAGATTATTTAATGGCTCAAACTTAACGCCTTCAGAAATTTCAAAGTTTGGGGTATGGGTTGCTGGTACTGAAGTTTTGAAGTAAGTGCCATCAATGATTTTTTTGTTGACCTTGACCTCATAGCTGGTATCAGACAGTAACGATGAAAATTTACCATCGCCTTGATACTCACACCTCGGGAAGTATGTCACACGGCCACTCGGTAAAAACGTATGCTTCATGACTTTATCAAAGTACGACATGACTTCTGCGCCTGATGCCAGCTCAGACAAACCTTTGTTTAAACCAATCTTATCAATCATACCGCCGCAAAGCTCACGTGAGCTCACGCCGTAAAACGACGATGGCTGATGTAAGGTAACAAATGAATAAGCGTCATTCCAATGACCACCTGGCTTATGATGTTTATCGACGATAATAATATTAGCATCTGTCTCTGTAAGTAGTATGTCGGCAAAAGCCATGCCCACCGCGCCACTACCAATGATTAGATAATCTGTTTCTAGCTGTTGAATACTCATAGCGTCCTTACTCTTAAGTTAAATTTCTATCAATACAATCAATTTATAATCGTTTGTGTATAACAGTGTTATATACTAGAATAACGCTGTTATAATTGTCAAGAGATAGTGAGAATCTAATGGATGCCAGAACCAAAATACTAAACGCCGCATCTGAGCTTTTTTTAGAAGGGGGCGGGGATGCCTTAAGCGTGCGAGCCATCTCTAAACGTGCAGGATTGTCCACTATTGGTATATACAGTCACTTCCAAGGTAAGCAAGGCATACTGGATGCGCTGTACATAGAAGGGTTTAATCTCGTTCGTGAAGCCATGAATGTCATTCCGGATGGTAAGGCAAATAAAGAACAAGTACTAGAGGCGTGCTTAGGGTATCTCAACGTCGGAGAAAAATATGAGGCGCATTATCGACTGATTTTTGGGGAGTCTGATGCAGGATATCAGCCCTCAATCGAGGCCATTGCAGCAAGAGATAGCGCGTTTTCAAAGTTGGTTCGGGTGGCTGGTTCTTATTTATCAGAAGATGCTAACGTGACGGAACGTCGGCAAATAGCGTTAGATATCTGGGCCATCGTACATGGATATGTCAGTATCAGCCACCACATGGTGTTTACCGATGACATAAAATTGGATTGGAAATCAATGGCACTGCGAGTGGTAGCAGTGCAGTTGGATGCCATTGACACAACTAAAGCTAAACCTTCTTAAACAACCCGATAAATCAGCAGTATGAAGGTGAAAATGAATACCGAACAGCGATTCGTAAGTACTGATCACGGATAGCTAACTACATAGGTACATAGCGTTTCGATGATTCACCATTATGCTCAAAAAGTAAATAAACAGACATATGTCTTTTATCTTGTAAACTGCATTATTTTAGGTTATTTTTTACTGTTGATTACAGTTCTTTAACCAAGGAGAAGCAGTTTGGATACTAATTTATCACCGCTTAAGATTTCAGTGGTTGCGGCGCTGACACTGCTTACAGGCTCGCAAGTATTTGCAGAGGCCAAGTACGGTGATTATGGTACAGAAACGGCGCTGACGCTTGCCCGTGATTATGCTGGTCGTTATACAGGTTCCGATAAAGAAGTCCAAGCTGCTGATTATATGCAGCAGCGCATGACCATCGATGACAGTAACAACCAAGTCAATCGTCAAACTTTTGATTTCGTAGCGCCTCGTGGTTTATTCAGAGGTCAAACGTTAACGAGTAATAACGTTGTCGTGACCCAAAAAGGCAGTGCTGATACCAACAGAACGCTATTTGTTGGCGCACATTATGATTCTGCAGTAGCCTATCCAAACTATGCAAATCTAGAAGCATTAGACGATAACGCTTCTGGGTCTGGCGTCTTAACTGAGTTGACAAAAAACCTGACTGGCATTGAGACAGAGCACGACATTCAGTTTGTGGCATTTGGTGCAGAGGAGGGCGGCCTTAATGGGTCAAAGGCATTTGTTGAGCAGCTCACTGACGCAGAAAAAACGACAGCACTGGGTATGATTAACTTAGACAGTTTGATTACAGGCGATAAGATGTATGCCAATGCAGGGCGCAATGCTTACGACGATGATGGCAACGAAGTGGCTGCCAATGTAAGTTTGCGTGAAAATGCGCTGCGTATTGCTAAAGAGCTTGGTATTACACTAGAGGTCAATACAGCCATTATTGCACCAGGTGAGACCGAACCCTACGAGCCTTATGGCGTTGGCTGCTGCAGCGATCAGGAGTCTTTTGATAGTGTCATGCAAGTCGTCGGATTTGAGGCAACCAACTGGGGCCTTGGGCCTGATTATGATGGTTACACACAAACTGAAAACCCAGATATTCCAGGCGGCTATACGTGGCATAACCCTGCATTAGACAATGAGGAAGTACTTACTGCTGCCTTTGGTGAAGAACGCATAGCGCAAAGAATGCGTGACTACTCTCGTATCATCAGCAGGTTGATTGTGGAGCAAACCAATGCTGATATCATTGCATCAACCAAAAGTGCGCTCAATCTGCAAAATACGATGGGCTTAGCTTTACAGGACAATGCCACCGACTCACACTCAGCAGTGCTTGAGCGCGCCAATGCTTTGGCATTACATACTCTCGATGATGCGGAGCCTTTTGATTCCGAGTCGCGCACCCAGGTTTGGGTAGATGGCTCCCAAAGCTATGTAGATGCTGAGGACGCACAAGAGGGCACTCGCGCCAATATTGGTCTATATGGCGAATATACGGTACAGCCAAGCTGGCGTGTTGGCGCAGGTGTGCAAGCGGCCAATCAAAACAATAACACCGTAGAAAACGGTATTAAAAAAGATACGAGCTATGGTATTCAGGCCTATTCTTTATTGGGCGGAAAAGACACGGCTTGGTGGAATACCACATCTCTGAGCTTATCTAAACATGACTTGGACGTTAATAGAACTGTAAAACTGGATGGTAATGACGGCATAAACATTATCAACAATAGCGAACGCGGTGATGCCGATGCCGATGTGTTTAGCGCATACAATGAGCTTGGATATAACTTTCTTATCAAGAAAAACGTCGCGCATGGCGCCTTTTTGGGTCTGAATTACAGTGATACAGATATAGATGGTTATACCAGTGGCAATGCTGATTCTCGCACTGCATTAAAGGTTGATAGCACCTCTAGCGAGGCATGGAATTCAGAGCTTGGTTACCAGTTACAATATGGCTTTGATTTGATGGGCACACCTGCCAAACTTCAAAGTAAAATCGCTTACGTGCATGTTATCGACGGTGGTTTAACAGATAGTTTGTCGACAACGTCTTTAGCTGATGGTCAAACAAGAGAGGTTAGCATCACTCAAGCAGATAAAGATGACGACTATGGACGTTTTGAGCTGAGTGTGAGTAATAAGGTTCATAAAAACGTTTATGCGTATCTGAATGGCGATACCACCTTTGCACGTGATGATAAAGACAGCTCAGTACAACTAGGCTTGCAATATCAATTTTAAATCTTAATGTGTGAATGTCAGACTGCGCTGCTCAATAATTCATTTATGAGCAGCGTTTTTTGCTTATGCATGTCAATATATTAATTATAAGTGCGTATTACTGATTACCGTTACAGTACTCAGATTCAGTAATACCAATGTGTGCGAAATATTAAAAGAATAGGGGTGGCGTGTATGTTTGGCATCATAAAAGACTGGCGTGAGCAGCGCATACTAGATAATAGCGAGTTTACCCATGCCGATTGGGAGCAGGCGGCTGAGCGTATCGTGATACTCGACAGATTGAGTGCTGACGAGATGAAGCATTTATTTGAGCTAGCAACGTTATTTTTGGCTGACAAATTCATCACTGGTGCACAAGATTTTGAAATTACCAATGCTGTCAGACAGTCCATTGCACTGCAAGCATGCCTGCCGATCTTGAATCTAAGTCTTGATTGGTATGCTGGCTGGTCATCCATTATCATCTATCCGGGTTCATACAAAAGCGACAGAACCACCGTAGATGAATTCGGTATCGTCCATGAGGGCAGCCAACACCGTAGCGGGGAAGCGTGGCTACGTGGGCCCGTCATCTTGTCTTGGAAAGATGCCAAACACTCAGGTGAGCGTGATGGGCATAACGTCGTCATTCATGAGTTTGTGCATAAACTTGATATGATGAATGGCCGTGCCAATGGCTTTCCGCCGATGCAATCTGATATGGATCCTGCTCGGTGGACACAGATTATGTCGCGAGATTTTGAAGACTTTCAAACACATCGCAAGTCAGGGCTTGATCGTTATGGTACGACCAATCCTGCGGAGTTTTTTGCGGTACTGAGCGAGGTGTTTTTTGAGACACCACAGAAGCTGGTAGATGCTTATCCGGATATTTATGAGATTATGGTGAAATTCTTTCGTCAGACACCGTTATGAGTGATACTTATAGAGATGGTGACAGTAAGCTGTATTCAAGACAGCATAAGCATATTGGAATTAGGCAGCTAAGGTGATTAATACTATAAATAATAATGTGGCAAAAGTAGAAATCTATGAAAGTGCTGATGGAAAGGCGCAAGTAGATGTACGTTTTGGGCAAGAGACAGTCTGGTTGTCACAAGCACAAATGACCGAATTATTCGGTCGTGACCAGTCAGTGGTTTCTCGTCATATCGCTAATGCTATAAAAGACGAAGAAATCGATGAAAAAAGCAATATGCAAAAAATGCATATTGCAAATTCAGACCGTCCGGTGACTTTTTATGACTTAGATGTGGTTATATCAGTCGGTTATCGCATCAAATCTCCTCAAGGTGTGCAATTTAGGCGTTGGGCAACACAGCGCCTACGTGAGTACTTGGTACAAGGCTATACGCTCAATCAACAGCGCTTCGATAAAAACTCTATTGAATTGCAACAAGCGCTAAAACTAATCAAAAAAACCGCACAAAGTCCCGAGCTTAAAACCGACGAAGGACGCGGACTGGTTGAGATTATCAGCCGTTATACACAGACATTCTTATGGTTACAGCGCTATGATGAAGGTCTACTGGATAGTCCTGCAGGGCAAGATGGTGGTATCTTACCCAGTACGGCTGAGGCCATGGCAGCGTTAACTGATTTGAAAGCGCAGCTGATAGATAGGGATGAGGCGACTGAGTTATTTGCCAAGCCTCGTGGTGATGGTTTGGATAGTGTATTGGGTAATTTGCAACAAACGGTCTTTGGTGAGCCTGCGTACCCGACTATCGAAAGTAAAGCGGCACATCTACTGTACTTTATGGTAAAAAACCATCCTTTTACTGATGGTAATAAACGCAGCGGCGCTTTTTTATTCGTGGGTTTTTTGCACCGTAATCACCGACTGCTGAATGATAAAGGCGACATGGTCATCAATAATACAGGGCTTGCGGCATTAACCTTATTGGTCGCTGAATCTGACCCCAATCAAAAAGAGACTTTGATCAAACTGATTATGAATATGTTGTCGTTAGAAGGGCAATAAACAAGCTTGTCATCAAAAACCAAGTAACATAAGTTGGTATATATTAATATTTGAATATATTGTATTCATAAGCAGATAGAGCAGTCTGCCACTTTAAACAGGCCCTATAAAAGTGGTCAGTCAATCGTTTCTATACACTTTAAACCGTCCATTGGTCATTAATGATCGCCACCAGATAACGCTTGCCTTGATACTCATCAAATACCAAGCGCAATACACGCCAGTCCATACCATCATATTCATCAGTGCCTTTATCATAAAACTCTACAACGTATGACCTTTGGTATATCTCTTTTAAATTATTGATTGAATTGCCATTATTTTTGAATTCATTGATGCTGATATTGGCATTATTGAACTTCTTACCATCTACCCACGTATCCAAGTACGTTGGCAGTGGCGTGATTAATACATCACCCGTGCCGTCTTTTTCACCCCATGTAAAGCGAATATTGGACTGTTGTAGATACTGTGCGTATTGTCCGCGACTAAAGACTTTGTCAGTCTCGGGCCGCACATAAGCATACATGGAAAAGCGAACGCCACGTGTGGGATGAATATCATTGGTGATTCTAGAAAAGTCCTTATTGGCCAGTGCACGCTGTATACGTAGCGCTTGCTGTCTAAGGGTTTGTTGACTGATGTCAGCACTAATAGGCGTTGATGAGATACTGGTAGATTGAGAGACAATAGCCTCGCTGGACTCAGAAGCAGACTGGCAACCAGTTGCGCTCATAGCGAGCAATAAAAGGCTACTGGAGGCCAATGTCGCAGATTTTCCCTTAAAAAAAGCAGGCAATATAGTCATAAAATTGTCCTTCCCACAGTTGTTAGCGAAAGTTATTAGCTAATAAGTCATTAATAAAACACTATAAATTGTCATGAGAACAAATAAGGAAATACCATAAAAGCGCTATGTAATCGAGATACTAGTAAGTAAACCTGAATGATACGATAATACAGCAGAGTCCTAATATGGCTATGATGTAATAGACTGTAACATTCATAGGATAAAAGCTCGTAGAGAACGACATGCCAACATATAAATCGCTGACATTGACACTAACCATAGCACTGACGACTGTTGGTACTGCTACAGCAGATGTGGCAACAGCAGATCAGAAGCAATCTGGGATGGAAGCTATGAAAATTGTGACCATTTCAAAAATGTATCAACAAGACATAGATGAGCAAGGTATGAGTAATCCTGTGGTGCTACAGCAATACGCCAATACTGAATTACAAGCAGCGATGGCACTTGAGCAAGCGTATTTTGATAAAAATCAAATGTCCTGTAATGTCGATTATGATGTGCTGTGGGATTCTCAAGACCCTGACTATACACAAGACAAAAAGCTTTCGATGACTGAGCAAGATTTAGTTCAGGTCAGCTTGGCGCAAGGTAGCGATATTTATTATGAGTTGTCGTGTGCTGACAATAGCAATAGTGATGGCAGCACAGATTGCCAAGTTGCAGATGTCAGCTTGAATGAGCATGGCAAAACGTTACGCAAATATTTGATCGAGACTTGTCGTTAGTAGAAAGCTGAGGGTGATATCAAAAATTTCTGAGCTAAAAGTATTTTTATTCAAAACTTATATTCAGCACTTAGCTTAGCAAGATGTGCGAATGACAGTCGGTAAATTATTATGTACCAACCTTTTTGAAACCGTTGGTTTGTTTTCGCATAATGTATATTATGTTAAATTAAGTCTATGTAGTACTAAGTTTATAGCCAGAACTTAAAGATGAGTTCATATCTCTATAGCTATATGATGCTTGTCTAAGTAATCACTGTGATCATTACTAGGTTCAACATGAACTGAATCACTCTAATTGATTATTATAGAATATTTTTAGATTCTAATCTGCTTATGCTCAAGCTTGATTTGTTCTGCCTCAAAAATCTTTGATGGTTTTTTCTGCATATCAGCACCAGACTGGCTACCTCTGCAAGAATGCTCATTCACTCAATAAATGATTTATCCAGCCCCTCATTTTTAATCACCATAACCATGGCACAATAATCCAATCCGCTATCATGGGCTTATTGATAACGGATGCGACCTAATCAATACTATATAAAAAATCAGTATCTAACGTTAATGACTCTTGACCGGTCTGCGCGGCAACGATAAACCCTTCGCCAAATACAAACAGCGTGTCAGACTTCTGCTTAGCATCCTTGGCACTTACCTTTTTAAACTCAGCGAATAGCCATTGCCTAATATCAGTTTTGTGCTGATGGGCTATTTTATGTGGCGAATACTGAGTGTCTGAATACTCGGCACAAGCATTGATAAACAGGCAACCATAAAACCCCTCTGATGATGTCCAGTCTTTTAAAAAGGCTAAATAACGCCTTGCAACAGCTGCTGCATCCTTACTCTCAACATCATCAAAGCACGCTTTTAATTGAGTCATAAACATCTGATGACGATACTTAAGTACCTCCTCAATCAAGCCTTCCTTATTGCCAAAATGAGCATACAAGGTTCGCTTGGTCGTGCCTGCCTGTTTTGCTAATAGCTCTACTCCGCTATTATGAAAGCCTTGCTTATAAAGCAGCTCATAACTTTTCTGTAAAATAGTATCTCGCAATTCCATTGGTTCTGATTCCTATCGTTCAATAAAAAAATACTGTGTTAATATACCGTTCGGTATACTTAGCTAATATACTGACCAGTATACCAGTAGTAATACTGTTAATTGTTTATTTATTCATAGGAAGTCGTATGCATTCATTTTTTAATTGGCAGAAGTTAAATGGTCAAGTCAGCCAATGTCCAGAAAGATTGCCTTTATCAATGATACTCGTCGCTTGGCTTGGTGGTACCATTGCTATATCAACGCTCGCTATACTAGGAAGCTCAGTAGAAATCATTATGATTCTAGGATCATTTGGCGCAAGTCGTTTACTGATGTTTGCCTATCCTGCCAGCCCTTTTGCTCAGCCAAGAAATGTCATAGGCGGGCATGTGATTGCTACTTTCACAGGATTAGCATTTATGGCGTTATTCGGTATTTACTGGTGGAGTCTGGCAACGGCTGTAGGCACTGCTATTGCGTTGATGTTGTTATTTAGAATGCCGCACCCACCTGCTTGCTCTAACCCTTTGATCGTCATGCTGGGCGCGGTAAAGTGGAGTTTTTTAATCACACCGACTTTGCTTGGCGCTATCACTTTAGTAATCGTGGCGCTCATTTATAATAATGTCGGTAAAGACAGACAGTATCCAACGTATTGGTGGTGATAATCTCATATTGAGACAGCACAAAAAATCTAATTGATGACACGCCCTAGTTTTTTGTGCTGAAAGATGGTTCATCTGTCGCGTGTTTTACTGTAGCACAGGGCTTAATTCATTCCTTCTCAGTTGTTTCATGCGCAGGCCGATGTTACCCAGTATCAGCATCATGCCACCAATGATTTGGTAGCCGGTCAGCCCCATGTCGAGAAAGACCCAGTTGATTACGGCTGCGAAGACAGGAAAAGACAATTCGGCCAAGGTTGCCAGTTGCGCGGGGATGGTTTTCAGACCTTGGTAATAAAACCACATGCCAATAAAGCCACTTAGCAAGGCCATGACAACGACAAGGATCAGATCCACCGGCGTCATCAGCGACAATCCATCCGACTGCACCAAGGCCATGGGCACAAGGACTAATAGCCCAGCAACAAATCGACCCGACATGATGGCATTTGCTGGTATGTTTTGATGGGATAGATACTTACCGCACACAGTGGCTGCGCCCCATGCAATCACCGCGATCAGCGTGTAACCGTAGCCTTTGAGCAGACTTATCGTATCGCTCGAATAGTGCCATTGAGCGTTGCCCAACGTACGTAAATCTGGCCACATCATCACAAAGCTGCCCAGCAAAATCACCGCCGCCCATTGTAAAAACCGCCCTTCAATACGCTCTTTCAGTAACCAATAGGCCAGTAAAATAGCAACGATAGGCTGAAGTTTTTGTAGCAAGATCACAACAGTAGGATTTAAGTAATGAAAAGCTTCGGTAAATGCCAAAGTACCTATGGCCGAGCCAATACCGCCGATAAAAAACAAGCTGGAAAATCCGCTGAGTGACATATGACGATAAACATTGCGATAACGCCATAACATAGGACTGACGAATAATACCAGCGTCAGGTGTTCGATAAGAACGATCTGCAAGGTTGAATAACCAGCGCCTAACAACGGGTAGCGGATTAAGGTATCCAATGCCCACGTAAAACACGCGATCATGATAAAGAATGTTCCTGCCATCTTGATTTTCTCCAATCAATAAGATGTACAGGGGTGATGAGAACAAATAGTACCAATCTCTGCGCTTAAAAAACCACAGATAAAGCCCCTATTGCTAGGCGCATCAAAATCTTGGTCGATCCTTCTATCATCCGGACTGTAACCGTCGGCTCTGGCATCTCACCAGATCTGCTGACCCTTGTTCACGAGGAATAAGGCGCTCGCGGGCTGTTTAACTGGATGATGTCACCCAAGAAAAAATACCGCCGGTGGGGAATTTCGCCCCGCCCCGAAGTTCGATTAATGTAAATTTACGCGTCTAATTCTAAACCCATCCGCTTCCTTAGGCAATAATTAACAAGCCTTTTAAGCTTATTAAAGGCGCAAAATCTAACTACTTATCCTATCCTTATGCTAACGATAAAAGCTCTAGGAACAGTTTTGAACCGTCCCGCCTATATTGAAGGCTGATTCACTTATGTCAAGTTGCCAATAACGTTTCTGCATGTCTTTCACAGACCTCTTATAGACGTGTTATAGCATCAAGATACTTTTACCCTTTACTTAACTCAAAATTAATCATCATCTAAAAACCAAATACTCTATACATATAATAAATAACTCTATTTTACAGTGTAATACCAATATCCTGCCTTATTTATTAATCATGATACTCATAATCCCAGTCGCCATTTTCATCGCCATCATAGCTGAAGTTATTTTCCTCGTACTCATCCGGATCAGTTCTATAGTGTCCAGATACTTCAGTACCATCGCTACGTACATAACTGTCTATATAACCGTAACCTACTTCGCCGGAATATTCGTCATCATAAAAGTCTATATTTTCTTTATAAATCTGACTTTCATCATAGTCTGAACCGTAACTCTTATCATACGAAGGCGCATCAAAAATACCTGTTGTGTAAAAAATCAGAAAACCTATCGGCAGGACAATATTTAAAAGTAAATAACTCCCTCCTTGGTGTACTGTATCAAATATATACCATACTTTCTTTATATAGCTTATACCAAAACCTAGCTCCGAGTTAGACCTCACTGAGGTAGCTGTATATTTAATCTTTTTTAAAAGAGGTAATAAAACATATATTAAATAGCAAATAAAGATAATAAATATTATGATTTTCATCTATGTTAACTCTTAATTTACTCGAATGTATCTTAGTTATTTATATGATCAGATAATGTATCAGAGCTAAAAAATTCTTATCAACTATACCTATAGCGTCTCTTATAGATATACTCCTCTCATATTATCTTACTACTGATGAAGATAATATAAATATTGAAAACGAATGATCATAATTATTAAACCAACATTTTTTTAATTATATTAGCCAATATTAGCCCCTAGCTAATACCTTTCAATGAACATAAAGGCTCGATTCCGTACTACCAATATTTCGAGAAATACCAATCGAGTTAGCCATAACTTTTTGTTATTATTAACGCGGTTTTATTTTATTAAAATAAGCTATGAACTTATTTGAAAACTAAGTACGATGAAATAACAACGTGATCAGGAAGATCAATTTTAGGTAGCTCTAGATACCTTTATGACATGACAGGGAGTAGTCCATGCTATACCCCAACTCCAATACTAGTCCCAATACTGAACACCGTAGCATCCACTTCCGCAAAAAATACGACAACTTTATCAATAGTGACTGAGTCGCCCGTATCGATCGATAGCAAATATTTTAAGAAATCCACTCCAACCGATGGTAAGTCATTTTTCATGGCCAATATATTATCTTTTAAACCCATCACCCCTATTCTACTTTAAGTTTGAGATACCGGTGTTTGAGGTGCCTGTGATGGTGGTTGATATGTACTACCCCTCCACATGAATATAAAACATTTCTGTATTCAAAGTACGTGCTCTAAAAATATGCGTTTTTCACATTACAGCACCGAAATGACGCAAATAGTTGTATCAAAATAGTGCTTTTCCTACCTGATTTATGGGAAAAGACCGTTTTCTGTATGGCACAAGATTTGCCTTTGATGAAAGCATGACGATGTTGGTCACGCTTTAACCGAAGAGAGTATGTTGTCTTTACTTATAAAGCACTTAATATATTTTGATAATAGCTTACCAATTCACTACTCATTGGCTGAGCTTCGGAGAACGATATGTCTACAAACGCTAATGGCCAGATAAATGGCGTAGCAGGAAATACTCAGGCTGAAAAAGACTATTTTGCTAAAAGACAACTCAAACAAGGTGCGGTTGGCTGGGTATTATTAATAGGCCTTGGTGTTGCCTACGTTATTTCTGGAGATTTTGCAGGTTGGAACTTTGGGCTTGCTCAAGGTGGTTGGGGCGGGATGTTTGTTGCCACCATCGTGGTCGCTATCATGTACCTTTGTATGTGTTTATCTATGTCAGAAATGGCGACGATGTTACCTACGGCAGGTGGTGGTTATAGTTTTGCACGAACCGCTTTTGGTCCTTTGGGCGGTTATCTAACGGGTACAGCCATTTTAATTGAATACGCGATTGCGCCCGCTGCGATTGCTGTATTCATCGGCGCTTACTGTGAGTCTTTATTTGGCATTGGTGGATGGATGGTATATCTGGCTTGCTATATTGTCTTTATAGCGATTCACTTGAAAGGTGCTGGCGAGGCCTTAAAAATTATGTTTATTATCACAGCCATTGCTTGTATCGCACTGGGTGTGTTTATAGTAGCCATGATTCCTCATTTCGACAGTAAAAATCTTTTTGATATCGCCGTTGGCAATCAAGCCGGTGCCAGCACCTTCTTACCCTACGGTTATGTTGGAATTTGGGCGGCTGTGCCCTATGCAATTTGGTTCTTTTTAGCCGTTGAAGGCGTACCCTTAGCCGCTGAAGAGGCCAAAGACCCTGCTAAATCATTACCACGCGGACTGATTGGCTCAATGTTGATACTCGCAACCTTTGCGACTCTCATTCTATTCTTAGGACCAGGAGCGGCTGGTGCTGATGCGTTAAAAGACTCAGGTGCACCCTTAGTAGACGCTTTGGTTTCTGTGTATGGCAGCAGCTCTTGGTTAGCAAGTTTTGTAAACTTTGTTGGTTTAGCTGGTTTAATTGCAAGCTTTTTCTCGATTATTTATGCCTACTCTAGACAGATATTTGCCTTGTCTCGTGCAGGATACCTACCTAAGAAACTGTCATTAACCAACAATAATAAAGCCCCCTATTTAGCGCTTATCGTTCCTGGCGTCATAGGCTTTCTGTTATCACTCACAGGTGAAGGAGACCTTCTTATTCTCATGGCTGTGTTTGGTGCAACCGTTTCGTATGTCTTAATGATGGCATCTCACATCAAATTACGTTTGTCTCGGCCTGACCTTGCTCGCCCATATAAAACACCTGGTGGGATTTTTACTTCAGGCGTGGCTTTAGTATTGGCATTACTTGCTGTCATAGCAGGGTTAATGGTAGATCCTAAAGTATGGTTTATGGCCGCTGGTATTTATGTCGTACTTATTCTATATTTTGTGATATTTAGTCGGCATCATCTAGTCAGTGGTACACCAGAAGAGGAATTCGCGCAAATAGAAGCGGCAGCGGATGAATTGAGTTAAAAGCACTAATTATAAAGTCACTGATTATGATGTTGTATAAAGTAATTAGACACTTCTCACATGACTTTAAGTTACAAATTGGTTGAAACTTAAAGTCATGATGATTTGAAATACATAATACATAGTTTCGTTGGCAACTCACATATCAAAGCTGAGTAATGTGATTACGCAATAAAGGTGGTTAACATGGCATATAAACATACCGTAGGACAGCGAAGCTACCAATTTAAAGACTTAAAAACCTTGCTGGCAAAAGCATCGCCAAGGCGTTCGGGTGATGAGCTGGCTGGAGTAGCAGCCAGCGATGCAACTGAGCGCGTAGCAGCACAAATGGCATTAGCAGACTGCTTATTAACTGACTTTCTAGAGGACTTTTTAATACCCTATGAGACGGATGAAGTCACTCGCCTCATTGTGGCACAGCATGATTCTCAAGCGTTCTCTAAAATAGCCAGCTTTACGGTCGGAGACTTAAGAGACTGGCTTTTAGGAGAGTCAGCGACCACAGAGGCCATCTCCGAATTAAAATATGCCTTTACACCTGAGATGGTCGCAGCCGTCAGTAAAATAATGCGGGTACAAGATCTTATCTTGGTAGCGAAAAAATGCCGCGTGGTCACTAAATTTCGTAATACCATCGGTCTAGAAGGGTCTCTATCCACACGCTTACAGCCCAATCATCCAACCGACGATCTATTGGGTATTTCTGCAAGCATCATTGATGGATTGATGTATGGCAACGGTGATGCGGTCATTGGTATCAATCCTGCTACCGATAACATCCAGAACCTGTCTGAACTATTGAAACTGCTAGACCATGTTATCTCCGAATATCAAATCCCTACTCAATCTTGCGTCTTAACCCATATCACGTCCGCTATACAGTTAATCAATAAAAACGTACCTGTCGATTTGGTTTTCCAGTCCATCACAGGTAGTGAAAAAGCGAATACCAGCTATGGCATAAACTTAGCGATGTTAAGAGAAGGCTATGACGCTGCCACGAGTCTTAATCGCGGCACGGTCGGTCAAAACGTCATGTATTTTGAAACCGGTCAAGGTAGTGCCTTATCGAGTAATGCTAACTTTGGTGCTGATCAGCAGACGCTCGAAGCCAGAGCTTATGCTGTGGCTAGAGAATTTAAACCCTTATTGGTTAATACCGTGGTTGGTTTCATCGGGCCTGAGTATCTTTTCGATGGTAAACAAATCATTCGAGCAGGATTAGAAGATCATTTTTGTGGCAAGCTGCTTGGCGTACCCATGGGTTGTGATATTTGTTATACCAATCACGCTGATGCAGATCAGGACGATATGGATACGTTACTGACGTTGCTTGCCAATGCTGGCATTAACTTCATCATGGGTATTCCAGGTTCAGACGATGTCATGCTGAATTATCAAACGACTTCATTTCATGATGCCCTATATATTAGACAACTTCTTGGTCTTTCCCCTGCCCCTGAATTTGCGCTTTGGCTGAGTAATAATGACATCTATACCCAATCTGGAAATAGTATCAATTGGTCAGATAAGCCGTCTGCCTTACTGTCGGGGATAATGGGTAGTAAGCTTACTTAAGCGAGAGTATAGAAAACGTCGATAACCTATAAAGAGAAATGCTATGTCCATTGACTACTCACAAAACAAGACATCATTGACTGTCAAATCGAATACAAACAGTACTAGTGATTTAGTCCATTTAGACCCGTGGGAAAAATTAAAACAATACACAGATTCTAGAATTGCTTTGGGACGTGTAGGCTGCAGTGTCCCCACTAAGCCCTTGCTGAAGTTTCAGCTTGATCATGCTGAGGCAAAAGATGCTGTATTGCAGGACTTAGATGTTGATTCCTTAATCGTAAAGCTTTCTGAGAATTGCCGTTCGCCTATAGTAGAGCTAGATCTAGAACTGGTTACAGAGAGATCAGATCAGATAAACAACCAAGATGATCAGATGAATGATAGCTTAAAAATACTGAAAGTAACCAGCCAAGCGCAAGATAAGTCCGAATATCTTAAACGTCCAGATTGGGGCAGACTGCTTAGTATTGAGTCCGCTAAGCAATTGGAAGTATTTGGTAAGGACAAATCTTACGATGTTGCTATCGTCATGGGAGATGGCCTATCAGCGAGAGCGATAGCCGAGAATGCTCCCAAACTTGTTGCAGAACTCCTCTCGCTTTTTAATGATAAAGGCTGGACTATCGCCCCCTTAGTTATTGCTACTGGTAGCCGTGTCGCTTTAGGGGATGAGGTCGCAGAGCGTCTTCATGCCAAAATGTTGGTCATGCTGATTGGAGAGCGTCCAGGTTTGAGCTCTCCTGATAGCTTAGGTATTTACTATACTTGGGATGCTCAATCTTCGAGTCATGATGCTATGAGAAACTGCATCTCTAATGTGCGTAATGCTGGCCTGCCAACCAGAGTGGCAGCAAGCCGTCTCTTAGCATTAATGGAGAAATCTTATGAGCTCAAGCTATCTGGGGTTGAGCTAAAAGATGAGCAGGAACTACCGGTATTAGATCAAAGTCAAACAGCGATCAAGCTACTGTGATGAAGCAAAAAAAACCTTTTAGGCTAACCAACAGCCTAAAAGGTTTCTTCTATAGTCATATCTACATAAATCCGCTACATCGCCATCCTCGTTAACCATACTACTGTATAGCTGCACTCGATTGACTTATATCGAAATTACTCGAACTCAACTATTTGTTGATTTAGTAGTCAACAGTATAGCTCAAACCATAAGTCGTGCCTGCTGCAGGTAAACGGTTCAGATCACCATACGTGGTCTGATGATAAACTGTTAAATAGTCTTTATTGAGCAAGTTATAAACCCCATAACCTACTCGGCCTACTGGCATCTCTACTTGTCCCAACACATCAAGTGTCATGTAACCCGTAACTGGCAATGCACTAGAATCAGGGTCTTTTTGTTGATCTTTAGAGGCTCTGTCATCACCGCCAACGGCCAATGCTTGTAGACGTATGTTGCTGCCTTCATCAAAGTTATACTGAGCAAATGCGGTGCCTTTTAGTGGTGTTAGGCGTACAGCATCCAGCTCCAGCCAATCACCATTATAGTCATATTGACCACGGGTATATGCCACACTACCACCTACTTGCCACTGATCGCTAAGGTCATGAGTCAGTGAACCTTCTACGCCATAAACACGCTCATTAGTATCTACAACCTCGACAGTATAGCTGTCTGTAAAGCGCACTACTTTATCTGATTCGTTATAAAAACCGCTTAAGCGTGCCGCTGTATCGCCGTGTTTGCCCTGCCAACCAAACTCGTAGTTATTGGTTGCAATCGGTTGAACATTGTCTGAGTTAACCACGAAACCTGCACGCACATCACGCAGTGCTCGCTGTATATCTGCAGTATCAAGACCTTGTGAAAAATTGGCAAACAATTGATCTTTCGATGTTATCTGATAGCTGGTACCAAGATTGAAAAGTACTTTGTCATGGTCGGTGTTGCCTTTTTCTACGTCGCCTGCTTGATAGTCAATGCCATAAGCTGCACTTGTCCCGCTAATAGCAGAACTATTAAAATACTCTTCAAGCAGCTGCTCATAGATGGGCGTAAAGGTATCAGTCTCAGATTTTAGCTTTTGATAACGCACGCCAGCACTAGTATGCCACTTGTCGGTCAAGTCAATATCTGCATTGACAAAAGCACCCAATTTATCGATGGTGGTATCTGGCCCACCATTGTAAGTAAGCCCATTGGTTTGGGCGGTCAAGCCATTACTTGCAAGAAATATATTTAAGTCTTGACCATAATAGGTCTGCTCACTGTTTTCGCGTTCGACATCCACACCATAACTAAATAGTGTGTTTTTGCCTGCGATTTCGGTTTCAGTTTGCATGGCTGCACGTAGACCCATCACTTCGATATCAGCTTCTGACTGGGTCACAAATACTGCGGCACTGGTAAGCTTGTTCACTGTGTTTTCGTTAGTCAAACCATTGGCCTGCCATACTTCAGCTGCTTGGGTTGCTGCACTCTTGGCAGAAGGATAAAAACGGCCTTTTTCATCTCTATAGTAGCCCGTTACACTTAAGCTAGAACCTGAACCCGCAAAATCATCATCACTATAATTTAAATTCACGGAGCTTTTTTCGGTATAAGGCTGGTTTTCTACGTTGGCACCATCGATGGCTTTTAAGGAAGGTTTTGCGCCAAACAACACGGCTAAACCATCACCGTAGTCTGGGCCATAGTCGGTATCTTGCTTATCTTTATAGTAAGTCGCTGCGAGATCAAGACGTTGGGTATCCGTTAGCTCTACACCTAAGCTACCATTCACACTTAGTGACTCGGTATCTTGTTGATCCGTTTGATTGACATCAGGACTAACTCGGTCGCCTTTGCTATCGAACTTGCCGCCTTTGGTCTCATAATCAACATCTAAGCGTCCATAAGCCCGCTCGCCGCCATATCCTAATGTTTGCCCTACGTTATAGCCAAATGAATCTGAATCAAAGTCGCGGCTACTACTAACGCCCACTCTGGTTTGTCTAATAGGGCCATAACCCACCAGAGATTTAGTCACAAGGTTAATCAGACCACCTGACGCGCCAGCACCATAGATACTGGTGGCACCTGAAAGCACCTCTATCCGCTCAAGCTGTGACGTATCAATACTGTTAAGCTCACGTGAAAGACTGCGTGAACCGCTTAACGGTACACCATTTAGCAAAAACTGTACTGGACGGCCATGCATGGTGGTGCCGTAGTTACTGGTCGAACCACTACTGGTACCCAAGCTCGGAATCAGCTGTGCCAAGATGTCACCAGTGGTACGGTTGCCCGTCGCCTGCATCTGAATCTCGCTTTCAGTAATTACTTGCGTGACGGCTGGCATCTCACTAATCTTCTGAGCCAGCGCCGTACCCGTTCTGGCTTTAGCCGTGACATTGATAGTGTCTAAAGTCACATTAGGTGTCTCATCTGACGACGAGTTTGCTGCTGAGTTTGACGTCAGTTCTGTCGAAGCCTGCACATCTGATACGGCATTCGCTTCATTGATATTGGTTTGAGCATACAGTTGCTGGCTAATACAAAGGGTGAGAACAGATAGAGCAACTTGATGATGGCTTTTCATGATTATTTCACTTATGTTATTTCACTTAGTTGGATAGATAGACAGTGGTATGAGTCATATTTAGCTAATGATACTGTGTGTACTAACTTTGTGAAGCACATTCTAAATGATAATCATTTCTATTTCTATATATATTTCTATATTGCTAGTAAGTAATGCTCTGTGACAATCGTAAGTTTAACTGTCTATCGTGTATTTGATGAGCTACTAAACAGTTCATCTAATGCGTTATGAGTATAGGCCTCAAAAAACATCTGAAACTTAGCCTCATCTGCTTTGTGCTTTTTTTGGCAATCTAGTAATAGCTGCTGCGCTACATCAACAGGCAGTATAAACACACCATCATTATCCATCAGAGCGATATCGCCTGAACAGATCATCGTTGTCTGCTCACCAGAGCGATAGGCAATATCGGATGCTAGCGTGCCTGTGCCTGGTGCTTGGTTGCTCTTGAAAGTGGTTATGGAACTGATACCTTGTGCAAATACAGGGAAGCCCAGCTGCTCAATTTGTACCGAGTCCGTTGCCTGTCCAATGACAATGACGGCGGATAGCTTCTCATAGATAGCCGCGCAAGTTCGCAGTGCTCCCCAACATGCCTTGATGCCTAATACTTGAGCATCAATACATAACACATCATTAGGCGCTGCTTGAATCAATGCCTGATTGATCGCATCCGTGTTGTCAGAGGTTAGTTGCACCGTCAACACTCGGCCGACTATGGTAGCCGTGCAAGGATTGAGTGCTTTGATATCTGGTAAATACCCTACTCCCGTTAGATGACCAATGGTTGAAGTGCCTATCTCTTTATAAGCATCCATAAGATCATTAATATCGATGTCATTCATTATATTCTCACTATCGCACTTTTTAGCTTTTGCTTGTTTCTTGATAACTTTTGTCGCATCACTAAGTAGCTATTAGTTAGTTAAAAGAGTTAATTGGCTAGCGGCTTTTCTTGACACGCTTGAACGGATTGATCGTTTTACTTTCTCCCGCTGGCATACTGCCATGAGGATCAGCGCCACGGGTAATCACAGGCAATAGCAATGTTTTATGCGGGTAATGTGAACTGTTTAATAACCCATCACGGAGTATCTGACGCTGATCATCATCAAAATCGATAGTCACTAAGGATTCCTCGATACTAGTCATTGCCTCGTGCCACAGAGTCTCTTCATTGATATGATAGTGCTCAACCAATGACTCGATAATCGCCCGAAGATTAACCAGTAACCCTAGCGACTGTAGATAAAATATCAGCGCTTTCGGCGTCTCTCGATATAGATGATTTTTAAAACCTGGTGGGCTCAGATATTCAGGATCTGCTATTTTATGGCGTGCCAGCCATGGTGGATAGATACGTACGGAATCATGATCACGTAATAACAGACTGGTAAAACGATTGTCTTTTAATACGATAACAATATTTTGCCCGTGCATCTCGGGCGCAAACCCTAGGCGTAAGCAGCGAAGCATCGTCCCCAAAAACATATCGCAAAGACTTTTAAAGCACGCTATGACAGCGAGTTTCTTATTCTTTGGCGAGCCTTCTTGAAAGCTGTTTTGGCTAGTACTATGAATGCCCTCCTGAGCAATCCCGTCAAAAATGTGATGGCTGACACCTTGCTTATAGACCAACATGCCCAAGCTTGCCATGGGTAACAGTTGAATCGTATCGTCACAAAGATCTGCTGGCAGTTGACGTAGCATCGCGCCTAAATGCGTGGGTTTTTCTTGATAAAAATAAGGATTGATAGCGCTTTTATCATGCAAATGAGAGGGCAACATATAACCCCACCACAGACGTTCATCCCATAACCGTAGCTGTGCTGATAGCTCAGGGTCTAATGTTCTTGCCTGCATCAATATGGCTTGGTTTTTTTCACCATTGATCAGCTTGAGGGCTGGCAAGTAGCGTTTTGAGTTTAGTGCGTACACACCTATAGGCAGCTTAATGCTATTTGGCGTATCAGCATCAATTAACATACTGCGCATGGATGAGCTGGCATAAGTGATGAGTGCATCAAAAGTCAGGGCGACAACTGTGCCATTGGCAAGATCGTCGGCATACATCTCATCAATCACATGAGTCATTTGCCAAGGGTGTACGGGCATCGCAATGTGCGTGTCTGCAATACCTTTGTCATCTAGCTCTCGCATCAACTTCTGCTGCTGCGTAGTATCCAAAAGATATTTCGCTGGATTTTGCGTTGTTGTGTCTTGAACATGCTCTGCCACCATGACATGGCTTTTGGCAATGGCGACCCATGCCAGCGTAATGGGCTGATTAAACTCTGCCATATAACGTTTGTATTCTGTTGCCGTAAAGCCCAATTTACCTTTTGCCAGTGGATGAAAAGGACGATCCATCAGTGAGGCCCACTGCTCCGCTGCAATCAAGGTTTGATACCAATGCGGATTCTGACATACTGTAGTCGTGATGTTTGCCACTGCTGACTGTTGCTGCGCTATAAATGAAACCTCTAAGCTTTCTTTTAGCTTTAAGACACCGATATCAGATAAGCTGGCACTATCCATCATTGATAAAAAGATATCTAACAACTGCTGTGCTGAGCTTACTGGCTCTAGCAAAGCGCTATCTACATGATGGCTATTATTAAGATTACTATCAAGACTGTCATTCAAATTGTTGTTCAGACTGGCATTGACGTTGTGTATGACAGGCAGACAAGATTTAGACAATCGCCACGGTGACGCGTAAGCAGGCTCTATCAGTAGTAATAACTGTCTCTCTTGGTCGATTCTTATCACCATTAACGGGTTATTTTGGTCAAAGAAATCTCGATATTGCTCTGATAGCATTTCTAAAGATTGACGTACATTTTGAGCTTGAGTCGTCTGATGATTTGCTAAATACTCAGCGGTGGTTGTTACCTGAATATAGCGCTCTTCCACCCACTGCTCTAATAGAAAGCACTCTACCAAATGACTAATCAGCGACCATTGGATGGCCTCGATATCTGGTTCAGGATTTACATCAAGAGGGCTGTTTTGCGCAGAAGTTTGCACAGGAAATAAGGTATGCATCGTCTTACCCCTGACTTTTAAACAATGGGTTGTTAATATATTTAATCGGGAATGCCTTATCTCCGAATAATCGGCGCTTAGCCAATGACTCAATGCGCGTTTGTTCAGCGAATACATCAAACAAGTCAAAGCGTACTTGATGCTCTGGATGAGAGGTTTGATAGTCAGTTACGCAGTCAGCAACCTGTTGCCAAAACGCCACTTCAGCATAGTTATAATACGTCTGTATAAAAATCGCAATATCTGACAATGCCACAAAAAACAAGCAAGCAACCGTCATATCACGAATGCCATCTGTATCTTCGGTCTCGATGAATGAGCCTCTATTTAAGGCAGCATGAGCAGGTGGCAAGCTATAAAAGTCTGGACGCAAGTGTTGTTGAGTCAAATGCGTGGGTGAATAGCGAACCCCGTCATGCAAGTCTTTTAATAATATTTTTACGGGATAACCATCTTCATGTACCAAGATGATGTTTTGCGCATGGCACTCTAATGCCACACCATAACCAAATAGGATATGTAACAAAGGGGTAACAGTGACCTTAATTAACTGCGCAATCCATGTCTCTACACCATATTTATCAAGCCAAGGTGCTATCAGATGCGAGCCGTCAGCATTGATATAACTGACACCATTGAGCGGAAATGCAGTTTGACCTTTTGATAGATACTGACTGACATTTTCCCGCCAAATCGCAGCCAGCCCGCCATACATATTTGGATGCTGATAGCCACGTGTGCGTAACGCCTCATGGTCTAAACTAACGCCAACGGTCTCACCTAAAAACGCAATGGGTAATGCTTGGGCAGTTTTGTCATCTGCAATCAGTTGATTTAACCAAGTGGTGACAACAGCCGCATTCATCACGGTATGCTTTGCCAGTATTCGTGTGCTTGAGGTGTTAATCAGGTGCATACTTAGCTTTAGGTAGGCTTTATTATTACTGACGTCATTATTAACATTGTCATCAGCATTACCAAGCATCGTCAATGAGCGAATAGACTGCTGAGCGCGGTACTGATGACCCGCACTACCTAAGTAGATAACTTCCTGCGTGGCAAGCAGTGGCTGTAATGCTTGAATTAATGTGTTTTGCCATTGCCAAGGATGCGCAGGTATTAAGCAATAATTATTAGCCGTACCTTCGTCTTGCTTATTTGCGATTGCAAGTACTTCTGTGAGTTTGGCATTGAGTGCATCAAATTCACTAGTACCCACATAATCTTTCACCCATTCATTGATATCGATGTCAGTAGTGGTATTGCTCACCAGTAGCTCTTTTTTGACCGCCAACCACACCACACCGATATTTTGATCAAACTCTGGGCCATAGTCATAGTTATCTTGCAAATCAAAACCAATACGAGACTTAAAACACGGATGATAAGGATGCCCTGCCGTCAAATAGCCTTCGAGTTGCTCATAAGTGAGCGTATCAATAGGCATAGGCATATTAGACATCAGTATCTGAGACTGTGTTTCGTTCACTAAGGTATGGCGCAGCTCTTTGATAAAGCTGTCTTTGAGTTCTGCACCTTCAATATTGAGCAAGATATCACTGATCACATGCTCAAGAATAGCGTCTTGAGCAACACCATTAACCACTCGCTGCACATTTAACTCATTCAAACGAATGATGTCAAAACTGTAATGAATATAGCCTTGCGCGGTATAACAGACATCACCATCTACTTTGATAATAAAATTCAGCAGAGTCTCACTGTCAGCACTGTCATTAGCGGTGTTCGCACTTTCAGATTCAAAATCAATGATATTTTCATATAACAATGCTTGTAGCAATTGCTTAATCACTCGTTGCTCAGCGCGTGCGATAATTTGAGAATTAACAGGTGCTTGCCACGGTTTAGTTGCATAAGTGACATTTGCACTATTATTATTTTTGGTAGAGTTTGCTAGATTATTGGACATAGATATAAGCTTCCTGTCTGAAAATTGAATCAAATAAAAGTATGAATTTAGATGCGTGTAAAGCGAATGATAATTATTTACGTTAATAAGTTAAAGTAAACCCCGATACGGGGTATTTGTTTATGGGGATCGTGGTAATTTGCACGCTGAAGGAATCGTGAATAATAAAATCACCGCGATTACTACCAGTATTTCTTGGATCGCGCTTGCCATGCCGTCACTACTACCTGCTGCTAATAACTGCGCACTTCGACTGCCTATATAAAGGGTGGACAGCGTGATAAATATGGTAGAGATGATGCGGCGACTGATGTTATTAAGGGCGGCTCCCTCAGTGACTGCGTCTTTGGGTAAGCTGCTAAACCCAACGGTAGTGGTTGGTAGGTACGCCAGACCCACTCCGACGCCTCGCATACTCATAATTAGCATTAATAGCCAAAGCGTGGGCTGATACAAGCACCATGCCAGCATCAAGGTAGACAGCGCACTAATCGCAATTCCTACGATGCCAATCCCTCTGGCACCTTGCTTATCTACCATCTTTCCAGCGTAATGCGTGGTGATACTGGCCACGAGCGTCGCGACCATCAGGACAACACCTGTCCATAAAGCACTCTCGCCCATCACGTCTTGTATCAGCACGGGTAATAGCAAGAGACACAGCATCAAACCGACTGTTTGGCTAATGCTAATGATATTACTGTGTAAATAGGTTTTACTATTGAACAAGCGCACGTTTAATAACGGATGACGCTGACGCCGCTCATAGGCCCACCAAACCATCGCGGACAGTAAAAATCCGACAGACAATAAACCCAACGTGGCTATCTTTAATAATCCGTCACTACTGAACAATCCACCAGTAAAGTCTATCTTCAGCGTGCTCAGCCAAACCATCATCGCAAGCAGCCAAGTGAGTAAGCTGATAAACCCGATGGTATCGAAAGGGCTTTTTTCATCATGTGAGCGCATATCAGGTATTAACCACCACACCATCGCCATGACCACCATACTAAGTGGCAAGGTAATGGCAAACAGTGTCCACCACGCAAACTGCTCAACCAAGTAAGCACCTACCAAAGGGCCAAACGCCAACGACATCATAATAACAATGCCCCATAGCGCCATTACTCTGCCGTGCTGCTTCTGCGGATAAATCTGATATAGCATACCAATAGACAGCGGGATAATCAGACCGCCACTCAGTCCTTGTATGGCTCTGGCAATGATGACAAAGCTCATACTAGACGCCAGCATCCCAATGACTGAGCCCAGCATAAATCCAAAAATTGCCGCCAAATAAACATGCTTAAAAGGAAACTTTTTGTTTAAGTAGCCACTCAGCATCAGCCCCACACTCATGGCCAATACATAAGCATTTAGCACCCAGCCGCCCATCACGATATCGACATCAAACACCGACATAAAGACAGGAATCGCTGGATTGAGCGCGCTATTACTAAAGCTGACCACCGTACCGCCGAGCAGTAGTGTCAGCAACACCTGCTGTACCTGTTTGTCGGTAAAGCCATTACCACTACTATTCGAGGCTTCGTTTATAGGCGACTCATTGGTAGATGCCTTATTTATAGGTGCTTTGCTCATTAAGCAGTGGCACCATAAAAGCTGAGATACCCTCTAGATTCTAAAAACTCATTGCGATTGCAAAAATACAAGGCGGCGGTCTTTTCTGGCATCTCAATCAGGCGTTGTACTCTATAGGCAAAGCTATCTGCTAGCCATTGATACACCTCAACCTTACTATCGGGCTCACCCACGATTTTTTTGGCCTCAGTATGCTCAAATATAAACTTGGTAATCATCATGCCTGTGGGCTTTAGATAGCCTTTGCCAACCACCGCCGGATCGCCAAGCAAAATATGCCAACCCATGTCCGTCTCCTTGGCTTTGTAATAATGAGACAAGCGGTCACGAGCCGTTTCATAAATCTCTGTATAGCCAATCGGCTTATCATCACAAAGTATGAGGTAGAGACGCTGATGGTCATCGGCCAGCATTTTTTCAAAGTGGGTTTTTAATTGCGGCATCGGGAGATGTAGCTGCCACTGATCGACCACATGCTCAGCATGCATCCATTTATACAGCAATGGCATATCATCTGGATAGTTGACAGGTCTCAACGCAAACGTCTTTTGATAAGCTTCAATACTAAAAGTATCAGGTAAGTTTTGGGTGATGGTCGGCATGACTTGCTCCTGATTGTTATATTGTTATGTGATTAATAGAATTTTTATGAAATACGAGTCTTATAAAACATTACGCGCCAAAATTTTGAAATACTTTTAAGGCATCGGTGTCGTAAGTCTGCTCACCTGTTAACTGATTGATGATACATCCTGCTCGATAAGCACCCAGCCCTAAGTCTGGTGCCCCAACGCCATGGGTATGCACCTCTTGATTTTGCACAAAAATTTTGCCATCAGTCGTGATATCTTTTTGATCCGTCAGCACATATTTCAGTGCATAGTCTCTATCAATGATTGGCTGCTCAAACGCATCATGCGCAATGCTAGGCAGTATCGTGTTTAAACACTCAGGCAGACCGTAACGATAGCCTGTACCAGCAATCACACAATCATACTCAGCAGTAAAATCTTGATTCTGCTCACGCTGTCTACCTACCAGTTTTATGGTGTCTGTCGGTTCTGGCGCTTCTAGCATTGTTGTCAGAGTGGCTTCAACCACTTCACAGTTAGACAGCAACGTCGAATGCAGATCTTGATTGGTAATACTGCGCTCATAGAGACGATGATAGATATCACGTATGGTCTCAAAGCCCATGCCTTTATAGAGCAGGTCTTGCTTGGCAGTGACTTGGGGTTTGGTTGCTGAGTCTAACTCATAAAAGTAGTCTGTATACGCAGGGCTAAAATGCTCTAAACCTAATGGGGAATACTCCATGGGGAAAAATCCTGCCGAGCGAGTCATCCAATCTAACTGAAACTTAGGGTCGTCATTAGTACTATCATCGCCATCAAACTGCTGATCGAACAAGGTTCGATACACCTCTGCTGAGGACTGCCCAGATCCCAACACCAATATTTTGGTCAGTTTGCCTTCAGTCTTGGTGCTATTCACATCAAGGCTACTAGCATTATTGAGGCTGTCCAAGTCAAAATTGTCTGCGAAATGGGCGGTGTGCATACAGCGGTTAGGCGCTTGTTTGGCAATGTCCTGCAACGATGGTGGTAGCGTGGCCTGTGTGCCCGTCCCTATAACTAAATTTTTAGCATGATAGGTGTTTTGTGTACCTTGTTCAGAGACTGTCACTAAAAACCCATCATTATTGTCGTCAAACGCCACGTCGATCGCTGCCGCATCAAAGCTCAAACTATCTAGCTGCTCTGCTACCCATTGGCAATAATGATTGTACTCTTTACGATAAATTTTAAACTCTTCTAAAAAGTAAAACTTAAGCAATCGGTGCTGAGTATGCAAATAATTCAAAAATGAATAAGGACTGGTTGGGTCTATCATCGTCACCAAGTCTGCCATAAAAGGCACTTGTAGTGTGGTGTTTGGCAATATCATGCCTTTATGCCAATTAAACTCAGCTTTTTGCTCAAAAAACTTGGCGGTTACGTCGGTCTTTGTCAGTAATGCCGCCAAACTTAAATTAAACGGCCCTACGCCAATACCAATAATATCTAACACGGTCGCCCCTTAGTGATTTGGTGGTCACGTTAATTCTGCTGCTAGGGCGTGTCCTCATTTTAAAAATGGTGATAAAAATGAGATAAATTGCAGTCAAACAAGGAAAATAGCGCAGATAATATCGAGATATTAGTCAGCTATTTGACGCCATTTGACAAGATTTAGCCATTTTTAACCCATTTAGATAACTATCGATTGAATTGAGGACACGCCCTAATTCTTGTTGAACCCTAACTTTTATCGTGTGCTAATTTTGCCGTTCCAATATGACGTGCTACGTCATCATAGGGTTTGGGATGTCGACATAAATAGACTGGGTTTCAACAGGTGCGGTCAGCTCATCGAGTGCATAGAGTCTGGTGAGTAGATTGCCCTTGAACGGCAATGTAGGACTACGCAACAACAAGTCAAATAACGAGCGATGTGGGTATTGTTGCTCTAACGCTATTAAGCATTCTTTAAACGTCGTGATTAATGTCTCCTCACTCACAAGCTTAGTACGAGCAATAGCAGTGATAAGGCCAAATATACTGTTGCCAACTAAATAATAGGCAAATCTTGAGTCGGCAAAGTCTTCTGGAATGACGCACTCTCCTTCGCTAATAAGCTCGGGATAAGCGTCAATGAGCGGCATGGCATACTCTGCAATATAGCCAAACCCTTGATTGTCTCTGGCCCAAAACTTAGTAGGATAGCCGTCTGTTAGCTCGATCAGACTGTTTTGCTGATGTACCTCAAACCCAATACCATGCTGATAATACATATGAATAAGCGGTATAAAACCAACTTGTAAATAAGTGTCAAACCACTGGATAGCCACCTGTTCTAAAGGTTCATCTGTCCGTTTATGGATAGACTTAAACAATGTCTCTAAACGGTTGGTGAGACGAGTTGGATGGTCTTGGCTTAAGCTGGCAAGATTGGTGACTTGCGTATCCTCTGTAAAAGGGTTGTCACGCAAGATACAAATAGTCTCATCAATGATTTTTCCATCCACACGTAAGGCAATCCAAGCAGGGTCATTCAATACCGCAATCGTAGGGTACTCGGTTTTGAGCTGAGTACCATAGTCGCTACGCCAGATTCGGCAGGCATGCATCCCGCGTTTACATTCTTTGGGCAGGTTAATCCGCACCGAATTGGTAATCGCTACAGACAACGACAGTTTAAACATCCAAGGTGCATCAAAGGCCGCTAGCGTGCGTACTGATGTCGTTGGATGCAGATACCAACCGAGCTCACCCAAGTCAAACAATTGGCCTTTTTCTAGCAGCTTTTGATACCACGGCTGCTGCTGCAAAAACCTTGCTTGCCAAGGATGTAATGGCAACAGCTTATAGTCAGGATGTTCATTGACAAGTTGCTGTTGATAGCCACTCATATCAGCTTGTAGCTTGGATTTTAGCGCTGTGGTAATACTCTCGCCATCTACGAATTCTTCTGTAATGCAGCTGGGGTGCACTAGCCAATAATGCAGCTGGGTTTTGCTACTGGTCTCGGGCGCATACTTCGCCCACTCGGCACCATAAAAACCAGCACGGCCTTTGGGTGTAGGATGCATGGCATGACCGTAAATAAGGTTTTGTTCGGTCTGAATAAAATCTTGCTGATAGTCAACGATGTCATCAATCTCATCATTACGATGCTCTAAAATAATCTGTAGCCCCTCATAACTCTCAATCCAGCGCTTTAATACGCCATTGGCATCTAGCGTCGCTTTGTCTTTATAACGATGCACGATGTCTTCAATAATCAAAGACGCTAGGCTCATAGCAGAGGACTTTATCCATCGGCTGTTTTGTAAAGGGTCGTCCAGTTGCGTGTCTAATTTTGAGTCTGATCGTATGCTTACCTGCTTATTCAATATAAGCGGCGTGCCCGCCAAACGATGTTGACCCAATTGACTCACTCTATCAACAGGTACGACCATTACCGTGTTCGAAGGCAATAGCATTAGCACTAATAGAGGCTTGTTTTGTGAGGCCTGCTTCTGTATATCATCCTGCTGCTCTACGGCAATAATATCGCCGTGCCCAGTTTCAAAACAGTAAGCATTGATTAGATTTTGTAGTGTGAGACGATCAAGCGTTTTATGCTGCATCATGTTGTTTTTTCCCATCAACGTTCAGGTTGTCAGAATTGAGTCGGTTAAAACCAGCAATAGCCATCTGCTCAATGATGTCTGCAATATCATTGATTTGGGTATTGGGATTTAGAATGGTGAATTTAAGGCAAAGGCGCTGCTCAAGCTGAGTGGTGGCCACATTGGCGATGTTATTGACCAATAATGCTTGTGCAATGTGGCGATTGAGCTGTGCGAGTTGCTCATCAGATAGCTCGGTATCTTTGGGTGTAAAGTAAAACAAAACACTGCTGATAATAGGCTCATGTACCAGTACAAAATTTTCATTTGCATCAATCAGCTTTGCCGCCTGCTTGGCAGTATCCAGACAGCTATCAATCAAGGCTGCATAGTCATCCGTTCCCAGTAAGTCCAGTGCCATCCACAGCTTTAAGGCATCGAATCGGCGTGTGGTCTGTAAAGAATACGTCACTAAGTTTGGGATATTGTCTTGTTCGTCATCAGCAGAGTTTAGATATTCGCTATGATGGCGAATGCTCTCAAAATTTTGATTGTCTCGTAAGAGAAAAGCGCCGCAGCTGATTGGCAAGAAGAAATGTTTGTGAAAGTCCAAGGTAATAGAGTCAGCCTGATTCAGACCCTCAATCAAGTGTCGATAGCGCTGTGATAATAGCAATGCCCCGCCCCATGCTGCATCGACATGTAGCCATATCTGTTCATCACGGCAAATTTTGCCAATAGACATTAGAGGATCAATAGCACCTAAGTCCGTTGTGCCCGCAGTTGCGATGATGGCCATCACATTGTCAGTACCTAGCTGATCTATCTGATGTTGTAAGTCAGACATCAGCATGGCACCTGATGCATCGGTCGCTACTTTAATGACGGATTTTTGACCTAGACCTAGTAGCGCCGCATTTTTTTCAATAGAAAAGTGCGCTTGGTCTGAGCACAGGATGTTGCCAACAGGCTGACCCACCAGGCCGTCCTTTTGCACATCAACGCCCTTAGCCTTGTAGAATTGATTGCGTGCCAGCAGTAGACCCATCAGGTTACTTTGCGTACCGCCACTGGTAAAGACACCACCAGCGTTATGGCCTATCTGTTCATCAAAGAGGGCATTAGAGATGTCATCAAACTGACAACGTTGACATAACCAGTGGATTAAGTCTTTTTCGATATAGGTCGCTGCTGGGCTTTGATTCCACGAGTCCATACTTTGGTTAGTAGCCGCGATAATCATCTCAGCAATCTGACCGATGACCAGTGTGGGTGGATGTAAGTGCGCTAAGCAATTCGCATTGGCAGTTGACACACAACTGGGTAAAAACTTACTTTGAATATCAGCGAGTATCGTGTCGATGTCTCGGCCTTGTTCACGGATGCTAAAGGCATTGGTTACTTGCACTTGTTGCGGTGTGCCGCCCAAATAGACGTTATTGTCGTCTAGCCACTGTTTGATGACAGCGCTGGTTTTTTGCATATGCGTGACATATTGCTCACTGGTTTGCTGATTTAATAAATGCAAAATGTCCTCACTTGTTTATTCCACGATTGTATAAATCGCAAATAAGTGACTTATTATTAGAGTTGTTATCAGAGTTTTTTATAAATGTGTGAATCATGCTAAAGCGCTGGCAAGACTATTGATTGTCCTCTAGCGCCATATCAAGCCTCTGCAAGACTTGCTGCAGCTCATTTTTGGTTATATTGAGTGGCGGCAATAATCGCAGTATGGTGCCACCGCGCCCGCCCTTTTCAATCACCAATCCATGCTTAAAACATGATTGCTGGATTTTGGCAGCCACATCACTGTCTGCTGGATAGCTACCGTCATTTTGCTTAGGTAGATTAGGATTGATAACCTCTATGCCAATCATGAGACCACGTCCTCTGACTTGGCCCATTTTTGGATAGCGCTGTTGGCGTATTTTTAACTGCGCCATGAACCATGCACCTATTTCTAAAACATAGTCAGCAACGTTGTTGTCTTTTAAGTAATTGAGAGTGGCCAGGCCAGTCGCCATGGCTAATTGATTGCCTCTAAACGTGCCAGAATGATTGCCTGCTTGCCATACATCGTATTGTTTTTTGATACCCAGTACCGCAAGTGGCAGCCCACCGCCAATTGCTTTTGACATCACAATCATGTCGGGATCAATATCAGCATATTGATAAGCGAACCAACGTCCGGTACGGCAAAACCCGGTTTGTACTTCATCGATGATCAGCATAATGCCCAGCTCTTTTGTCACTCGGCGCACATGCTTCAGCCACTCTATGGGCGCAGGGTTGACACCGCCTTCTCCTTGTATGACTTCTAAGATGACTGCAGCTGGTTTTACCACGCCACTCTCTACATCTTTTAGGAAGTTTTCAAAGTAGCTCATATGGGCATGAATGCTTTGCTCAAAAGGCAAGCCAAACGCGCAGCGATACATATTGGGATAAGGTAAGAACTGTACCGAGCTCATCAGACCTTCGATACCTTGTTTAGGTGCCAAGTTCCCTGTCACCGCCAGCGCGCCATGTGTCATGCCATGATAGCCACCGCTGAAGCTAACAACACCTGAACGACCCGTGACTTGTTTGGCCAGTTTAATAGCCGCTTCTACCGCATCAGCACCCGTCGGGCCACAAAACTGCAAGCAATACTCATCGCTATTGGTGGCGAGTAGTTTGTACATGAACTCGCTGAATTTGTCTTTTAAAGGTGTAGTAATGTCCAATGTATGCATCGGTAGATTGCTATCTAATAGCGCTTTGATGCTTTCTATGACTACGGGATGATTGTGTCCAAGTGCCAGCGTGCCAGCACCTGATAGGCAGTCGATATACTCATTACCTTCCACATCAGTAATCCACGCCCCTTTGGCTGATTGAATCGCAAAAGGTAGCTTACGTGGATAACTGCGAACCTTCGATTCAAATTGTTCTTGACGGTGTAAGTAGCATTCGTTATCAAGTGGTTTGTCTAAAAGGATCGTGTCCATAGCTTCAGCCTTGTTATTGTCAGTCGTCTTGGATAAACATTCAAAAATAAGTGTTGGTACTTACTTCTCAAAACATCATTCGCTTATATTAAATGATAATGTAAATGATAATCATTATCTTTTATGGAGCGTAGTATCTACTAGCAATGATTGACTGTCAACCCAGTTTGCGAATTTTTCGGTAGATGAACACGATAAAGAGAGCTGTTAGCGTGAAGTTCAGAATGATGAACTAAAGATGAAGAAAACCATCACAGACCGTTAACGAATCAGCGGCGCACAGCTACCCAGCACAGATAGTTTTGGACTATCTGTGCTCGCTTAAATCATTTGCCAGTAACTATCTAAAACGGCGGTTATCTATTGGCTGAAGCTGGAACCTTACGAATGAGCCACAAGAAGTAGCCACCACCGATAATCGCCGCAATCGTGCCAGCAGGCAGCTCATAAGGGAAAATAACATAACGGCCAATCCAATCTGCTATCACCATCACCCCTGCCCCTAAGAGGGCAGCTAATGGCAATTGCCGTTCGAGCTTTACAGCGCCTAGCGAAGTAGCCAAATGCGGCACCATTAAACCAATAAAGCTCAATGGGCCAACGGCAAGCGTACTGGCTGTGCTAAGCGCTGCTACTAGTGCCAGTAGTGACAAGGTAACGGGCGTGACTGCCACACCTAGATTACGCGCCACACCTGTGCCTAAGCCAAGGACACGCAAGGGTTTTATCAGCAGTAGACTGAGTACAAATAAGATAGCGGCAATACCAATGAGATACCATACCGTACTGGGCTGGGCGCTATAAGTTGTCCCTGACAGCCAGCTGAGCATTGCTTCTAGACGCGGATCTCCTGAGAGCTTGACCATATGCATCACCCCGTCCATCATGGCGGCAATACCTATACCTACTAATAATAAATAACCTGAGCTCACCCTGCGTGCTAGCCAAATAATCAATAGCAGCACAGCCATCGCACCTGAGAGTCCTGAAACCAGCAACGTCCCTGCGCCAGCGGATAGCCCTAAACTTGGTAATAATAAAAACCCTAAAATAACCCCAAGTGCCGCGCCAGAACTGACCCCCAACACCTCAGGACTGGCCATGGGGTTACGCGTTAAGGTTTGCAGTAGCACACCGGCCACTGCTAGCATCAAGCCTGTGGCAGCAGCGCTCAAACTACGAGGCAAGCGGTATTGCTGCGTGAGTGCCCAGTCCGTACTGAGTCCCCACCCATTGATATCTTGCACAAACAGACAAGCCAGCAGGATAAGGGCGAGCACACCAGCGCCCCATCGCCAAAATGCAATGGAGGTATGCTTACCTGTAAGCATCGGCGTCACTGTCTCTATCCGCGCGCGGCGCTGACGTAAAATTAGCCAAATAATCAACGGTGCACCCAAGATGCCTGTCATGGCACCAGCTGGAATCTGCATATCAAGTATCGGCTCAAGCAGTAATGCGACATTGCTGGTCAATAATAACAGAAGTGCTCCCAATCCAAAGGCAGTGGCCAAACGCTTACCAATAGCAGAGATGCCCAGCGCATTGACCAAACTTGCTGCACCAAGACCAATAAAACCAATTAAACCAACTTCGCTAATCACTAAGGCGGTCACAACGGCAACAACCAGCACAACAAGTGCACGAATGCCATTAATAGGCACACCCAGACGTTTTGCCTGCGTGTCATCTAGGCTCATCAGCGTTAATGGCTTTAGTAATGGTAGACATACGACCGCCATCAAAATAGCAGTGATGACTAGCGCGATACTGGTATGCCAGCTGTTTTGTGCCAAAAACCCAGCCGCCCATGACAGCATGCCATTGCTACGCTCAGCAAAAAACAACACCAGTACATTGGCCACCGCGGCCAGCAGAATATTGACCACCAAACCGGCCAATATCAAAATCAATGGATTAAATCGACTGGGTGCTGATAAGGCAAATACCAGGCCCATACTGATGATAGCCCCCACAAAGGCCACATAAAGTCCACCATAAATGGCCAAGCTTGGCAAAAATAACGTGACGATGAGCATGGCCAACTGTGCACCCACGCCCACACCTAGCGTTGTATCGGATGCTAAGGGATTTTTTACCAATTGCTGTAGCAAAATACTGACCACACCTAATAGCCCGCCAGCCAACAACGCCACCACGCTGGTCGCCACTATATGCAGCTGTATCGCCATACTGGCAATATCCAGTTGCGAGCTTGGTATGAGCAAATCGCAAATTGGGCGTGTCCACTGCTGATCTAGTAGCACCCAACTGCTCCATAACGACAACGCTGCTAGTCCGATGAGCATGGCCCATAGTCGCCAAGACATACTGGCAAACAAAGAAGTCTGGGGATTGGGTTGATTGGGTGGCTGACTCAGTGGTGATGATGACTGTTTTGATGACGTCAATGAAGATGGCGACGATAATGATTTTGGAGTCGTTACGGTTTCAGAAGCTGATGTCATCGTATGAGCACTGTCGGTGTGGTTATTGATAGGATTGTTGTGAGTATTTATATTGGCGCTCATAGTACATCCCCGCCTTTTAATGAAACGTCTGACAAGTTATTTGCTAGGCTTACCAATGACGACATACCGCCATAAATCCATACTGGAGGTAGCTCACCTACACAGCGGGTATTGCCATAACCCAGGCGCTGCCAAATCAAGCTGTCATCAATTTCAGCTCTAGTGATTGGACTGAGTGGGTCGATAATTAATAAACAAGTCTCATCATCTAATTGCGCCAAATCTCCCATCCGTATCGGCACAAATCCCCAATTATTGCCTTTGCCCAATACCACAAGCTCTCTACCCATCTGCTCTAACGCAGGTTGAAATAAGCTGTTTGCCACATACATACGCATATTGTTAGCATCCGAAAACTGCACCACCGCAAACTTTTTGACTCTTGGATAACGCTGCTGCAATTGCTGACTGGCTAGCTGTATCTCTTTCTGACTTTGTGCAATATAGTCTTCAGCCATCTCTGGGTTATCAATGAGTGCACCTAGCTCTCGCGTCGGTTCGGTATAGTCCGCCCACGTTGCTATCTCTCCTTTTGCCGCAGACATCACAGACTCAGCAGGCACATCACCATATAAGTTACGCGCATGCTCATAAAAGTAATTGTCTATCACCATATCAACAGGCAGTTGGGCAATTAGCTCAGCATTGGGCTGATAGCGGATGCCCAAATCTACGGTTGATGATGGCAGTTTAGGGCTTCCAACCCATCTATCCCAAACCCTTATATCACCTGTCGCAATTGGTGCATGCCCCATCGCTGTCAACGTCGCCGCATTGCCCCAGTCAGGAGAGGCGATATTCATCCTATCGCTATCACTTTTTTCTGCTGCTGAGGTAATGCTTGATGGTAATTCATCGAGCTGATCGGTACTGTTTTGTGTGGACGTCTGGTTATTACAGGCCGTCAATATCAAGCACAATGAGAGCGCGAACCATTTCAGTGTTGTCAATGACGTCACTGATACTGGCTTAGGTGTATCTATTGAACGTTTAGATGATTGTTCTGTACAAAAAATGGGAGGCATAGAAGCATATCTTTGTAGGCGAATTAAAAAAGGGAGCAAAAGTAAGACGTTAAGCGACTGCGACAGGCTGTCCAGTAATGGGGTGACTGAGCAGCTGCATATCGACATTAAAGATATCGCGTAGCACGGTAGGTTGCATGGTACTGGCGATATCGCCGTTGTGACATACCTGACCATTTTTCAGTGCGATGATTCGATCGGCATACTGCGCGGCCAAATTGATATCGTGGATAATAATCACCACGCTCAAGCCTTGCTCATCGACCAAACGACGAATAAGCTGAATGACCTCGATTTGATAATGCATATCAAGGGCAGCAAGTGGCTCATCGAGCAATAGGTAACGGGTATCCTGTGCCAGACACATGGCGAGCCAAGCACGCGCGCGCTCACCGCCTGATAGTGTGGCCGTGATTCGATCAGCAAACGCTTCGGTTTGAGTCAACTTTAATGCTTGTGCGACTTTTTCTTTATCTATTTGGGTGGGCTTTTGTAGCCATTTTTGATGTGGGTAGCGTCCTAGCATGACCAGCTCACGCACCGTGAATCCAGCCGCTTCAGGTAGTTGCTGCGGTAAATATGCCATCTGCCGCGCCAACTCCTTGTTGCCGTAATCATTGATGCTGCGCTCGTCTAATGTGACATCGCCACTACTACTTGCCATCTCGCCTGCCAATGCTTTAATCAAGGTCGACTTGCCAGACCCATTATGCCCAACCAAAGCCACTAATTGATTGGTATCAATATCACAGCTCACATTGTCTAATAGAGTATTTCCTTGACGGCTGATGGTCAGCTGGTTTGCACGTAGCATATAAGCACTCATTTTTGATAAAAATTGAAGAAAGTAGGGTCGATGGCAATCGCTTTATTAAGGCCAGAACGACAATAAAAGTTGATTTTACTCGTAAACGATAATAAAAACAATTATCATTAACTAAAATAGAAGGCTCCACTTCTCAACTTACTGTTCTTTATGAGTATTAAAATGGCCAATATCCTCTTACCTACTGAAAACCTCCTTTATAAGCAAAACAATTCATATACTCTATTGGATGCCCCTGAAATAGACGACATCATCGCTCATATCAATGAAGAGCATCTTGATGAGCTACTTGGATTTTTGAGTGCATTTACCTCTATACCTACAGCCGAATTAAATCACGTAGATGCACAAATTACAGCGATCTACGCTGAAGGTATCGCATTACAAACATACCCAAAACACCTAGAGCAGCCGCTAGTCTCTCAAGATAATAACCTACGTGACCAAGCTTTCTTTATTACTTTTGCCGCACCCATTACCCATCCTGATGACTTACAAACCCAATATATTTTGCTCAAACAAAGAGCAGACAAAAAGCTGGGCAAAAAAACCATCAAACTGACCAAACAAGTATTTGAGGTGCGAAGCAGTTATAACGTCAGCAAAAATATGCTGCGCCTTGAGTTGAGCATGCCGTCATTAAATGACGCTCAACTAAATGATGACGTTCAATTAAGAAATACTAACGGCGCACTAAGCTCGATATCAGTACCTATCAACGAAGCTGGTTACGCATACTTATTTGATTTAGAGCACAATGCGACAACGAAGGCATTGATGACTGACAGCATTGATGAAAATAAAGCTGATGACGATGCAGTTAATGACAATGAAAAAAATAACGTACGCTCTACTCGTCCTCACTGTTATTACACGCTAAGAAAAGCATGGCATACCGATGATGGTATACGAGCATGGGTCGATGTTTTTTTACATGGAGATACGCCGGGCGGCAACTGGGCTCAGTCGTTACAAGCAGGCGATACCATCGTTACCAAACGGGAGTTTCCTGAAAAGGTTGAGCATTTAAGAGACGGACAAGCGGTACTGATTGTCGATGAGACATCAATGCCAACAGCTGCACGATTGCTGGAGCTATGGAATAACCCTAAGCCACCACTAATCATTTGTGTCACGCAGGACATAGCTGATCAGAGCTATTTTGATGATGTGAAAATACGCAGTCGCGTTAGTAGTAGCGACTGTATTGAAGGTGTTGATAGTACTAAAGGTATGAAAACCGTACTACACATAACTGCAAACCAAACAAGCTTAGGGCAAGACTTGGCCACAGTGATTGATGACAAGCTGAGTGATTATGTGAGCCGGCATGCTATACAGATTGATAAGGTGTGGGGCGCACTAGAAGCTAGTACTGTCAAAGCCGTTCGAGATAAGCTAAGAGCGCGGTTTGATTTGAGCCGAGCGGATGTGATCGTGAAAGCGTACTGGCGGCATACGGCCTAGATTTTCCGATTGGTTTTCTACAGCGTTTGAGATGGGTATCTTGATCAGCAATAAAGATACCCAGCAGTTGAGCGATAGCGTATTTATCGGTCAACTGCTGGGTATTAACGCACAAATTTAAGTGGTGGGCTGAGCATTAAACCCAACCATCTTCCAACAGATGCTCAGTATTACTGATTTTGAAACCATTACATAAGTCATAAAATGTCATCGGATCTTCAATATTTTCGAGCAACTCTCGTTTATGTAGCGCCACAAATAACGCTAACGCATACGCTGCACTATGAATAGACTTCTTAGGATTAAAAGTGATATCAGTGAACCCTTGATATTGAATCACTTCCTCATGTAGCTGAGGGTTTTGCTTTAGAGCATTCACGTACAGCCAGTCATAAAACGTGGTCAATGGCTCTACGCCCCACTCCATACCAAAGTAATTATAGCCAATGAGCTCACCTGAGGTTGTGAGTCGTTCATCTTTGCGGGCTTGTCTTGGCGCTACTGTCAGTAAATCAATATAAGGACCACCATCTTCAAAGATCATGCTGGCTTGAAAGGCGTTTTCGACACTATATGGATTGCCATCATGCTCATCGGTAATCTGTAAGCTGAACGGGCTTAGTGGAAAACTTAGCTTATTGCCAGACTTGCTAGAGAGCTCGAGTACTTGCTTAAATCCATACTTTTTGCGAATGACTTGTTGCAGGTCATTGATGGATTTTTTCTTTTGTCTGCTCGCAAATCCCACATGCCGCTCAAACATAACCATGTCTGTTTTTACCAAATTGTCACTGTTGACTTTGGGCATGAATACGGGTCTTTGTTCTATAGTATTTGGTACTTCTTCCATAGTGATGTGCCTTAATATCAATGGTCTTGTATAAAGTGTTCTTTCATAATTAATCTAGCAAAAATACTTATGACAGCTGATTCTGTCACTGCTATCAACGTTCTTTATTATTGGGGTTTTGCTTTCTAGTAATAAGATATCGCTGCTCAATCTGAAATGCGTTGAACCGAGTCAACGCTCGCGGAGGCAGTTTATCTTATTCTTAGTCATTTATCCTACCCTATTTCAAGGTTATTGATAACCTTACTGAGTTTTTTGCATCAATGCCTTGCATGGTGTAAACATAAGCAGTGTATTTGACCTATATTCGTCTTAATTTATCCTGATCGTAGTCAAATTGATTGATGACTGTTCTTTATCACCAAACCGAAACGTACATACGCTATTATTTCCATGAACATGCGCCTATACACGTAGAATGCATAGAATAACCGCGATAATCTCCGCATAATATGCATTGAATAGCATTGTTAATCACCGCATTTTTTGAGAAGAATTATGCAATATGACCTAAGTATGTCGGCCTAAATACTAGAGCGCACACAAAAAGGTGACTCGGATGTGACTGAATGGCTAATTTGGTTTCTACAGACGCTAGAGCAAGCACTGCTATCTGCCCAGACAACAACCAATAAGATTATCAGCAAAGCAAAATTTTGGCAGCCGCATCGTCAACAAGCCCTAAACACAAGACAGGTCACAGAGTATCAAGGCTCGCGCCATCACTCAAGAAGGCGACATTCTTCATTCAATGGTGGCCAAGTGAATTCTTCATTATCACAATTCATTAAGATGACATCGTTAGTGATCCCATCTATTGTGCCATTTAAATTCTGTAGGCGTATTCTCAAGGAAGTCAGACTATAGAAAGCATTTTGGTAGCTCTCTGCCTCTAGGCTAGCTAATGTTTGCTATACATACTTATTGATGCCATCAATCATCTCATTGGCATCTTCTTGCCATTCAAAACTGTAATCTGCATCAAGAGAATCTAGATCATCAATTTTTTTTAGATTAATTAAGGCATCCATGAGTTTGCGTAGATTATTAAAGTCTAGGCTCGATATTGTGGTCTGCTTTTTAATGTTTTGCATCGAGAAAAATCCTATGTCTATTAGAATTTTTTAAGTGGTTCCATTATACCAGTCTGTTTTGAGTAGTCTGTTAATAGGTTTTTGGGGTGAAATAACTGGTTCCCTTGGGGTATACCTTTTGAGAGAAAATAATTTGGTGGTGTATCAAAAAGTATGCTGAGGAATTGAAGGAGGGGTGATAGCCGAAGCAAGATGATATATTTGAGGTTAT